>NZ_CP156627.1:1200000-1500000 GCF_039852015.1 Robbsia sp. KACC 23696 | reverse complement strand
TGGCCCGAGCGGTCCCGATGGCATGACGATCGACAACGCCGGCCGGCTGTTCGTCGCGAATCCCGGACTGGGGCGCGTGTGGGTATTGAATCACCATGCCGAGCCCGTCGAGATCTTGATGAGCCCGGAAGGGGCGTCGCTGACGAACCTGTGTTTCGGGGGCCCGGAGATGAAGACCCTGTTCATGACCGAGTCGGCCAGCGGCACGGTCCTGAGCGTCGAGATGGATATTCCGGGCCTGCTGCCGCACCAGGGGCCGCAGCGGATGTGATGTACGGCCCTGCAACGCGGTGCTGGGTCGACGAAAAATAAGATAAAAGTCGCGCTCGACGAAGTGCGACGGAGGAGGCAATCATGGGAACTTCGCAGACGGTGGCAACGCCGGCTGGTGGCCAGACGCGATTCGCGGCAGCCGTGCCGGACGACGACTATGCGGCAAGCGAGGCAGCGCTGGAAGGATCCTGCCGTTCATCTTCGCCTGCTATGTCGTCAGCTATCTGGACCGCGCCAACGTCGGCTTTGCCGCGCTGACGATGAACCGGGATCTGGGCTTGACGGCCGAGCAGTTCGGCCTGGGCGCGGGGCTGTTCTTCATCGGCTATTTCATTTTTGAGATACCGAGCAATCTCGCGCTGCATAAGTTCGGCGCGCGCCGCTGGATCTCGCGGATCATGATCAGCTGGGGCATCTGCTCGATGCTGACGGCTTTCGTCGTCGGACCGAAGAGCTTTGCGGCCGCGCGATTCCTGCTGGGCATTGCAGAAGCGGGCTTCACGCCGGGCATCTATCTCTATTTCACGTTGTGGTTTCCGGGTCCCTGGCGCGCGAAGATCACGGCAGCCTTTCTCGTCGGCATTCCCGTCGCGAACATGATCGGCTCGCCGATTTCCGGGGCTTTGCTGCAACTGGGCGGCATGGGCGGGCTGCACAGCTGGCAATGGCTCTTGCTGGTCGAGGGCTTGCCGGCCGTGCTGTTGGGTATTGCCTGCCTGTTTGTACTCAACGACGGACCGGAGAAAGCGGCGTGGCTCACCGATGCGCAGAAAGCCAGCGTGTCACAGCGACTCCGCGACGAGCAGCGCGACATCTCGACCCGACACGGCGCGACGTTGAAAAGCGCGCTGACGAACTGGCGTGTCTTCGTGCTGGCCTTAGTCAATTTCTGCGGCATCGTCGGTTCGCTGGGCGTAGGGCTGTGGATGCCGCAGATCATCAAGCAATTCGGCGTGGATCATGCAACGGTGGGTTGGCTGAATGCCTTGCCCTATCTCATCGGCGCGTTCGTCATGTTGCTGTGGGCGCGGCTGGCCCGTCGTGCGACGCACCGCGTTCCGTATATCGCGGGCGCATTGGCGATCGCCGCCGTGGCACTGACGGCAAGCGTCTATACGGAGAGCTCGGTGCTGAAACTCATCGCGCTGTGCATCACGGTCAGTGGCATCCTGGCGTTTCAAGCGACGTACTGGGCGATACCCTCGGCCTTTCTCACCGGTCGCGCTGCCGCCGGCGGCCTGGCCTTGATCGTGTCGATCGGCAATCTCGGCGGTTTCGTCGGTCCGTCGATGATCGGCGCCTTGAAGCAGCTTTCCGACGGCTATCGCCTGCCGCTGATGGCCGTCTCGGCCGTCATGCTGATCGGCGCGTTGACGATCGCCTGGTTGGGCGATCCGGGAAAAAGGAGCGCGTAATGCAGATCGTCCATGCGCCGCACCTGCCGGTCAAAGAGGACTGGCTCGCGTTGCGGCAGGAACCCATCCTCGATCCCGATCTCCCTATCGTCGATGCCCACCACCATTTGTGGGACAGACAGAGCGGCCGCTACCTGTTCCATGAATTTCGAGACGATACCGCGTCCGGGCATCGCATCGTGTCCACCGTCTATGTGCAATGCCGCTCCATGTTGCGCGCCGACGGTCCGCGCGAGATGCAGGCAGTAGGCGAAGTGGAGTTTGCAAACGGCATCGCGGCGATGGGGGCCAGCGGCGCCTACGGCGAGACGCGCTGGTGCGAGGGGATCGTCGGTGGTGCGGACCTCACGCTGGGCGATGCCGTCGACCCAGTGATCGAGCAGATGCTCGAGCGCTCCGGTGGCCGGCTACGCGGGATGCGCAATCCGCTGGCGTGGCATGCCGACGCAGCGGTGCAATCGACGATCGTGACACCGCCGCCGGACCTGATGCAGCAGACGGGCTTTCGCCGCGGCGTGCAGCGACTCGCGAAATACGGGCTGTCCCTGGACGTTTGGCTGTACCACACGCAACTGGATGCGCTGTACGAGCTGGCGAAGGCGACGCCCGATGTGACCGTCGTCATCGACCACTTCGGCGGCCCGATCGGCGTCGGCCCGTATGCAGGGGATGGCGCAGCGGTACTGTCGGCTTGGCAATCCAGCTTGCGTCGACTGGCGACGTTATCAAACACGCGGCTGAAGCTCGGCGGCGCTGGCATGCCGGTGTTCGGTCATCCGTTCGCTGCGGCGACGACACCGCCTTCTTCCGAGGCGTTGGCACGCGCGTGGCGGCCGTATTTCGAGACATGCCTGTCGCTCTTCGGTGCGTCGCGCTGCATGTTCCAGAGCAACTTCCCGGTGGACAAAGGCATGTTCAGCTACCACGTGCTGTGGAACGCGTTCAAGCGCCTTGCTGCGCAGGCCTCCGCATCGGAGCGGGCGGCGCTGTTCTCGAGCACCGCGATCGACACCTATCGCCTTGGCGCGACCTTCGGACAGGGAAACGGCAAATGAAATCGTCTACCGATATACGCGCACGGATCACGCCCGACAGTACTGCGGCCGACGAGGCGAAAGCCCGACGCTACAGCAGCATCACGCGCAACGAATGGCGCTCGCTGTCGCTTGCGGGGTTGGGATGGACGTTCGAAAGCTACGACTCCTTCCTGCTCTCGTTGTTGCTGCCCGTGCTCGCGATGCAGTTTGGCCTGTCCAAAGCGGAGGCGGGCCTGTTCACCAGCGTGACGGCGGCAGGACAGATCGGCGGCGGCATCGTCTTCGGCTATGTATCCGATCGCATCGGGCGTGTACGCACGGCCATGCTGTGCATCGCCATCTATTCGCTGT
Organism: Robbsia sp. KACC 23696; assembly: GCF_039852015.1. Classification (NCBI taxonomy): domain Bacteria; kingdom Pseudomonadati; phylum Pseudomonadota; class Betaproteobacteria; order Burkholderiales; family Burkholderiaceae; genus Robbsia; species Robbsia sp. KACC 23696. Next base: position 1,496,924 of record NZ_CP156627.1, on the reverse strand, counting down.
TTTCCGGACTGCTGTCGCTGGCCCCGAACGGGACCTGGTTCGCGATCACGCGCTTCTGCGGCGCCCTGGGCATGGGGGGCATGTGGACATCGGGCGCCGCCTTGGTGGCGGAGACCTGGAATGCAAGCCGGCGCGGCAAAGGTGGCGCACTGATGCAGATGGGCTTGCCGGTAGGCGCGATCCTGTCGATCGCGATTGCCGGCATCGTCGGCAATGCCTTCGGCGGCTTGACCGGAGACGGCTGGCGGATCCTGTTCCTGATCGGCGCGCTGCCGTTCTTCATCCTGTTCCTCGTGGCACGCAAGACGCCCGAACCCACCATCTGGCGCGAACGCAAGCGGGCCGCCGCCACAGCGGAGTCCATCGACTTTGCGCCCGCGGCGAAGGCCAACGTGCGCGGCATGGTGCTCGCGTTCAGCTTCATCTTCTTCCTGCAGTACCTGTACTGGGGGGTGTTCACGTGGACGCCGACGTTCCTGCAGGTCGTCAAGCACCTGGACTTCCTGCACAGCCTGAAGTTCGTGCTCGCGTTGCAGTTCGGCGCCATCGCGGGCTTCCTGCTGTTCTCCGCTTTCGTGGACCGCTGGGGCCGCCGTCCGATGTTCTTCGGCTATCTGGTGGTGGGCGCCATCGCGGTGGGCGTGTACATCACGGCAGATACGTCCGTTCCGTTGATGATCGCGATCTTCCTGACCGGCTTCGGCGTCAACGGCATCTTCGCCGGTTCCGGGCCGTTCCTCGCCGAGATCATCGGCGACACGAAATCGCGTGGCTTCCTGATGGGACTGGCCTACAACGGCGGTCGACTCGGCGGCTTCCTCGCGCCGATCGTTATCGGCGCGCTGGCATCGACGTCAGGTGGCTTTACGCTCGGCCTCGCCACCACCATCGTGGCCTTCGCAGCGGCGGGCGTCGTGGTGCTGATCGCCCCCGAGACGCGTGGCAGAAGCCTGAAGTAGCAGACGCGTGTAACCGACGCGCGTAACCGACGCGATGCGCGAAGGTAGGGCGCCGTCGCGCCGCGATGACCGACTCGGTCGACACCTATGTGGAACTCCATCATGCAAGAACCGCAAGGGCGCAGCGTGCCCGACATCGAAAAGCGAACGATACGGAAGGTCGTCTGGCGACTGGTGCCTTTCCTCATGGTCTGCTATCTGCTTGCCTTCATCGACCGCGGCAACGTGGGCATGGCGTCGCTGCAGATGAATCGCGACATCGGCATGTCCGCGAGCGCCTTCGGTTTCGGCAGCAGCCTTTTCTTCATCTCGTATTTCCTCTGCGAGGTGCCGAGCAACCTGGCGCTGCAGAAATACGGTGCGCGCGTGTGGATCGCGCGCATCATGATCACGTGGGGCCTGGTGTCGGCCGCCACGGCGTTGGTACATAACGCCGCGTCGTTCTATGTGCTGCGATTCCTGCTGGGGGCGGCGGAAGCCGGCTTCTTTCCGGGCGTTCTGCTGTATCTCTCCTATTGGGTGCCGGCGGCGCATCGCGCCCGCATCATCGCGATCTTCATGGTCGCGATCCCTGCTGCGAGTTTCATCGGTTCGCCGGTTTCGGCGGCGCTGCTGCAGATGAACGGCATCGAGGGATTGCGCGGTTGGCACTGGCTCTTCCTGCTGGAAGGCATTCCGACGGCGTTGCTGGGCGTGGCCTGCCTGTTCTTCCTCACCAACAAGCCGGACGAGGCGACCTGGCTTACGGCAGACGAGCGTAGCTGGCTCGCGACCGCGTTGTCCGGCGAGCAGAAAGGACCCCAAAAGGTGGCCTCCATGCCGCTGCACAAGCTCTTCTTCAACCGTTATGTCATCTGCCTGGCCTTGGTCGACACGTGCGCGTCGGCGGCAGGGAGCACGCTGTCCGTATGGCAACCGCAGCTGTTGAAATCGTACGGCCTGACGGTGATGCAGACGGGATTGCTGAATTCGCTCCCCTACGCCCTGTCGTCCGTCCTGATGGTGTATTGGGGGCGCCGCTCCGACCGCACGGGCGAGCGGCGCTGGCACACGGTCATTCCTATGCTGCTGATCGGTGTCGGACTCTTCGCCACGTCGCTGAGTTCGGCGCTGGCGCCGGCCGTGTGCATGTTGAGCGCGGTGCTGGTAGGGGCCTACGCCTTCAAGGGGCCATTCTGGGCGCTGACCGGGGGTCTGCTTTCCAGCCGTGCCACCGCGGCCGGGCTGGCGATGATCAATGCCCTGGCCAATCTGCTCGGCGGCGGCCTGATGGTGAACGTCTACGGCTGGGTCAAAGATGCGACGGGCAGCTATGCCTTGGCGCTGATGCCGCTGGCCGTCCTGACGCTGATCAGTGTCCTGACCCTGCTGTCGCTCACGCGCAATGGACCGCAGGGGCAGGTTGTACAACGAACGAAGGCGATCTGAAGCATGTTGGACAAGAACCGAAGAGACTTTTTACGAGATACGGGATTGGCCCTGGCCGCGCTCTCCCTGACAGAGCGCAACGCGTTCGCCCAGGCTGCGGAAGTCTGGTCGAGCGGTACCGAACGTCCGACCTTCCGGCTGCCGGACGGCGCCATCGATTGCCATATGCATATCTACGACGATCGCTTCCCGGCAGCACCCGGCACGACGCTGCAGCCGCCGAATGCCAGCATTGCGCAATATCGGCATATCCAGCAGCGACTCGGCATGCATCGGAACGTGGTGGTCACACCGTCGACCTACGGCACCGACAATCGCTGCCTCCTCGAAGCGCTGACGCATTTCGGCCAGCATGCGCGCGGTGTCGCGGTGGTCGACGACACGGTGACCACCGCCACGCTTTCCGAGATGGATAAGGCAGGCGTTCGCGCGATCCGCTTCAACCTGAGCTATCCGGGTGCGACGACGTTGGCCATGTTGGCACCGCTGGCAAAGCGCATTGCGCCGCTGGGGTGGCATATCGAATTGGTGGTGCAGGGCGCTCGACTGCCGGGCCTCGAGCCGCACCTTACCGCGCTCCCGTGCCCGTTGGTCCTGGATCACATCGCGCATGTACCGGAGCCGGGCGGACGCGAGAGCGACGCATTCCGGACCGTGCGCAGGCTGGTCGAAAAGGGCGATGTCTGGGTGACGCTGTCGGGTCCCTATGTCGACAGCAAGGTCGGTGCGCCTGGCTACAGCGATGTGGCACCGGTCGCGGAGGCGTTGATCGCGATGGCGCCGGAACGGATGCTGTGGGGCACCGACTGGCCGCATCCGACGGAAAAGCTGCACAAGCCGGACGACGCCGCGCTGCTGGATACGTTCGCCTCGTGGATCGGACGCTCGGATTGGCAGAAGCAGGTGTTCGTGACGAATCCGGCGAAGCTGTACGGTTTCGAGGGCTGATCCTGCGCCGCCATTCCCGTGTCGACTGCGGGATGTCAGAGCCCCGCGCCGGATGGCGGCTATCGAACCGTCATCGGTCTCGCGAGCCTGAAAAGGAGAACCTCTATGTGCCCGCGACTTCGAATCAAAGACGATTGGCAAACCGAGGAAGCGCTACGGGCGGCTGAGACGATCCCTCGCACAAATTCTTGCGGCGCGTTAGTGTTACCGCCAATTTCGCTTCGAACGCCGAACGGAGCTAAATAGCAATTTAACTTAACATAATATATATTATCCACCAAAAAATTTGTTAGCGTTCAATAGTAATGTCGTGCTTGCGATCAATTGAAATGTCGCACTGAGCTCGTTTTGGGCGCAAGCTAAGCGTCCACCGACCTTAGTTGCGAGCGCGCCATGGATAACTCTGGATCTATTACCATGAGCATGCGCGAACTTGGACGAATCAAGATCATCCAAGCCGTCATAGACGGCTTGTTGATGCCATGGCGAGCGGCTGAGCAACTCAAGCTCAGCGTGCGCCAGGTGGAACGTCTGTGTCGACGTTATCGCGATGAAGGTCCGGCGGGTTTAATCTCTCGCAAGCGTGCCCACGCGAGTAATCATCAATTGCCACCGGGCCTGGCGGAACGTGTTTTGGGTTTGGTTGCCAAACGCTATCTTGACTTCGGCCCGACCTTCGCTTGTGAGAAGCTACGCGAGGCGCACGGCTTTGATCTGTCGGTGGCTACCGTTCGTCGGTTAATGACTGCTGCCGGCTTCTGGGTTCCTCGCAAGCTCCGTCCACCGAAGATTCATCAGCCGCGCAATCGACGCGCGTGTGTGGGCGAGTTAATCCAAATTGATGGCAGCGATCATCGGTGGTTTGAGGAACGCGCGGCGTCGTGCGTATTACTCGTATTTATCGATGATGCGACAAGCCGATTGATGACTTTGCACTTCACGCAGACAGAGTCGACGTTTAGCTATTTCGAGGCGTTGCGCCAACACCTGGACAACCATGGCAAACCGATGGCGCTGTACAGTGATAAATTTTCGGTATTTCGCATCAATGGCAATCGCAATGAGGAAAAGAGCTTTGGCAAAGGCATAACGCAGTTTGGTCGTGCTTGCTTCGAGCTTAATATCGACACATGGTGCGCGAATAGTAGCCAGGCAAAAGGCCGAGTAGAACGCGCAAACTTGACCTTGCAGGATCGATTGGTCAAGGAACTCAGGTTGCGAGAAATCAGCACAAAGGAGGCAGCCAACGCGTATGCGCCCTCCTTCATCGCAGACTATAACCGACGATTCGGCAAGCCGCCCAAAAGTGATCACGACGCACATCGTTCGGTGCGAAACGATGAAATATTGTCATCGATTTTGACGGTGCGCGTATTGCGCAAAGTGACGCAAACACTGACTGTGCAGTACGATCGCGTGATGTATTTATTGGAAGACACGCCAGCGAATCGGACGCTGATTCATACCTACATTGATGTTTTTGAATTCCCGGATGGCGAGGTCGAAATACAGTCCCATGGACGCCCTCTTACGCACACGCGTTACGACCGTTTATCGAACGTCGATCAGGGAGCCATTGTGGAGAACAAACGGCTTGGACATGTGCTGCAAATCGCTCAGACCCTGCAAGCGCAGCGTGATAATCGACGCATCATTGCATCACCATCAAGGACGCATCGAGGTGAGCTAGTAAACCCAAAGCACACTTTGCCGGGCCTGAAGAAACAACGGGAGATCAACCGTGACGACTTCAATAAGGCGATCGAAAACGTTGCGCAGAGCAAGGAAAGTCAAACAAAAGTTGCTGAGCAAATCGTCTTAAAGTCGATGAAAAGAGCAACAACGAAACCGACGATAAAACACTGAAGTACGACATTTCAACTTATTTCTCGGTACGACATTTCAACTTAACTTTGACAAAATTGTAAAGGCTTTTTAGAAATGTCTGGTTTTCACCCTCCGAGGCGCATCCTAGAACGAGGTGCAGCTCTTGGAGTCGAGGATGAACGAGCCAGGATTGGTCACGATCAGCATGAACGAACTGCAACGCGTGAAGATCATCGAGGCGGTCGTCGAGCGGCGCCTGAGCGGCGTCAAGGCTGCGGAGCGTCTGAACCTCACAGAGCCGGCAAATTTCTCGGCTACGGCGGCGCTATGAGCAATTGGGGGCCGTTGGCCTGGCGTCGAGCAAACGCGGCAAGCCCAGTAATCGTCTGTCGCCGGAGAATCTGCGCACGCGGGTGCTGAGTATCGTGCGCGAGCGATATCCCGACTTCGGCCCCACGCTAGCGCGCGAGAAGCTCCAAGAATGTGACCGAATTACGCTGGCCAAGGAAACCATCCGACGTTGGATGCATGACGCCGGCTTATGGATTCCCCGCAAACAACGGCCGCCCAAGATTTATCAGCCGCGCAATCGACGGGCAAGATTAAACAACGCGAATTGACACAGGAAATGATCAACGAGCTGATTTTGAAAACGCCTAAGAACTGGGCGGCTTCGCCGCCAAAAACAAAGAAAGAGAAAAAGGAAAAAGCCCTAAAACCGGACATTTGAACTTGGCTTTGACAAGAAATTCCATAGCTTATCGTTTTTTTAAAAAAGATATTATGATCTTAGACAGCGGTTATTCCGCACTATCACTCTATCTCAAATAAAACCGCGAATGGCACCGTTTTCGAAATCACGCTGAAAAAAACAATGCGTTTTTAAAGAACGTGGTCGTCTGTCCTATCCTATTAAAATGACGCGTTAAAGACGAAGGTCGGGTCGGATCATCTACGTGCCTGTCGCACGCTAGTATCAACGGAACGAGCGAAATCCGCATGAAAATGCGATATTCACGCGGAAAACGGGTATCGAGCGATGCACCGCCTACGCAAATGTGTTCGAAGTCGCGTTCGGGCGCGGTTTCCGCTGCACCCGGCACGCGTGCACGCGTCGTACCGGGGAAGATCACGGAAAAAGAACTTCACGCATTCCGCAGCACATCACATCCCTTCATGTCAAACCGTTGCGCCCGCGACGATCACCGCGGGATCGCGCTGCGCAACGTCGTACATTGCGTCGACGAGCGCGGCACGATGCGTCAACACCGCGCGTTGATTGATCGACCCTTTGTCGGTGATCTCGCCGAGGTCGAGCGACGGCGCAACATCCATGAGCCGCAGACGCGCGATGGTCGTCGCACCGCCGGTAGCCCCGAGATTGAGCGCGTGCAGCAACGCGGTGAAGTGCGCGCGCACGACGGGTGCTTCCACTACTTCTTGCGGCGTCGCCGCGGCAGGCAGACCCGCTAGCCGCCGACAGTCGTCGATGCGCGGAAACACCACCAGCCCGACATCGTCGCGATTGATGCCGGCGACGACTACGTCCTGCACGTACGGCGCACCTTCGGAGATCACACGCGCTCGCATCGGACCGACGCTCACGAACGTGCCCGAACTCAGTTTGAAATCCTCCGCGATACGCCCGTCGAACAACAATCCGAGGTCTGGCCGCGTCGCGTCGACAAAGCGCAGTGCGTCGCCGCTGCAAAAGTAGCCTTCTTCGTCGAATGTGTTGCGCCATTCCGCAGCGTCGGCACGCCAGTATCCCGCCATGACGTGCGGCCCTCGATAACGTGCCTCAAGCTTGTCGCCAACCGGCGCGAGTTTGACGTCGCAGCCGGGCGCGGGCAAGCCCACATAGCCCGCGCACTTGACAGGCCCCGTGGTGAACAAGCATGCCGGCGACGTCTCGGTCATGCCGAGCCCCGCCATGATGCGTATGCGCTCGCCGCAATATGTTTCGGTGACGCGTTCGAGCCGGTCCCAGGCTGCTTGCGATAATCCCGCGCCTGCGAAGAAATACACCTTCACGCGTGAGAAAAACGTCTCTCGCAATTGCCCGTCGCGTTCGAGCGCCATCGCCAGCTCCTCCCACCCCTTCGGCACGTTGAAGTAGATAGTGGGCGCGATTTCACGCAGATTGCGCAGTGTTTCCTCGAATTTTCCGTTGATCGGTTTGCCGTCGTCGATATAGAGCGTGCCGCCGTTGTAGAGCGCAATCCCCACGTTATGACTGCCGCCGAATGTGTGGTTCCAGGGCAGCCAGTCGACCAGCACCGGCGGTTCCTTCGCGAACTCGGGGAAGGTCTCCAGCAGCATCTGCTGATTGCTGCACAGCATGCGATGCGTGGTCGGCACGGCCTTCGGCAGCTTCGTCGAACCCGAGGTGAAAAGGAATTTAGCGATGGCGTCCGGACTCACTTCGGCGTGCACCGCATCGACCGTGGTGGGCTGTGTGTTCAGCAGATCCTCGAATGCTGTCACGTCGCGTGCCGCCGGCTTTGCTCGTGGCAATGTCGCGGCCACCACTTCGACATCGGAGGACACGGTCGTGTCGATTGCCTTCGCGAACGTATCGTAGACGCTTGCAAACACGAGACCCGGTGTCAGCAAATCGATCGTATGGCGCAGCTTGCCGAAGTCGCCGGAAGCCAGCGCATAGGCGGGAGAAATCGCGGCATACGGCACGCCCGCCCACATCGCGCCGAGCGCGAGTTGCAGATGTTCGAGATCGTTGCCCGACAGGATCACGACCGGCCGTTCAGCGGACAGACCCCGTGCAAGCAGGCCCTGGCCGATTGCGCGTGCACTTTGCAGCGCGGTGGCGTAGGACAAGCCTATCCATCGACCATCGCTGCCTCGGCGTGCCGCCAACCATTGTTCAGGATGCGCCCGCGTACCGCTCACGAGCCGTTCGGTCAGACGGTGCGGATGCGCGCCGAGCGGCTCGGCCGCGCGCAGATACCACGTGTCGCCTTGCTGCTGCGCGTGCAAGGACGAGGCAGCAATCGTCGTCGCCCGGTAGTGCTTGGGCGCGTCGGCGGGGTTCTTTTGTATCGGCTCGGAATGCAAAGCCTGTCTCCTTTGTGGAAAGCGCGATCGCAACGCTCAGATCGGATAGTGCCGAGGGCCGCTTTGAATCGTGATCCAACGCAGATCCGTGAACTCTGCAATCGACGCTTTACTGCCGAATCGCCCATAACCGCTTTTCTTCACGCCGCCGAACGGCATCTGCGCTTCGTCGTGCACGGTCGGGCCGTTGATATGGCAGATACCCGATTCAATCCGCTTCGCCACGTTCAAGGCGCGTGACATATCGCGACTAAATACCGCTGCCGAGAGTCCGTACTCGCTGTCGTTGGCGATTCGAATCGCCTCCTCGTCGCCGTCCACACGCTGCACCGTGACCACCGGACCGAACGATTCTTCGGCATACAGCGTCATGTCGGCGGTGATCCCGTCGACGATCGCCGGCTGCATCACAGCGCCATCGACCTTGCAGCCAACCGGCAACGTCGCGCCTTTCGCGCGCGCATCGTCGATCAACGTCTTGATGCGTTGCGCAGCACCCGCGCTTTCAAGCATGCCGAGCACGGAGTCCGTCGCGGCCGGGTCACCCGCTTTTAACGTCCGCGCCTTGGCCGCAAGCTTCTCCACCAAAGCATCCGCGATCTTGCGGTCGACGATCACGCGCTCCGTCGACATGCAAATCTGCCCCTGATTGAAAAACGCACCGAAGGCAATGCCTGAAACCGCCGCATCCAGATCGGCGTCGTCTAGCACCACCACCGGCGCTTTACCGCCGAGTTCCAGCAATGCCGGCTTGAGATGCGTCGCCGCATGTTGCGCGACAATGCGCCCGACGCGCGTCGAGCCGGTGAAATTCACACGACGTACCGCCGGATGCGCGATCAGCCGCGCGACGATCGCCGGCGCATCTTCCGCCGCATGCGTGATGACATTGACCACGCCATCGCCGAGACCGGCCTCCTCCAGCACGCTGCCGATCAAGCGATGCACGCCCGGACAACCTTCCGACGCCTTGAGCACGACGGTGTTGCCGCACGCCAGCGGCATGGCAATTGCCCGGGTGCCGAGGATCACCGGTGCATTCCAAGGCGCCATGCCGAGCACCACGCCGCAAGGCTGGCGCACCGCCATTGCGAGGCTGCCGGGGATGTCGGAAGGCACCACGGCACCGTCGATCTGCGTCGTCATCGCCGCAGCCTCACGCAACATATTGGCGGCCAGCATGACGTTGAAGCCATACCAGTTCGGCATCGCACCCGTCTCGGCGACACCGGTTTCGATGAATTGCGTCGTGCGGGCATCCATCAGATCGGCTGCCGCCAGCAAACGCTTGCGGCGCTCGGTGGGTGCCAGCGCCGACCAGACCGGAAAGGCCCCCGACGCCGCTTCGACCGCCGCGTCGGCATCGGCCGGCGTGGCGGCTGCCGCACGCGACGCCGCCCGACCGGTCGCCGGATTGATGCGCTCGAAGGTCTTTCCGTCCGACGCACCGCGGCTTTCGCCGCCAATCAACAAGGTCACTTCTTGCATGTCTGCCGTCTCCTCGCAGTCTTTTTCGCCGCATCTTTCGCAGTGGTCCGCGTGATCAGAACGTCACGTCGTTGCGACCGATCAGCGCTTGTACGCTTGCAGACCCGGCTTGATCGCCTTTTCGTCGAGGAACTGCTTCAGGCCCTGCTCCCGGCCGCCTTCCGGATCGCGCAATTGCGCCTGATCGAGCTTCGCGTACAAATAGTCTTCGTTCTGATCCCACGTCAGTTCGCGACAACGCTTGAAGCCATGCTTCGCCGCGCGCAACACCACCGGGTTCTTGTCGAGCAGTTTGCCGGCCAACGCACGCGTCACCTCGCGCAGTTCGGCACGCGGCACGCTCTTATTGACGAGGCCCATCCGCGTCGCTTCCTGCCCCGTGAACGTCTCGCCCGTCATGATGTAATACAGCGCTTGACGATGCCCGACGGTATCGGCCATTGCCTTGCTCACCAGATTACCCGGCGGAATGCCCCAGTTGATTTCGGAGAGGCCGAACGTGGCTTCGTCGGCGGCGATCGCCAGGTCGCACGCCACCAACGGCGAGAAACCGCCACCGAAGCACCAACCGTTGACCATCGCGATGGTCGGCTTCGCGTACATCCGTAGCAGTTGCCATTGCCAGCGGCATGCGTCGCGGCGGATCTTTTCCTGCAAAATCTCGGGGCCGGCGTCGACTTCGCGAAAATATTCCTTCAAGTCCATCCCGGCAGTCCACGCATCGCCTTCGCCGGTGAGCACCAGGACCTGCGCTTCGGCATCGAGCTCGACCGCTTCGAGCACCTCGATCATTTCCGTGTTCAGCGTTGGGCTCATCGCGTTGCGCTTCTCGGGTCGATTGAACGATACCCATGCAATTCCTTCCGCGACATCGACCTTGACGGTTTTCCAACGGCCTTCATAACGCATCTGCTTTCTCCGTGAACGTCGGCTGCGATCGCAACCCGATAACCACATTCAATATCAGGCTTCCTGATATGTAAAGCGGAAATTCACGTTCCTGGTGCAAACCCTTAGGTGTCGGAATCGGGCTCAGCCGCGCTAAGATGCGGGATAGCCCGAACTTCCTGTCCACGATGAGCAAAAATCACACTATGCCTGCCGAGCCCACCGCCACGCGCACGCGTCGTACCAGCCTGCGCCTGACCTATGTGATCGGCAGTCTCGACCGCATCCTGCGGCGTCGCATGACCGAAGCGCTCGCGCCACTCGGTCTGACGCTCGCGCAATTCACCGCGCTCTCCGTGCTCGAAGCCAAAGGGGAAGCGTCGAACGCCCAGGTCGCCGAGCGGTCGTTCATCACGCCGCAATCGGCCAATGAAGTAATGAACGCGATGGCCGCGCGTAATTGGGTGAGCCGCAAACCGGACCCGACGCACGGGCGCATCGTGCTGCTTCAACTCACCGACGAAGGGCGCACCGTGCTGCGCGAATGCGAGCAGGCCGTCAAGACCATCGAAAAGCAGATGATGGCAGGCATCGAACTCGATGCTGCCGGGGCCGTCCAAACCCATCTCGAAACGTTCGTTCGTAATCTGCGCGGCTAGAACCGCTCGCACCCCCTCGCGTTCCGTCACCGAATTGCTAGGTGTTTTCACCGAACAATTTACGCTTGTATTATCAGCCTTCCTGATATTAAATCCAGTCCACGATGCTGCGTGTGGAGACCTATCGCAACGCCTAGAAACGCGAGCCCCGTAGCCTGGTCATCGAAACGATGCACAGCACGCTGCGGTGTTCGTCGGGCGACGGCCGCGCCGCTTTCATGGCCTCGACAATGATCTAACGCTCGCCTGCCGAGCTCGTCCGTCGTGCAGGACGGCGACGCGGCGTCTGGTGCCATTCGGCGAAACCGAAAAACCACGTCGTTTAATAAGGATAACTAATGTGAAGAAATCCGGAACATTGCATACGTCCGATGCCGCGGTGGTCACGGCAGCGTCGAACCGGGCAGGCACGTTCGTAACCCTCGGATTATGTTTTGCGATCGCCCTGCTGGAAGGACTCGACTTGCAGTCGGTCGGGGTCGCCGCACCGCGCATGGCGCACGAGTTTGGTCTGTCCGTCGGGCAAATGGGACTGGCGTTTAGCGCCGGGACGTTCGGCTTGCTACCCGGCGCGATGTTCGGCGGAAGACTCGCCGACCGTATCGGTCGCAAGCGCGTGCTCGTGATATCCGCTTGCCTGTTCGGCTTGCTGTCGATCATGACCACGCTGGCGAGCGACTTCCACACGCTCGTGATCGTACGCGTGTTGACCGGTATCGGATTAGGCGGCGCGTTGCCGAATCTGATCGCGTTGTCATCGGAAGCGGTCGCGCCACGCCTGCGTAACACCGCCGTGAGCGTGATGTATTGCGGCATTCCGTTCGGCGGCGTGATCGCGTCGGCGATCGGCGTGTTGAGTGCGGGAAACGTCGAGTGGCGTCACATTTTCTACGTCGGCGGCGTGGGGCCGCTTCTGCTCGTGCCGCTGCTGCTGGCCTTTCTCACGGATTCGAAGGCGTTCACCACCGCATCACGCGATGGTCAAGCCAAGCCCGCGCCGGTCGGCGAAATCCTGTTCGGCGGCACACGTGGTCTCTCGACCGTGCAGATTTGGGTCAGCTATTTCTGCACGCTGATCGTACTCTATTTTCTGCTGAATTGGCTGCCTTCGCTGATGGCTGCAAGCGGTCTGACGCGAGCGCACGTCGGCTACGTGCAGATCTTTTTCAATATCGGTGGCGGCATCGGGGCGCTGTGCATCGGCATGTTGATGGATCGCATGCGCTCGGGTCTCGTGGTGACGGGTATGTACGTCGGGATCATCGACTCGCTTGCGATGCTGTCGACGGCGCACGGCTTCGGTGCGCTAGCCGCCTCGGCGTTCTTCGCGGGGATGTTCGTGATCGGCGGCCAATCGGTGCTGTATGCGCTCTCTGCCGCGTTCTATCCGACCGCTATGCGTGGTACCGGCGTCGGTGCGGCGGTTGCGGTTGGCCGCATCGGCTCGGTGGTCGGTCCGCTCGCAGCGGGTCAATTGCTGGCGATGGGGCGTAGTTCTTCGACTGTGATCGGCGCAAGCATTCCCGTCACGGTGATCGCGGCAGCCGCCGCGTTGCTTCTGCTACGCCGTCCACGCGCCGAAAACTAGCCGTCGTCACGAGAAAGCCTGAGCCCAAGCGCAAAACAACAATACGCCCTTCTTCATTCAACGGTTCGGAGAAACCCTTTCATGCAACCATCCGCACGTCTATTAATCGGTGCTGCACTGTGCACTATCAGCGGTGCCGCAGCGGCCCAATCGAGCGTAACGCTCTACGGCATTATCGATACCGGGATCGAATACGTATCGCACGCGAACGCCGCGGGTAAGAGCGTGTTTCGCATGCCGTCGGTGACGGGTGAACTGCCTTCGCGCTGGGGACTGCGTGGCGAGGAAGACTTGGGCGGCGGCTATAGCGCGGTCTTCACGCTGGAAAGCGGCTTCAACGTGCGCGCCGGCGATCAAGGCCAAGGCGGACGGATGTTCGGACGTCAAGCGTTCGTCGGCATTAAGAGTCCGTACGGCACGGTTTCGTTCGGCCGCCAGTACACGATGACCTATCTCGCGCTGATGGGCGCGGACCTGATCGGCCCGGACATCTACGGTCTGGGCTCGCTTGACGCATACGTACCGAATGCCCGCGCCGACAACTCGGTGGTTTACCTCGGCAGCTATGCGGGCCTCACGTTCGGCGCGAGCTACTCGTTCGGGCGCGATGCGACCGGCACCGGCAACTCGCCTGGCCAGGGCACCTGTACCGGATCCGTCGCCGGGCAGACGACGCAATGCCGGGAATGGTCCGTGATGCTGAAGTACGACGCACCGCAATTCGGCGTCGCGGCATCGTATGAAGAACAGCGTGGCGGCAGCACCGCGGCGGCAAACTTCTTCGATGGCGTTACGCCGACACCCCTCACCAGCGCCGCCGACAAGGACATCCGCGCGCAAGTGAGCGCCTACGCCAAACTCGGCAAGACCAAACTTGGGATCGGATGGCTTAACCGTCGCGTCGAACCGGGCGCGGACACGGTTGCGAGCGTGCGCTCCAATCTGTTCTTCGTGGCCGCCGCGTACAACGTGACGCCGGCTTTCATCGTCGACGGCGCGATTTATCACATCGCGAATGCCCAGCACGACACGCGCGCGACGATGGGCACGCTGCGCACCACCTATCTGCTATCGAAGCGCACCGCTGTCTACGCGCAAGCGTCGTACCTCGCGAACAGCGCGAAGGCGGAGTACTCGGTGAGCGGCGGTGGTGGTGGCACGACGCCCGCCGCAGGCACGGGCCAGACCGGCGTCATGGTCGGCATTCGTCATTCCTTCTAGGATACAAAGCATGAAGTGCACCTCTATCGCACTGGCGTCCGCCGCAGCGCTCGCACTCGCCGGGTGCGGCGGCAGCATCGGCGACAACGCGTCCGCATTGACGCAATTGAGCGCGGCCACGCCCGCCACGCTGGTCGGCGATTGCGCTTCACTCGCTGCAAAGCTCACTTTCTCCAACACCGTCTTCAGCACGGTCACGGACGTCGCCGCGGGCACGCTCACCGTGGTCGGCAAACCGATCGCCGAACATTGTCTGATTCAAGGCAGCATGAATCAGCGCGTCAGTAGCGTCGACGGCAAGACCTATGCGATCGGCTTCGAAATGCGCCTGCCGATTGCGTGGAACGGACGCTTCTTTTACCAGGCCAACGGCGGACTCGACGGCAATGTGCTCACGGCCACCGGCGAAATCGGCGGCGGGGGCCCCACCAGCGACGCGTTGAACATGGGCTTCGCGGTCATCAGCTCGGATGCAGGGCACGGCGCGGCGCAAAATCCCCTGTTCGGTCTCGATCCGCAGGCACGGATCGACTATGGTTACAACGCAGTCGCCACGCTCACGCCGATGGCTAAACAGGTCATCAAGCTGGCGTACGGCAAAGCCCCCGATCGGAGCTATTTCGACGGTTGCTCCAATGGCGGACGTCATGCACTGGTCGCGGCGGCGCGCTCATCGGCGGAGTACGACGGCATCATCGCGGGCGATCCGGGCGTTCACCTGCCGAAGGCGGCCATCGGTGAAATGTGGAGCGCGCAGCAGTTTGCGAAAGTAGCGACTGCGACAACCTCGAACGGCCTGCCCGATATCACTACCGGTTTCACCTCGACGGAACGGCAAATGGTGGCGTCGAAAATACTGTCGAAGTGCGATGCGCTCGATGGTGTGACGGACGGCCTCATTCAGGATATCAAGGCATGCCAGGCCAACTTCAACCTTGCCACCGACGTCCCCACCTGCACAAACAACGTTCGTGACGGCACGTGCCTGACGAGCGCGCAGATGGACGCCATCGGCAATGTGTTCTCGGGCGCGCGCAACAGTGCTGGGACGGCGCTCTATGCAAGCTTCCCATACGATGCCGGACTCGGCGCTGGTTGGTCGGCGTGGAAGCAGGCCAACTCGATCACGCTCGACCCGGCCGCGGCCGCCTTCACGTTCACCACGCCGCCGCAAGCCGCTTCCGTGGTGAGCCAGTTGTCCGCGTACGCGCTGAACTTCGACATGGACACCGATGCGCCGAAGATCTTCGCCACAAGCGGCGTGTATACCGAGTCCGCCTGGTCGTTCATGACGCCGCCCGATGAAACCAATCTCAGCGCGTTGAAGCAGCGCGGGGCAAAGCTGATGGTTTATCACGGCACAAGCGATCCGGTGTTTTCGTCGAACGACACGACCGACTGGTATCAACGGCTCACCGCAGCGAACGGCGGCGACGCATCGAATTTCGCACGTCTTTATACGATCGCCGGCATGAACCATTGCAGCGGCGGTCCGAGCACCGACCAGTTCGACATGCTCACGCCGCTCGTTGCATGGGTCGAGCAAGGCACGGCACCGGAAAGCGTGCTCGCCACCGCGCGCGATGCGAGCAATGCCGTGCCGAACGCCGACGTGCCCACCGACTGGGGAGCAGGACGCACGCGGCCGCTTTGCCCGTACCCAAAAGTGGCGCGTTATCAGGGCGGCGATGTCAACGCCGCGAGTAGCTTCGTTTGTAGTTGAGTGTTGAAAGGGAGTGGGTGCGACCGCCGCCGCTGCTTAGCAGGCTATGTCTCCTGGTGTCTCGATGGCGGTCGTCGCCTAGCGTAACGCGATCAATCGCACCCAACTTTCGCGCTGGCGTCGTGAACAAGTGCACAAGCTCGGCCGCACGGACAGCGGCGGCGCCGCCTTCGTGTCGCCGGAAACGTACATGCCCAAGACGGATGCGTGGAAGGGCAACGGCAGAACGCTACGCGTCCGGCATGAGGACATGGACACCGATAGGTCCGCTGGTAATCTAACAGAAGGTGAACCTGATGCTACGCTTGCCGTCCGGACAAGCCCTATCGGTTGCGGCCGATGTCGACATTTACTAGCGTTAATCATCAACGGCCGACATCGGAACCATACCGGATTGGTCGATTCTCGCCGCGCCTTCGGGCGACATCTTCGCGACGATTTTCGTGAAGGTATCCTCCCATATGCCATCGCCTCTTTCGTTATATTCCGCTTTCTCTATGTCAGTTGCCGCAAAATAACTAGCCGTGATGTCTTGCATATCGATTGGCCAGAAAGATTCTCCGTCCGACATGATCGGAAGTCTGCTTTGGACCCAACGCATCCGAGGTGGCATCCCGCCGAAATCGACCGACACGTTGTCGGTGTTGCGTAGTGGTGATCGGCATAGGACTGCGCTCCAAATGAATGTATTGAAGCGCATTACGCCTGACGCGCATATCAAAATTAGGTCACCGGCGGACTGCCGGAAGCGTCGGGCGAAAGCACCTTGTGCCGACCAATTTGACCGAGGGTGTGGTGCGCATGTAGGTCCGCACTTGTTTTGGAGCGAGAGCCGTGATCGAGACACCAGAGGGCATACGCCTGCTGCACCAACTCATGCTTGAACTGCTTGTTAAACACGCCCTGCCGTGCCTGGTTTCATGGATCTCGCCTGCTTGCCTTTAATCGCTAGCCTCCATCGAACATCGGTTATTATCATTCGACATGTCGCAGAGTGAATTTTCTGGGAAAATCGGATGTTCTATCGGGCTAAAGTTTTTGCGCATTGAGACGTTAAACGGTTTAGAAAATTAGACCGATCTTTCAGCGCCCTCAAACAATGACACGCTCACGACTTTATGCCTTATGGCTGTTAGCTACTGCCTCCCTACTGTCAGCTTGCGCAAGCCCACCTAAGTTCAATGCTGATAAGCTGAAATCAGTCAATACGATTGCAGTTATTATTCCAGAGGTAGGCTACGGTGCGGGAAGCGCCGGGGCCGCTCAACTCTTTTAGCCGTATAGTGTTCAGTGGCGTAGTGATTTTCGATGCAAAGTCGCTGACCCCGATTTTCACGAAACCCTTATATTTTCAGAAAATCAGCGATCCCGATAGCTACTTCACCTACTCGGGGCTTCTAGAGGATCTACCGCATGCCGTGAACGCCCTCGATGAAGCAGCCATGAGTCTGGTTCCGAAGTTTGGGGAGGCGCTCAAGGCTGCGGACGATGTCGCAAAGGCCATACCGACGACGAGTCAAGCAAGCAAGTCGGAGTAGGCGATTAACGGTAAGCGCGAGTTTCTCCCCACGTGAGCATGCATAGGGAGACGCCCGCAGGATCGTGCGGGTAAGGCGTGGCATCAGGGGTGCGTTATGCCTTTACGGCGCGTTGCTGTTTGGCGTAATTGAACGGTAGCAAGTCGCTGATGTCTGCGCTTGTGGCCCGTTGCGGCAGTTCGTCGAGAACATGCAACAGATACCCATACGGTTCAACGTCGTTTGCACGGCACGTCAGCATCAGACTGTAGATCATCGCACTGGCCTCAGCGCCGGCTACCGTATCGCTGAACAACCAAGCGTTTCGCCCTGTGCAGAAGGGACGGATGTCGCGTTCGAGGACGTTATTATCGATGGGCGCTTGTCCGTCTTCAACATGGCGATTCAGATACTGCCACTGGTTTCTCGCATAGCCGATCGCCCCGCCCAGCAGCGACTTCGGTAAGGCCAGTGGTGCCTGCGTGTCCAGCCACGTTTTGAAGGCATCGAGCACCGGCACGCTGTGCTTCTGGCGCAGTTCATAGGTGTAGTCGTGACGTGTCTGGTCATCGGGCAGATCGCCCTTGGCAAGCGCCTCGACTTGATACAGCACTTTGATGTATTCCAGCGCCTGTGCGATGCGCTCGCTCGGCTTCTTCTGTCCCTTGGCCGCGTCCACGAAGGCGCGTCTTGCATGCGCCCAGCACCCTAGGGGTGTCGGGCCCTCGACGGTTCGCCACGCCGCATCGCTCATCAACAGCCCCGCATAGTCTCCCAGGAAGGTTTGCGGATGCACTTGCCCACGTCCCGGTTGGTAGTTATAGATCACCACCGGTTCGGCGCTGTCCTCGGCGCTGCGGTAGCACCACATATACGACTGGCTCTGTGCGCTCTTGTCGGCCTCCTTGAGCACCTGCACCGTCGTCTCGTCGCCATGGATCAGCCCCTGCGATTTGAGCGTGGTGCACAAGGCGTCGTCCATGCGAAACATCAGCGCGCGCTCAGTGCGGTGATCATCACCTCGACGAGCGTCGCGTCCGTACGGCCGAGACCTTCCAGACGCAGCGTCACGCCGCTGGGCAATTGTGCGCTGAGGCAAGCCGCCGGGGCAACGCCATTAACGTGGGAGGATGCGACCGGCGCGATGTCGGCGGTGCCCCTGACGACGGGGACGAACATTGGCGCGGCGGACTTGGCCTGTTGCGAGCGTCGCCGCGCTTGTTCTAAGCGGATCCACTTGTGGAGCTGATTGGCGTTGATCTCGGCGCGCAAGGCCAAACCCGAGATTGAGGCACCGGGTTGCTCGCAAGCAGCGACGAGACGGCGCTTGTCGGCCACGTCATACCAGCGCTTGCCGTTGGTGCTCAGACGCTTGACGCGCAGGGGCAGGAAGTCAAATTCAGGGTCTGTCATATTGCGTCCGCAAGTTGAAGTAGCGGACGCAATCGTGATCTTGATTAAGATCAGAAGCTAGGTGGGGAGAAATTCGCGCTTACAATCGAACCGGCCTCCACGAAACCCGGCGTGGTTCATCTTATCGAAAAAGGGTCACTCATATTTGACCAAAAAATTCACAAGGTAAATCCAAATCTCGGGCGGTCGCATTCTACCTGCACTCATCAACGACAAATACAATGTAGACATCTCGCTGAGCAAGGTAGGCTAAGTAGTTGCGCGCTACATCAACGCTTTGACCAAAGTCATTCCCGTCGTATGACCAGTTCTCATAAGTCGACTCGAGGCTTTGTTGTTCGGATAGGCAATACACGTCGCCGCCCAATATACGCCAACGGCGGCTTGCAAATAACTCAAGCGCAACCTTAGCATCTGGCAACGAAAGTGCCGCTTCATCCAAACCATTGCCGATAAGGCTTCGGCCACCTCGCGCATATAAATCCAAAATCTTTGCGATCGTCATTATCTATTTATTCGGTACGAATAGTCTGTGATTGATTGTGCCATCTGGTTCTCGAATATATTCAAAAGCGCCTGAACGCCCTTTATATTCCCCGGGTATAGTCAACTTCCAACGAGACACCCCGTCCCCGCCCGGGATTGCGTTAACAGCGACGTCACCGCGTTTTCAGTAGCATTGGGCTTCAGAATCCGGGGTTGATATGATGGCGTTCGCCGTCAGTTGCTGAGCGTAAGCCATTGGCGTCAGACCGCCCAGTGATTTCTTCGGCCGCTCTTCGTTATATTCCCTGCGCCATGTTTCGATCAGAACGCGTGCATGGGCAAGACTCGTGAACCAGTTTTTATTGAGGCATTCGTCGCGGAATCGGCCATTGAACGACTCGATATAAGCGTTCTGGTTTGGCTTGCCAGGCTCGATAAGAAACAACCTCACGCCACGCCGATGCGCCCACCTCAGCATCGCTTTACCGCAGAACGCTTTCCCGTTGTCTGTCCGAATCCCTTTTGGTAAGCCGCGCAGTAACGCCAGTCGATCAAGGATTCTCGTGAGAACGTGTCCTCCAATGGCCCGCTCTGGAACAATCGCCACGGCCTCATGCGTCGCATCGTCGACGACCGTCAAATTCTTGATGACACGGCCCTCGGCGGTACCATCGAACACGAAATCCATAGACCACATCTGATTCGCTGCTGACGGCCTGCCCAAGGGCTGACGCTCAGACACCGGCACCTTCTTGCGCTTGCGACAAGGTACTTGCAGGTTCTCCTGGGCATACCGCCGCTCCACGCGCTTGTGATTGACCACCAAGCCCGACTGGCCCAGCTTCAAATAAATCATTCCCGCGCCGTATCGGCGATGCCGCTGCGCCAGCGCCACAATCTGTTCACGCAAGGCGTGATTCTTATCCGCTGCCGCTGCATAGCGATAAGAACTCGCACTCATGCCGATCACCCGCAGCGCGTGCCTCTCGCTAAAGCCGCTGTGAGTCACATGGCGCACCAAATCTCGGCGTGACGGTGTGCTCGCCCCTTTTTTCGTAACGCCTCGCGTGTGACCTCGATTTCCAGCATCGACTCGGCCAGTAACTTCTTCAGGCGCGAGTTCTCCGCCTCAACCTCCTTGAGGCGCTTCGCGTCGGACACTTTCATACCGCCGAATTTACTGCGCCAAAGGTAATAACTCGCTTCGGAGAATCCGTGCTGTCGGCAGAGCTCTTTGACCGGCAAGCCGGCGTCCGCCTCGCGCAGAAACCCAATGATCTGTTCTTCGCTGAACCGCTTCTTCATGCCCAATCTCCTAACTACCTGATTGGACTCTAAATCCTCGTGCTACTCAACTCCGGGGTGACGTCGCGACGACCGCACCGGCCGATCAGCAGCACGACGCACATCGCGCTATTGCCGACGAGTGGCTTCAACGCGCGATCAAAGGAATTAAGGAAATGCACGGCAACGAGGACGCCCGCAAGGAAGTCGCGCAAAGGCTGTTTTAAGTCTCGCACGCCAAGCGCCCGGCCAGCGACGAATTGCGTATTTCGTACGGTCACGTCGCAACGCTCGCCAACGCAATAAAGCACAAACCCGTCACGTGGCCGGGTTCGTCTTAAGGCTGCTGTCCCGGCAATAACCGGCGCAAGCTTGTCCTCCTGCTGCCGCAACTCTGCTAGAGAGCAAATGCCATAGTCGGATTTTGCTGTGCAGCAGTCTTCAGAAAAGCATCCAGCGCAACCAACTCCGATAGCAGATCGGATTTTGAAGTGTTTGCCGTCAGCGATTGACCATCCTGCAACCGCCTGTACACGAACTCAACAGATTGCGTATCGCTCAAACGCAGTGCCTCGATCTGCATTTCCAACGCCGCCGACACCGACTTTACAATCGCCGCATCGACTTCATCCTCTTCAAACTGATCGAACATAGTTCCATGCCCAGCATTGAACTCTCGCCAGAAGTTTGTCGCGAACAACCATTCTGACAAGATGCCCGACAACTCAAACTCGACCGGCCGTCCCGAGTGCTGCTCCGTTGGAACCGCAAAAATTTTGGAGACTTGCATCCTCATACGCACTCGCCTATTTGACAGGGTCACTATTGTTGTAATGGGTCAAGCCTTGCCGAATACCGGATGGAATCCCAGTTTGCGTCGTCTTATTGCTACCGATCAAAGGAACATTGTTCGGTATGGGGTTCCCGCTCTGATCTAAGTACTGGCCGGTAGCACTCTGTACCCGATAATAGTTGCCAGCGTTGTCGTATACGACAGAGGTGCCGGTAGTGGGATTAGTGTAGACGGTCTTCCCCGAATTGGTATTCGAAACTACGGGATTCGGTCCAGCGATGTTTTCAATGGTTTCAGACAAAGAAACGCTAGACCAATTGCCGCGGTTTGCTGCCGCCCGTGCTGCGCCGCCCGAGTTAGACACCGGGGAACTAGGCCCACTGTTTGTAGCCTCAGAGATTATACCAACTGTCTTGGTTCCACCGAGTCCAGCCAAACCTGCTGTAACGCCACCGGCGGCGACGCCCAGAGTGGACAAGTAGTACGCAGTCTCAGTCGACCCGCCGAGTCCATACGTCACCCCTGCCAAGATCCCAGGCAGCGGCCCCGAAAGCGCATTGTCAAGCATCGCCGCTGCTTGGCTGGGTGCGGTGTACGTAGGTGGCGACGCTGCTGCGGCAACGGTCACACCGTTGACTGTAGAAACAGTGTTGCCCGCCATATAGGCTAAAGTCTTCTGGTAAGCACATGCAAACGAGGCCGGAGACTGACACGCGGCGGCCAGAGCCTTGTCATTCGCTTCGGATGTCTGCATCAACGTGGCTGTCGTCCCGCACGTACCCGCGCTGTTACTATCGCATCCTGCCTGCGCAGCATCCAGCTTCTGCGACTGCGACTGCTGCCCCGGAAAGATCTTTACGTGATTCAGCCAATTATTGAGCGTCTCGTTCTCTGCTGCCCTTGCCGCAGCCGTTCCGTTCTGCCCCAAGGCATCAGCAACCAAACCTCCGGCCAACGTCGTGATCGCCGTTTCTAGTGCTGCCGGAGTCGTTCCGTTGCCATCGATGATGGGGTTCAGTCCAGCGGAAACCGCACCACCAATTGCACTGCTGGCACAACCGGTGCCGCTAGCGGCTCCCGTCACACACCCTAGCGCTGCGTGCACAGCAACGAAGCGATCCGTGCAGGCAAAAGCGTGTACTTCGGCTCGCTCGCTGACATTGCCAATTCAATGGCCAAGGCTGAGCGCGAAGGCAATTTGCCACAGCGGGTGCGATTTCTAACTCGTCACAGCCTGCTGATCGTCGACGAAATTGGTTACCTGCCGATCGGCTCGAACGGTGGAAATTTATTCTTCCAGCTCGTCAATGCCTGTTATGAGCGCTGCGCGATGATCCTGACATCGAACCGTGGCTTCGGCGAATGGGGCGAGGGGTTCGGTGACAGCGTTGTCGCCGCCGCTTTGCTCGACCGACTGTTACACCATGCCATTGTCATACAGATCGAAGGATCCTCGTATCGACTCCGTGAGCATGCCGACTTGCTTCCCGAACATTTGCGCACTCGCCAGCCATCGCTAAATGCGTCAATGGGCGATGCACCGCGTCGGCGTCCAGGACGGCCACGAAAGGAGCCTGTTTGATCTCACGAGTCGGCTGATCACCGAAGAAACAGGGTGGGGAATTTTACTTCGACAGTTTTGAGGAAATTACGGCCGATGTTGACATGCGACAACTATCTAGACAAACACCGTGCGATCTATCTGGCGAAAATAGATGCTACTTATTTAGCAGCGTGCCGATTTTTTTTCGATCTGTCGATTTAAACGCTACTTCAAAACAATGAGGTTCGAGTCTTGCCCAGTGCAGAACTGCATCATGGAGGATCTCGAGGTAAGTTTTCAATTCAGATGCCTCCAAGCCCGGAAGATCGTCGTGCACAATGATGACTTGCCGCTGGTTAACCCAACTGAAATCTCTGAGGCAATCGAGCAGCGCATTCCAGTTGTATCCAAAATAGGAGGGGAATTTTAATTCCTGACACAGCAATTGGAAAAGTTCGTCTGTTGTCCGAATATCCCCGCTGACGCATGAAGTAAGAGCCTCATCTAGGTCGAGTGTATATACTTCAGTATAAAATGTGAACGATAATAATTTATTCATATAGTGAGATTTGACTTAATTTTTTACGGGAATGAACGACTGGTAGTGATCCGGAGTGTAATAGATCTCTCCACCTTGACCGGTTACAAGTCTTTGAGGGCCGGGTCCCTTTATCCCCGGGGTTGGCACAACATACTCTCTGTAATAATCAGCAGCTTGGGCCGGAAGGAGCTGAATTCCTCCGACAGGGCGATTCTGAAAGACAGTACCATCATTTGCCGAGATTGAAGCTCCGCCGCTCGCTATCCTGTCCAAAGTCGGCTGAAGATCTACTGTGCCAGTGTAAACTTCCCCACTTGCACGATTTGTGACTGACACACCGTTGATAAGCGTGGTGCTTGTGGCCGCACTTTTAGACGCAGCTGCACCGACTTTCACCGTGCCCGTGTTCCCCGCCGCGCCCAGCACTGCCGTTCCGGATGCGGTAACCGTTCCATCTTCATTCTGCGTGACCGGTGTCTCGCCCAGCCGCGCCTTTTCAGCATCAAGCAGCTTCTTTAGCTCGCTATGTTCTTTTTCGTCTTCCGTTTCATGGTCGAGTGTTGAATTATTCAACGCTTCGTTCTGCGCCGAAGTCGCGCCACCGATTGCACTGACGCCGCCCAGCAAGGCACTCGTGCCACCTAACAACGTCGCTAGACCTACGATTTCGGCACGCTGCGTGCTGGTCAGGCTTGCTGCACCCCCGGCGGCATTGACTAGCAGGGGCGTGATGATCGCGCTCGTCGCACCACCAAGCGCACCACCTTCACAGCCCGTGCCGCTAGCTGCCCCGGCCGCACAACCCAATGCAGCGTGCGCCAACACATACGCGGCAGTGCCCTGCTCGAAAGCCGCCCCTGGCTGTGACAACTCGCCGATTTCGTACGCGCCAATCGCTGCTGCACTCGACACGAGCGAGCCTTTTAACGCATTGAGATAGCTACCACCATCAACTGCGGTCTGCACACCAGCAGAAATGACGGCTCCGCCCGCCGCTGCGGCCAATTGGGTCGAGACACTCGCACTCGTACCAGACGCCGAGGGAGACATCGCATTCGACAAGTTTTGCAGCCCCGCCAAACTCGCCAACGACTGTGGACCGGCGCCGCCCACCACTGTGGTGCCTGTAGTAAATCCAAGACCATCCGTACCGCTGTATGTAATCCCATTCAGCAACCCAGCCGTGATGCCGCTAACAAGCGCTGCTTGACCTAGTTGGCTCGCATCAATTGATCCCGTCATGATCAACTGGCTTGTTGCACTGCTGGCAATGCCTGCAATCGCCGCGGATATAACGATATTGCCAAGTCCTGCGGATACCGCTGCGCTCGTCGCTGTAGCGGCAGTGGCTGCAGCAAATGTACTACCCGCCGTCGCCCCGGCCGCAGCACCTACGGCACTCGACGCTGCGCCATATGTCAAGACCGAAACAACAATCGCGGCGGCGATGGCCACCACACCAAACCAACTAGGTACTCCGCCTTGTTGGACAAACTGCGTATGCAGCGCGTCAGCCACCGTCTCCTGCGAGAAATTGCTGCCTAATTGTTGCTGCAACTGCGCAACTAAGGCAGCAGTTCCTGCAACATTCGCGCTGCCGTCCGGGTTCAATAAACTGAGCGATCCCCCAATCTGCGTCAGTTGTTCGACGTTGAGCGCGTAATTCGCCGCGCTCATATAGCCACCCGGCTGCACGACCGTACCGGTCGTGTCGACGTAGCCACCCTGGACCTTGGTCCAGTCGTTGCCGATATCGACTTGATTTGCGCGGTTCGTCAACGTGCCCGTATTAACCGTCAACGTGTCCGTTGCCGCAATGGTGCCGGTGTTCAAGACCGTGCCGCCAGCCTTGTTAAAATCAAGGGTGACGTCGCTTCCCGCAATCGTTCCGCCCGCTGCCAAGGCACTCGTATCCTGCGGCAGGTAGATCTGCGGCATCAACGCGGTAACCGTCGGACAGCTACTCGTGCCTGTGGCCGTACAAGACGGATCCGGTACCGTCTGCTCGACGTACCACAGCATCGGCTTATCCAACGCTGCAATTTGCGTCTGACTCAACGCATCGCCCAACTTCAGATTGTTCGTCTGCGCGTAAGTCAACGCGTTCTGATACAGAATGCCCTTTTCTTGTTCCGTGACGGAGAGGTTGTTTTTGCTGTCGTAGCTCAGGCCATCGATGAAACTCGCCCTACCCGTCTGTTGGAGCGCCACTTGCTGAAGCAGCAAGTCCTCTTCCTGCGGGTTGTAATAGAAGAGCGTCGTGCTAGGTTGCAACGTACTCGGCAAGTTGTTGATCAGGTCTTGCGGCGTAAAACCCGTACTTGTCCCGATAGCCGCGTCGACATATGACGCCGTACCGGCCACTGCGCTGGTCGTGTACGCGCCCGAGCGGGGAATCGACAGATTCAAGCTCGGCAGCGTTGTTGGATTCAGCGAGATGACTTGCGACGTGCCATTGACGCGCGGCGTGTAAGTGTTTGCCGATGTGATGCCGTTGATCAGGCTCTGGCCCGTCAAAGAAATCGATGTACCCAGGACGTTCCCGACGTTTTGAATTGTCCCGCCAGCGTTGATTGTTAGGTTTGGCGCTTGAATCGTCGCCGCAATGCTACCCACTGGCTGCGGTGGGTCGATCGAACCTTGGGTCTTCGTATAGGCGTCACCATACAGCGCCGTACATTCCGCAACGGAGCCGCAAGCCCACGTATCGTGCGACTTATCGCTACTAAAAATGCCTGTTTGCTGGATCCAGTGCGAATGCCAATAGGCATTCAGCGTCTGTGCCTCGTTGACAACCGGGCCGGAAACATTAATCGTCGCGCTGGTTCCCGCCGAAATCAAACTTCCCACGTTTGTCAGGCTGCCAGCGTTGATCTGCAAGTTGTTCCCGGCGCTGATCACCGATGAACTTCCAGATTGCTGATCGACATACGCCGTGCAATATCCGTCCTTGTATCCGCCTGCCGTCATACAACCGGCGTAGGCTTCGGTCGAACCATAATTGACGCTGATTTGGACTGGCGGCGGAAGCGTGTTCGTAATGGCACCGGACACGTTCAAGGTAATATCGTTGCCCGCGACGATATTACCCGACGTGTTGTTCAAGCTCTGCGCAGCCGTGCTTGAAGTCGCCGTGGTCCCGACGCCACCGACAACCAGATCATGCCCGGCAAGCAAACTGCCAAACGTATTGTTTATCTGGCCTGCTGCGATGACCAAATCATGGCCGGCATAGATCGTTGCATTTTGTGAGTAGTTGAACGACGCTGTGGTCGGGCCACTACCCTTCGCAGCGCCGGCTGTGCCACATCCTTCATTCGGCACGCCCGATGCACAGCCCGTCTGGGCGGCCTGGTTCTGTTGCGTCCCACCTTGGTTCGTCAGACTTTGTGCCGTGACCGAGACGTCATTACCGGCATAGAGCAGACCGGCATTAGTCAAATTGCCACCGGACACCGTCATATTATTGCCGGCGGCGATCATGCCCGTCGGCGTTGTCCAGGTCGTGGTGCCAGTACCGGTCGGTGCGGCGGCGCCCGTGTCGATTGAAAACGTGGCCGGAGCCTGATCAGATCCGTTGCCACAATCAGATTGACAATTGTAGGGCCCATTCCAATTGCCATTCTCGTTGCGGGCAGCGATTTGGCGGAGCGATGCCAATTGCTGTAGAAAACTGCTGTAATCGCTTTGATTGATCCACGTATAGGTGGTCGCTGTCAAAGAAGGCGCAATCGCGCCGTTATTCAGCGATTGCACATTCAGCGTTACATTTCCCTGCGCTGCAATTTGGCCGCCACGGTTATACAAGGTGTTCGCCGTCAAAGCAATCGAGTTGCCCGCAGAGATGACACCGGCAACGCCCAATTGCTGCGTGGTGGTGGTCTGATAGACGGTCGGCAATGCAATGCCTACAACTGCCCCATTCGCGCTGCTGTCAAGATACAAGAACGACCCTGTCGTCGGATTTCCGTTATCGTCCCATCCGGTGGAAACATATTCCCGTTGGAAATAAATGACACCAGACGCAAGGGTGGGCGATGACCCGGCGATGCTGCAACTTGTAGTGCAGGGCGAGTAACCGGTGTTATAAACTAAGTGCGTCGAACCCGTCGGTGACAGCAGATCGCCGACTGTGGAGGAAGTCGACCATGACGAAGAGCCAGAATCTCCTCCTCCGTCGTTGGTGGTTGTCTCCCACGTCGTTGGCACTGTCAACGACCCAATATTGCCGGACCACAAAACGCTCGGGTTCACCACTACCGTGGCACCACTTGTCGTTGTCGCCCCCGTCGGACCTGCTTGATCGTTCACGACGGTGTTTGCAGTGATCGTGACGTTATTGCCTGCGTAAATCGATCCGGCCGTGTTGGATAACGTGCCGCTCAAGGCGACGGTAAGGTTTCCGCTCGCCTGCGTTGTGCCATATTGATTGTCGTAGTCGCTTCCGGTGACCGCGATATCACCGACGGACTCGACCGTTCCGCGATTTGTACCGCTGCCATTCAATGTGAACAAACTGCTCGTGTGCAACACGCCTGTGTTGTACAAAGCCCCGTTCAGCGTGACGACTTGCCCACTCAGTTGCCCGGCGTTCACGAACGTGCCGCCGGTGTTCAACGTCAACGGTGCGGTGCCGGAAATCGTGCCGGTATTAACAATGCCACTCAAGCCGGTCAACGTGACACTCTGCGCAGCGTAATTCCACGTGCCGCTATTGCTGATCGTGTTTGCCGTGATTGCCAGCGCACCGCCAGCCTGCAAACTGCCGAGCGATGTATCCACCGTGCCGTTATTCGCGGCCAAACTCAGATTGCGTTGTGCCAGAATCTGGCCGCTCGTATTGCTATACGTCGTGTTCGTACCAGTCAGATTGATCGACAAATCGGCGGTTACCGTGCTCGCCGACGTGGCACCGGTATCACCCGAGAAAATCACCCCGTTATTGTTGTTCAACGTGCCGGCGTTGATCGTCACGCCGTTGACACCAAGCAGCGAGCCAGCGTTGGTCAAAGCCCCCGTCGCGGTGACCGTCGTCGTCAAGCCATTGATCAAGCCGGCGTTACTGAGGCTCCCCGCGGTCAAGCGCAACGCATCGGTAGAAGCCAACGAAGCCCCTAGCGCGTTTGTGATGGTCGATGCGGTAATCGTCATCGCGCCACCGCTCAACACCGCGCCTACGTTCGACAATGTGGTTCCCGCCGACAGGCTCGTCACGCCGACGACGTCTATATTGCCGCCGGTCAAGGACATGCTACGGTTGGCTTGCGCATTGAGGTCGGCACCCACGAGAGCGGTGCCGATTTTGACGTCGCCGCCCTCGAGTGTCGTACTACCGGTGGACAACAACGATGCGCCGCTGACATCCAGGGAATTTTGCGCGGTGACGTTTAACGCTTTCGACGTACCGATGCTACCGGTCAAGGTGACGTCACTGCCGCTCAAGGCCACATTACCGACCGCGGTACTCGTCCCGCTGAGCACGACCGCACTACCCGCCGTAACGGTTACATTACCGTTTGTAGACACACCGGCTAGCGATGCACTGCCTTGTGTCGCGTTGGCCGTGACGTCGCCGACTGCCGACGTAGCGCCGGCGACGGTCACGCTTCCTGCTGCATTGAGAGCGACCGTCGAGCCGGCTTCGATCGTGCCGTTGACGCTCAGGCTGCCGGGGACCGCCGCGCTATTTGTTGCCGCCCCGCTGTTTTGTCCGGCGACGGCAGACAACGCACCTACGGCAATGATCGCACCGCTGCCGAGGTTGCCTACGGCAGTCAGCGACACATCGCCCGCGCCCTGAATAGCCCCGAGCACGGCGTTGCCGCCACTGGTCACGGTCGTGCTTTCACCAAACGCGAGACTCCCCGTTTGCACATTCCGGCCGGCCGTAATGGTCCCGGCGCCCATGCCAAGGGTCGATCCGCTTAGCGTCACATCGCGTGCGCCGGAAAAATCCGCAGCGCCGCCACTGACGATATTGCCGCCGACGGCTAGGTCTTCGGCTGCGCTTGCCGAAATCGACGTGGCCGACGACAGTACGCCAGTGACGGACAAGTCTCCGGCACTCCCTGGCGCGGTCGCACCGAGCGCCTGCAAGGACAACGCCGCGGTGCTTTGTGCCGAGGACAAGGCCATATCGCCTTGCGAAATCAGCGTCACCCCACCATTGCTTGTTATTGCGCCAGCCGTGAGAGAACCACCGTGGGCGTGTGCCCGTAAATCACCGGTTGCGCTGATATCGGCTAGCTGAGCCTGACCGCCAGCATCGATCGTCGTTGTCGTACCGCTGTTGATCGTCCCCGCGATACGCATATCATTGGCCGCGTTAAGGGAAACGGCCTCCAGCGCACTAATATTACCGCTTGCAGACAGCTCCCCCCCCTGCGCCTGCAACGACGCATTTCCCACGGTCGCATCTACCGCGCCGACCGCCACATTCCCTACTGCCGTGACCGTGGCCGATGCGCCTTGGAGTTTTCCGCTCAAAGCCACATCGCGTCCTGCCGCCACCGTTGCCGCCTGCGCGAACGCCAGTGCAGCATCGCCCTTGATGTCGCGACCGGCGTTCAACGTTCCGGTGGCTTGGCCCGCTAAATGAGTGCCCGACGGGGTCGCTGCTCCGGTCCCTACCGAACCAACAGTGATGTCACGCCCGGCTTCTACATCGACTTGTTGCGTCGCATCGATCTGACCGGCAAGCGTCGCGTCGTTGCCGGCATTTACCGACAACGCGTCGTTTGTACTAACGGTTGCAGCACCCGACGTGACGACGTCTCCCGTGCGGGCGGTCAACTGCATCGCGCTAGTCGATTGGAGGCGACCGCTCACGTTGATCGTGCGCGTGGCGGCGATACCCAAGGTCGTGCCGCTGCTCAAGGAGCCCCCTACCGTTGTATCTCGCGCCGCAGCGATGGCCACGCCGGTCGCGGCTTTCGCCGTACCTGTGATGTCGACGTCTCCGGACAGCGTGCCAATCGTTCCGCCAGCTGAGGTCACAGAACCTGCACTCCCTCCTGCACCGTCCGTGCTGCCCTGCGCAACCACGGTCAGACTCGTTGCAGAAGTGACATCATGCAACGTGGCGTTTCCGGCAGCCGTCGCTTGAACGCCGTTTGCCTGTATCGATCCGGAGAGCGCGAGATCGCGCTGAGCGCTCAGTGTGACGTCGCCGTCAAACGATTGCGTCCCAGCACCGCTAATATCGCGTCCGGCTTGTAGCGTCCCGGCAGCCTGGCCGACGACCACGCCATTCAAACCGAGATCTCGTCCCGCTTGTAACGCAGTTTGGCCGAGTGCCGTGGTGCTCACGCCGGTTGTCAGATCCAAGCCCGTGGTGACGAAAAGCGATGCGCCGCTGTTGATGCCGCCGGTTGCGAGCAAACTGCCCGCCTGTGACGTGACCGTCATGCCGCCAACCGACTCCAAGGCGCCCGGAATGGTGATATCGCTCACCGCACGCATCGCCAGCGTGGTACCGCTGGCGATTTTGCCGCTCACGTTTATGTCTTGCGAGGCGCTCGCCGTGACGGCGCCACCCGCTACTGCCGTGCCGGCCACGCTCAGCGCGCCGATGCCGTTCGTCGTGTCGCCAGCCCGCAGGGCCAGTGTCGTCGCTGCTTCGACATTGTTGACGCTAACATTACCGGCTGCGCTGAGGTCGACGCTTTGGCCCTGTACCAGACCACCTTGGTTTATGTCGCCTTCGGCGCGCAGCGACGCTGCTTGCGTGAAAGACAGCGTCCCGCTCCCGGTCAAGTTACGGCCTGCCCTCACGTTACCGCTGCCTTGTCCTTGGACAGAACCAATGGCGCTAACGTCGCGCGTGGCTTGCAGCGAGGCGTTACCGGCACTTGTCAGCGATCCATCGACGTGGATGTCTTGACCGGCATTCAATGCGACCTGGCCGCTGCCGGCGAGTGTTCCGCCAGCAGCGATGGAAACGTCGCCGTGTTGAGAAGCCAACGCCGCGTCGCTGCCCGCCTGTATCGCACCATTGACGAGTAGATTGCCATCGGCAGTCGCGCTGAGCGCGTCACCGGTGCTCAACTTTCCGTTTAGGGTCAACGCATCGCCACTTTGCAGCGTCATTGCGGATCCCGACTGCACGTCTTGCAAACTCGTCGCGCCGCCAGACGTCACCGTGACGGTACCACCGCGGATCGAACCGGTGGAGGTGATCGCGCGGGTCGCAAGCAATATTGCATCCCCACCTACGGCCAGGCTCCCGCCGCCGCCGATCGCGCCGCCATTGCCTGCCGTTCCAGCCTGCAAGGTACCCTTGCCTTGAACGACAATCGTGCCGTCGAATACAAGGTCCTGACCCGCCATGACCGCGAGATCGCCGAGAGCCGACGTACTTTGCGTGCCGAGATCGATGGACTGTGCTGCGCTTATCGCCAAATTGCCACCGGCCGCGATCGTGCCGACGTCGACAATGCCTCCCGCAGCGTTCGTCAACGTCATATCGCCGTTCGACGATGCATTTCCCGCGATCGTGGTATTGCCGCCGCCCGTTACCGTCAAGGCACCGGCTGCTTGCACCGCACCGCTTGCCGCGACATTCACATCGCCACTCGCGTGCAGCGTGCTGTCCGCTGCCGAGAGCACATTGCCGTTGACCTGTATGCCCCCGCCGTCAGTCGTCGCATCGAGCCCAGCATTCGCTTGGACATTTTGTAATGTCACGGACCGCCCCGCATGCAAGTGCATTGCATCGGCTTGCAACGATCCGGTGACGCTAAGATCTCGTCCGGCGCTGACGGTCGCATCGCTGGCAAAACCCGTACTACCCGCCGCGATCACGTCTTGTCCGGCATGCAGCGTCGCTTTCCCCTGCCCGGCAAGCGTCCCACCGATGTTGAGGTCCGTCCCTGCTTCCAGGTCGACGTCGCCAACCGCAGTGGTCGTGCCAGTAACACCGATCGCGTGCCCGGCAGTAACGTTCAGCGCTGCTGCGCTGTTAACGTTTCCTGTCGATTGGACGTCGCCGTTCTTGGCAGTAAGCGTCAGCGCACCAACCGACTGAACCGTGGCGTCGCTAGCAATCGTCAGATCCTGTTGCGCAACCATCGACGTCCGATCGCCACCCGCGAACGTCCCCGAAACCACGACGTCATGTGCCGCGCTGACATCACTGCTGCCAACGACCGCCGCATTGCCCGAAAATGTGATGTCTCCAAGGCCCGTCCGCCCTTCTGCGATCGCGCCGAATGCCCCGCCCACTTGCAACGTGCCGAACTGCACGGCACCGCCCGCGTCAACCTGAAGCGCATTCGCCAACACGGTGCCAGGCAGGACGATATCGCCGACGGCATGCAGACTGCCGTTCTGCCCGAAGGCAATCGACCCGGTCACAGCAAGGCCGCTTCCGGCGGTGATTGCGCCATCTTGCTGCGCGATCATCATGCCTGCCACGGTGATCGCGTCCCCGGCGTTCAAAGTGGCATTGGTGCCGACAAGAAGCGAACCCGGAATCGTAATCGCACCAATGGCGTGTGCATCCACGGTCGTGCCGCTTGTCAGGGAGCCACTGACGATTAAGTCGGCACCACTGTGCGCGCTGGCCGCCGCCTGTGCAGTCGTTTGACCAGCAATGGTGGTATTTCCACCCGACAGCAACGCCAGATCGCCACCACTGCTTACCGTGCCGTTCAATGCAAGGGCGTCTTGCGTCGCGGTCAGGCTTGTATTGCCTCCGGACTGCACGGTGCCGCCTAGCGTCAGTTTTTGCTGTGCAATCGCCTGCAATGCGCCGCCGATCTGTGCGTCGCCAAGGCTGATGTTTCGACCGCTCGTCAGTGTGGCATCGCCATTTGTCTGCGTACTGGCCAGCGTGATATCGCTGCCAGCCGATACCGTCAACGCGCCGCCTGATTGCAAGGTGCCGGTTGACGCGACGCTAGCGCTTGCGGCGATTGCATAGCCCGCGACGCCGACATGGCTAGCGCTCATCACGACATCGCCGCTCGACGACAAGCTGGCCTGCTGTTGCGCAGCCGTTCCCGCAACCGTCAGATCACCATTGGCCGACAGTACGAGATCGCTCGTATTCGCAGCCAGCTTGGCGTCCGTGCGCACGCCCATGCCGGCAGCCGTACTGATCACCTGAATCGCACCGGCCGTCATCGCCCCAAACGCCGTCGCGTCGATCGACAAGCCGTGCACGGCACCGTTCGCCGACACCGCGTTCGCAGCGTCGATTGCGGCGTTCGTCGCGCTTGCGCTGTTGTCGCTGCCGTTCGCCGAGACCGCATAGCCGGACGCTGCGATTGTCGTCGACGCGGGCATGACAAACTGCCGGCCGGCAATCGCATCGATCCGATTACCGGCGTAGAGTGGTGCATTGACGCCTATCGTCTCGCCGATCAGGTCGATCGTACCGACAGTGCCATCGATCCCGGCACCGGGACCATTTGTCCCGGTGTTGCCCTCGATCTGGATATGTCCGCCGCTGATGCTATAGCCGACCTGTGTCGCGTTCGCAAAATCGCTGCGTGTTCCGTTCAAATCGCTGACGAACTGCGGTACGCCCGTGGCGAGCGTCACTCCTATCGTATTGGTAAAAGCAACGCCTCTCGTGCTAATCCCGTTCGGATTAGCGATGATCACTGTCGCAGGTGCCCCAAATACCTCAAGCGGCCCCGCGAGCACGCTCGCATAGCCTGCACCGTTCGATGTCACCTGGTTGATGATCACGCTAGCAGTGCGACCTGCCAAGTTGGGATTTGCGGCGACATCGCCGCCGGTCAATGAGGTGCCTGATCGAAGACTGTTATTCAGAATCAAGCCGGCCGCATCGATGTCGAAGCGTTGGTATTGATTCAAGGAGATGCCGGCGGCGTTCGGTGCGGTGATATTGACGACCGGAACGCTGCCGTTCGACCCAGTGCTTTGCGTTATCTGCGGTTGAAACGCCACCGGCGCGCTTGGATCGGTGATGGTCGCCGCACCGGCACTGCGCAGCCCCAGTTTGATATCGAAATTGCGAAGCGCAAAGCCTGCGGGCAATCGCACTGGCAGTGATATCCGCGCCAACAGTGCTTCCCAGTCCGCGACGCTGCGACGCGTGCTGCCGGCAGCCAAGATCCCAGCCGCGCTCTCGCTTTGCTGATAGGTGATCGATACCGGCGAGAAAAACAGCGTCACACACAGCACAGCGGCAAATACGCGCTGCCACCCGCGCGGTGTACGCGAGGCGTCATAATCTGCCGGCTGCGGATCGACGTACTCGGCGGCGCCGATATCGTTATTGTCGTCGATCTGTGTCGTGAGCTGCCGCATCATTGAGGGTCCGAGCCGAAAAATATTTTTATTGTTGAATCTGTGCGTGCTTCATCAGATCGACCACGATCTTGGACGTTGCCTTTTCAATTTCTGCGCGCGTCAATTGGGCACGTAACGGCGCCGCCGTCTCCGCAAAGGTCGGAATCTTGGTTGGGCGCTTTTGATCGACGCGCAAAATCCAATAGGCGTCTCCTACTTGGATCGGTGTGTTGCTCACTGCACCTTGCGGTAACTTCACCAACGCTTCCGCAAGGGGAGTCGGCCAGTTCAATGTCTGCCCAGGCTGAATCGGGGTTTTGAACGAGACCCAGTTCAGCTCGCCGCCTCGCGCCGCGTCCGCCCCCTGGCTGTACTGCGCGGCGAGTTTTGCGAAGTCACCACCCTGTTTTAGCTGCGCGAGCACCAACTTCGCGGTATCGGCGTCCTTGACCACGATCGCGCGTGGTTTCCATTCATCTGTGCCAAGGCGCGAGACGATTGCGTCGTATTGAGCTTGGAGCGCCGCGCCGGTGATGGGCTGTGGCTTCACTTCGTCACGGAGATAGCTGCCGATCATGGCATTCGTTTGCGCTTGCTCCCGCGCTTCTTCCACTGCGGCCACCACATCCGCGTGCGTGTCGTAATGCGCGCGTTTCGCCGCTTGTCGGAAAAGCTCTCTCGCGATCAATTGGTTTTTGACTTGCGCGCGCGCAGCAGGCGTATCCGTTTCGTGTAGCGCCGACAAGGTTTGATCGACCTCGGCGTTTGTGATCGACACATCGTTGACGCGCGCCACCGTGCCTGGCGGAAGCGCGCTACCGGAGGACACATGGTCGGCGTTGTTATCGTTTGTCGATGCGCGTGCTGCCGACGCCGAACCCGTGGCAAACGTGAGCGTCGTCAGGATCGTGGCGACGCCAAGCACCGTCGTTCTATACCTTAAGGAAACAAATTTCATGATGATTCCGTGATGCGTCGGTGTCAGTCCGACCAATTGAGAGTAGCCAGCAGAACGCTGGCTTTTTTACCTAATGCGGCCGGCTGCAAAAGCGCCTGACCTACCAACACTTCGCTCGTAATGGTCTGCGAATGAAAGCGCCACTGCGCACGCACGCCCATCCCCGCCCCCATCAGCGTGGGCCAACCACTTTGCGCGATCAGATGCGCTTTTCCTGCATCCAAGAATAGATAGGGCTGGACCGTTGCACCATGAAACTCCGGCACGTTTTGCCATGCAGCCTCGTTGCGCATCAACACGCCCGAGTCGCCGCTGATACCGCCCTCGGTGAAACCCCGGACCGACTGCATACCACCGAGAAAGATCTGCGCGTTGCCAAAAAGTGCAGTCGGACTGTACTGACCGGAGAGCTGCCCCCGATACGTCAAGGACGCATTAGCGATATGTCCCATGGGGACCTGCAACGTCGTGGCCAGATCGAATTTGGTGAATTGACTGTGTGCCTCTTCGCGGTCGATATCGCCGGAATCATGTGTGGCGGATAACCAAGGTAGACCTTCTGAAACGCCCGCATCCCAGGTAGCGGCGGCGCCTTCATTGCGTGCGGTAAAACGGTAGAGGCCGCTCAGCCCCACGCGCAGAATCGTCATGTTTTGCGGTGTTAAAGCGATGCCGTTGACACTGCGCTCCGTGCGCATTTTCGTCAGGGTCACGTCAAGGCTGATGCGCCCGCTCCGTGAGCGTGTCAACACGTCGTTCCAGCCAAGAATCTGACTGAAGGTGCGCCCTTCCAGCAATGCCACATCGCTGATCAATTGCTGATATTCGGACAGCGAGGTTGTATAGCTGAAAGTTTGATAGCCAAACGGCAAGGCGGCCGAGAACACCACCGCATTGCTGTCTTGCGTGCCGACGTAGTTGAACGACAGTGATTCTTGCCAGCCGATGACGTTGTCGGCCTCGACCCCTGCCCGATACCGTAGCGTGCCCGTTTGCGCACTGCCATAATTGTCGATGCCAAGGTCGAAGGAGAACGGACTGCCAATATGATTCTTGATCGCGACAATCGAATCCCCCGGCTGTTGTCCCGGCATGATCTGGATTTCTGCTTGGTTGCGTCGTAGGCGATTGATTTGATCGACGCCCTGCTCCAGATCCGGCAAGCGGAGCAACGCGCCTTCGTGCGTCGCAAAAGCCCATTCCGTCCCGGCATCCGTAAACAAGCCACCACCCGGTAGCGGATAATGCGCCGGCGCCGTGTGATGCGCGACGATCGGCTCCCCATTGAGGGTGAAGTGCGCCAATTTCCCGGCGACGATATTGAGCATCAGCGTACCCGAAGCAAGATTCTGCGAACCGAGATAAGCCCGCGTCGTAATGAATCCGTGGGCGATAAAAGCCTCTGTTATGCGCCGCAGTAGCAAGTCGATTCGTTGACGGCCAAGGTGTTTGTGTAAAAACGGCGCAACAATTCGATCGCGTTCCTTCGCGGGTAACACGGCATCGCCGCTAAAGACGATGCGATCGATCAGAAACAGCGGCGCGACATCCGGCAAGGTCTCGACGTCCGCGTCCACCGGCAAATTCGGCATCGCTACTTGCGGAACGGCGATCTGCGCCGGCTGCTGTTGCAATTCCTCGCGACGTTGCCGATCCCGCTGCTCTTGAAGGAGTCGCTGGGCCGGATCTTGCTCGACGCGCGGCGCCGTGAAGACAATCGGATTTCCGGGCGCCGGGGGCGGTGCGGACTGCGCGAAGCTGCCTGTCACATGAAGCACCAAGCCCACCACGACACACACAAGATGGGTGCGATCTCTCACAGGCCGAACCATGACACCAAACCAACGTGGTTGTGATTACCGATTGTCATCGGCTGACGATAGGGCAAACGAACGGTGTTAATACCGCCGGCCGCTACAACACCGCCCGGCGCGCTGTAACTGCCGCCCTCGATCTGGGCAACGCCCGTCAACGTCACTTGACCCGACCCGCCGGTGAAAACGCCGCCGGTGTCGGCCGCGTAGATCGACGACCACGCGTTGCCGAACCATGCCTTAAGATCATTCGTACGGTTAAAGGCGCTGTAGCCCGTCATCGCCTGCGCAATCGTGCGCGGTGCATCAAGGGACAGCCGGCCGTACGCTAAGACCATTCCTCCGGTATTTACGATCTGCTGCCCAGCCTTGAGGGCGATATCATTCGAAGCTTCGATCACGCCGCCATAGGCTTGAACAGTGCTGGATGAGCTTGAGTGACAAAAAATGAAGCAGCTTTGATGGAACGCCGCTTGTCCCGTCATGACCGCTTGCGTGTTCAGGGTCTGCGCTGCCGTTAGCGAGATGCCACCGGCATCCGCTAGGATTGAGCCCCCGTTGTTATTGATGTTATTCGCGCTGACGACAACATTGCCCGAGGCGGCAGTGATATAGGCCAACTGGGATGCGTCGGCAAGCTGGCCATAGTCGATGTCGACGCCGTTCTTTTTATTCTGCAAGAACCAAAAACCGCCGCTCGAAGCGTAATTGACCGGTGTCCCGTTATCGATGCCGGTACTGTGATCTGTCGTGTTATCCACGTCCCCGCCAGCGGCCAGCGACACGCCGGTGTTCGACAAGATTCGCGCGTTCTCATTGGTGATGTTGCCACCTGCCGTAAGTGCCACATCGCCGGCAACACCAAAGAGAATGCCAAGCGTGCTATTCGCTTGCGATCGATTGACGATATTGCCGGACGCGATCATCGTGACTGCACCCGCCGAATTGGAATCGGATGAATTGGCAATGCTCCCCTGTACCAGCGCGCCCGTATTGCTGATATCCCCGCTGCTCTGGATGACGACACCGCTGCTATTGGATGCGATAACGGTCTGACCATGGCTGCCATTCGATAACATGACGTCGGCACCCGTCACACCAATACCTGCTGCGGCGGTCATGGTTGCGCCTTGCATCTCGACGGTCCCCGTAGACGAGATCGTAAAGTCGCCGTACGTTGCATTCATCACACCCGCGCTCCGAACGCCAGGACCTTTGTCCGTGACGATCAACTCGATGCGGCCACTGCTCAGACTGCCCGCTGCGGTGATATCGATGGCAAATCCATTACTGGCATTGCGGGTAGCCGACGGGGTTGTCGTGTTCAACGACAACCAATCATTCGCGTTGTCCGTTGGGGACAGGCTGGTATCCAACGTAACGCTGCTGGTTCCGCCAATGATCCGGGCGCTGGCAGTGTTAGATGTAAAGGTGTTCGCGAGCGGCCCATTCACTTGAATCTGCTTGGCGATTAAATCGACGCCGATCAGCGCACTCGCGAGGCCCTGCGGGCCGACTACGATCGTCCCACTCTGCGTATCCAGCACGATATTGCGCTGAATGACGGAGCCATCGGTGCCGGTGACATCATTGAAACTGACTTGCCCAGTCGTCAACGCCACGCGCCCAGTATTGACGAATGACCCACCATTGACGGTTATCCCATTGGGATTCGCCAGCACGACATTCGCGCGTGGCCCCAATACCGTGACGTCACCCGCGATCAAGCTTGGATTCGTACTCGTGACCTGATTAACAATAGTTCGTGCGTTAATGCCATTGTTATTCAGTGCCACACCGGCGGTACCGACATTGAAACTGGTGTAGTTGTTACGAGAAACGCCATACGTCGCCGGGGCAATACTGACCGTCTGGCGCCCGTTACTTGCCGTGCTGACCGTCGTCGCGGTCGATCCATCAACGATGATCCCCGCAGCGTATGCACTATCGATAAAAACCGTTGCAATCAGCGAACACAGCGCGATCGATAATGGCGATACGAGAATCGAAAATGTTTTATCTAATGGATTTTTTCTAATATTAGAAGCGACAGGCAATAGCGGTGCACCGCCGAAATTAAGGCGGAAAATGACGTCCTTCAACACAGCCGATGCCTGCGGCTCGACGCCTCAGGCCCCCGTTTAAGTTGGTTTGCTGGCGTAATTACTTAAACCTTTCACGCCTTTCATGTCTTACTATTTTGAGAGAATTGTAGAATGAAAAGTAAGGGTCGGCAATAAAACGTTACAGACGTATGAATGCCTGTTGCATGAATGCAGCGAAGATAGACTACACGGTCTACATTCCTTAATTGAAAGAAATGTAAGAAGATACCGGCGTGTACTATTTTTCTGATTAATACAGATGGAAGTGGAAATCTCATGTAAGAAATATTCTTACATTATCCTTTGGGAAGTGTCATGCGTCAGCATTACATGACGTGTGGTTAGAAGAAGACCGATCACTCAGTCAAGTTTTTTCTGCAATCGCTACCGTTACGTCGTCATTGAATCGACGAAGCGGAATCCAGTTGTACTGCTCTCAACGACAAAGAAGCGAACCAACCCATCGATCAGCCTTATTTATAAGCCTATGACCTATTGATCGATTTTACTAAGCTGGGTCGCTTGCCTAGACTGCGTCATACCGCACACTAGGAAGGTTTATGTGGCCGAACTCCCGCCGTTACTACACCGGACCTTCATTGTCTCGTACCGCGACAATCGAAGATCTGCGCATGGCGATGCGTCGCCGTCTGCCGAGTTTCGTTGCTGAATATCTAGAGGGCGGCGCTGAGAACAAAGTCACGTTGGCACGCAACCGTGCCGTTTTCGATGAGGCGCGGTTTGCGCCTCGGATGTTGACCGACATCAGTCATATCGACACGTCGACGACCCTGTTCGGACAAAAGATCCCCTTTCCCGTCGTGGTCGCCCCGACTGGTTTGAACGGGCTGATCACGCACCAAGGAGACCTACAGCTTGCGGCGGCGGCGTCCCCTTCTCGCAAAGCATGGTGTCGATGGCCTTGATCGAATCGGTCGCTCCCACACTGCAATCACCGCACTGGATGCAGTTGTATCTGCTAAGGGACAGGCAATTCACGCTGCCACTGCTCGAACGCGCTACCGCGGCACGCTGCCAGGCCCTGATCGTGACGGTAGACGGCTCACTTTTCGGCAACCGTGAATGGGACAGACGAAATTACATCGAACCGACCATATTAGATTGGCGCAACCGCATGGATGTACTGACGCACCCGCGATGGTTGCTGGACATTTGGCGCAACGGTAGCGGTCCGCGATTCGTGAACGTCGAGCACTACACGGGCAATAAGATGGCGCACGCGGACACGGCAAGATGGCTGCATCGTGAAATGGATGCGTCGCTCAATTGGAACGATATTGCATGGCTGAGATCGATTTGGTCGGGTAAATTGATCCGGAAGGGCTTAATGACAGTCGACGATATCGCACGTGTCATCGATATCGGTGCCGATGCCGTCGTACTGTCCAATCATGGTGGCAGGCAGTTGGACCTCGTGGACTCACCCATGCGCGTCTTGCCGGCGGTGGCGGCATTCACAAAAGGACGAATGGTGGGTTCAATGGGTCGTCGCAACAGCCTCGCGTAGTTTATCGGCCGGAGACATGAAGCCCAAGGTCTTTCTCGGCCGTTCATTGAGGCGCGCTGCGATTTTGTTCAGTTGCGCCTGCGAGTATTGATCAAGCTGCGTACCATGGAGCAGATACTGTCGCAGAAGTCGGTTCGTATTTTCGTTGGTGCCGCGTTGCCAGGGATTTCGTGGGTCACAGAAGTAGACCTTCACATCCGTGGCGATCGTGAAGTCTTTGTGGTTTGCCAATTCCATGCCACGGTCCCAGGTGAGCGTCTTGCGTAGATGCTGCGGCAACCGCTTTACCTCGCGTTTTAAGGCCCGCCACAACGCTCACCGTGTCCTTGCCTTTAACCTTGACGAGGATGGTGAACCTTGAGCGCCGCTCGACCAGCGTGGCGACGTGAGTATTGTTCGCGCCGCTGACAAGATCGCCCTCCCAGTGCCCAGGCACGGCGCGGTCGGCCGCTTCGGGCGGGCGCTCATGAATCGAAACAGCCCCAGCTATCTTGTTGCGCGCGCCCTTGGTGCTGGAGAAGCGCGAATGACGCATCTTGCGTTGCGTGCGCAAATGATACTGCAACGCTTTCTTTAGAACGCCGCGCGCCTGCACAAACAGGCTGCGATAGATCGTTTCGTGTGACACGCGCATCGACTCGTCATCGGTATATCGGAGCTTAAGCCAGCCGCTTACTTGTTCCGGAGACCATTCGCGAGAGAGCTTCCGTTCAACAGCGTAGCGCAAGCGCGGGTTGCGCTCCAGCAGGCAATCTTTGGGACGCAAGCTAACCTTCAAGGCTCTCTCA
This sequence comes from Robbsia sp. KACC 23696, assembly GCF_039852015.1. NCBI lineage: Bacteria > Pseudomonadati > Pseudomonadota > Betaproteobacteria > Burkholderiales > Burkholderiaceae > Robbsia > Robbsia sp. KACC 23696. Next base: position 1,455,088 of record NZ_CP156627.1, on the reverse strand, counting down.
TCGGCGTCCAGAGCCCGATAGTGGCCCGTTCCACCGTTACGCGCAATCTCACGCGAAATGGTGGATGGCGCACGATGCAACTCACGCGCTATGGCCCGAATGGAAAGCCCGGCTGACACGCCGCGCGAAATCTCTTCACGTTCACTGAGAGTCAATGCCCGCGACGATCGCTTGCGCACAGCAGGGCTGTAACCTCCGCATAGCCGGATTACGCCGTAGATCGATCCGGCTGGTTTGCCCAGCGCTTTGCCGATGCCAAGAAACGATTCTCCGGCGCGCCACCTCCGCCAAACTTCCGCCTTGCCTTCTGTCGGCAACCCAGGCCTTCCCATCTGTGCCATTCGTCAACCCTCCCTCATTCGATATTAATAGGAAGGTGTTGCAATGACCCATTGAACCCACCGCGGCCTTTTTTAGGATATCGCGCTCCTCCTCGGTGCGCCGCAGTTGCGCGCGCAGTCGCAAAATCTCGCTCTTGGCGTCGATCAAATCGGCCGCCTGCTTCTCGGTATTATCTGGCACGACCGCTTTAACCCATTTGTAGAGACTATGAGTCGATACGCCAACCCTGGCGGCCACCTCAGCCACGGTATACCCACGCTCGACTACCTGCCTGACCGCCTCTTCCTTGAATTCCGGTGTAAATCGCTGACTGCTCATGCACTTCCTCCTATGCTCAAATCATAGGCCAGAAATGTCCGCCGTACCGGGGGAAGTCCAAGGAAGCGCTGCGGCGTATCGCTGAGCTATATGCGGTGGAAGAAGCGATACGCGGCAAACCTGGCGACGAACGTAGCGCCTATCGAAAACACTATGCCCGGCCGCTGCTTGACGGGCTGTAGGCTTGGTATACGAGCACGCTGACGACTCTGTCGAAGCAATCCGATACGAGCAAAGCGATCCTACATGCGCTAAATCGATGGCCAGCGTTGACGCGTTACGTCGATGATGGGTATCTCGAAATAGACAATAATGCGGCGGAGCGCGCGCTTCGTGGCGTCGCCGTGGGACGTCGAAACTACTTGTTCGCCGGTGCAGACACGGGCGGCGAAAGAGCGGCCGCAATTTACAGCCTGATTGGCACGGCCAAGCTCAACGGGGTGGGCCCCGAGGCCTACCTACGTCATGTTCTCAGTGTGATTGCAGAACATCCCGTGAATCGCGTCGACGAACTCCTGCCATGGAAGCTCGCGCTTTAATTTGTATCGTCTTCGTCGTACTCAAGAGTTAGGCGGGAGCAATCGAGCACGATCGAGTGCATCCGTACCTCGATCCACTCCTCAAACATCTTCTTGGTTCTCGAGCGCGGCCACATCGCCTCATCGACATACCAGTCGTGCAACGTCTGCTCAAACACGAAGCGCCAGTTCAGGCGTAGCCATTTCTGTCCTCGTTCATCCAAGTCGTCGCGCCGCACAGGGACAAGCAAAGAGGTCGGATCCTCTCGAGCGTCTTCCAGCGTGACCACTCCTGCTTGCGCCGGACCTACGTCGTTAATCCATTTAACGAGCGGTGCGCGCGGCAACACGACAACGACCACCCGATTTAACACTAAACGCGGGTCTTCCATCAAAAGGATCCTATCGATGCAAAACCATCATCCTAAGTCAAGACGGGATCACCGGACGCTTACGTGAATTCTTAACGCCTACACTTTCCAAACGTCGATTGGGGGGACGAAGCGATAGCTAGAAGTAGTCGCTTTTAAACAGCTACCGGTAAGGTATCTTCCTCCTTGGGGCGCTTTACTTTGAACCAAATTGCGTACAAAGCAGGGAGGAAAACGAGCGTCAGAACTGTGCCTACGGCGGTCCCCCCGATAAGGGTATAAGCCATAGACCCCCAAAAGACAGACGACGTGAGAGGAATGAATGCCAGTACCGCAGCTAAGGCCGTCAACATGACTGGTCTCGCACGTTGCACTGTTGCTTCCACTACCGCGTGGTATGGATTCATTTTCAAGTCATGCACGTTATTCCTAATTTGTTCGATAAGGATCAACGTGTTCCGCATGAGGATACCGGCCAGCCCTATCAGTCCAAGAATGGCGTTAAATCCGAACGGCTGGTGAAAAATCAGCAACGTAGCAACGGTGCCGATGATTCCAAGGGGGCCTGTTAAGAAAACCATTGCCATCGTTGGGAAGGACCGAGTCTGCAGTATCAGCACAAGCAGGATGAGCACGATCATGATCGGGAAGATCGGCGCCAACGCGGCATTCGCTTTACCTGCTTCCTCAATGTTCCCACCCATTTCAATCCTATAGCCCGGTGGCAAGGCTTTGATGATGGGCGCGAGTTGCTGCATGACTTCCATCGACACCTGCGGTGGCTGAAGCGCTTCGTTGATGTCACCCCGAACGGTCACAGTCGACAACCGGTCACGGCGATGAAGGATCGGATCCTCGGCACGTATGACAATATGCCCAATCTGACTGATTGGAATAACTCTGCCCTCTCGATTAACCAGACTCATATTTTGTATCTTGGACGGATCGAGCCGCGTTTTTCCGTCGCTTCTGGCCACCACTTCAACCGTGCGAACGTCTTCGCGCACTTGTGTGATCGGAACGCCAGTCAATAAGAACTGGATTTGCTGGGATGCATCCTCAGTCGTGAGCCCCATTTGGTTCAAACGATCTTGATCCAACACGAAATGCATCGTCGGCACTTTTTCGGCCCAGTCCATGTTGACCTGACGCATATCTTTATTCGCTTGCATGATGGCAAAGACCTTTTGCGCGATATCACTCACCTTGCCTTCGTCAGGGCCCATTACACGCATTTCAACCGGGAACCGCGTATATGGTCCGAACACAAGCTGTGTGACGCGAACTCGCGCCGCAGGCGCTAGACCGTCAGATACCGCCTGTCGCATACGGAGCTTCAGCGCCTCTCGAGATTTCTCATCAGGAGTCAGCACGATGATCTTCGCAAAAGACGGATCGGGCAGCTCAGGGTTGTAGGCGAGGAAGAATCGTGGTGCGCCCTGTCCGATATAACTTGTGACGACTTTCGCCTCTGGCTGCTTCTTCAGCCATTGCTCAATTTGGATCGTCGCTTTTTCCGTCGTCTCTACGCTAGAGCCCTCTGGCGTTTGTACTTCGACCAGCACCTCTGGCCGATCCGACGCCGGGAAAAACTGTTGCTTGACGACGCCCATTCCCATAATAGAGAGCACAAATAGTACGAGTACAGCGCCCGCTACCCAATACTTATAATCGACCCCTCGGCGTACCATTTTTCGAAGTCGTTCATATCTTGGGGTGTTGTAGATGGCGTGCAAACCACCTTCGATTGGCTTGATCTTCGGGAGGAGCTTTACGCCGAGATAGGGTGTAAAGGTTTGCGCGCCCAACCATGACGTAATGAGCGCAAAGGCCACGATCCAAAAAATGTTGCCGGCATACTCGCCCGCGGTCGACCTGGCAAAGCCAACCGGCGTGAACCCGATGACAATTGTCATGGTCCCCGCTAACATCGCTGGCGCTACGTGATTCCATGAATAGGTGGCAGCTGCGATTCGGTCGTAGCCTTCTTCCATCTTCACGACCATCATTTCGATCGTAATGATCGCGTCGTCGACAAGCAGGCCCAAGGCAATGATCAACGCGCCTAGGGTGATTCGGTCAAATATCCGGCCGGTGATCATCATGATGACGAATACCACCGCAAGCGTAAGTGGTACTGCAGCTGCGACCACAATGCCCACGCGCCACCCAAGACTGACGATGCTCACCAGCATCACCACTCCGAGCGCGACGAAGAACTTCAGCATGAACTCATCCACTGCGTCTGCAATGTTCACGGCTTGATCGGTGATTTTGCTGAATGTGTAGCCGACAGGTAATGCAGACGAGACCTTGTCTTGTTCTTGCTTAAGTGACTTGCCTAATGCCAACCCGTTCCAGCCGTCCTTCATCACCACGCCAAGTACAAGAGACGGCACACCGTTGTGTCGTATCAAGAACGTCGCCGGATCTTCGTATCCGCGCGTGACCTCAGCAACGTCCGACAGCTTTAGCGTGTGGCCCGCTGCGACGATGGGTGTGTCACGAATTTTCTGTAGATCATTCAGCTCGCCGTCCAGACGCGCATACACCTGCGGACCATCAGTATCGATTGATCCAGACGGCGTAATGGCATTCTCCTTTTGTAATGCGCTAAAGATGTCCGATGGATTCACGCCAAGGTTCGCCAGTCGCGCGTATGAGAAATTTACAAAAATGCGCTCTGGGCGCTCGCCGAGAATCGTTACCTTTTTCACGCCAGGTACGCCCAGCATGTCCTGACGTATGCTTTCGGCTTCACGCGTCAGGAGTCGAGGCGGCAATCCGGGAGCGTCGAGCCCATAAAGCGCAAAAGTCACGTCCGCATATTCATCATTGACGAACGGTCCGATCACGCCCTGCGGCAGTTTCGACGCTTCATCGGAAAGCTTCTTGCGCGCCTGATAGAATTGCTCTGGAACGTCTTTGGGTGGTGTCGAGTCTTTTAGCGTCAACTGCATTAAAGCAAGACCCGGCCGCGTAGTAGTCTCTACACGATCGTACCAATCAAGCTCTTGCATCCGCTTCTCAAGCGGGTCGGCAACAAGGTCTTGCATTTGCTGTGCCGTGGCGCCAGGCCAGATTGCCGTGACGGTCAACACCTTGACGGTAAAGGCGGGGTCTTCTGCGCGACCAAGACTCAAAAAGGTGATGGCGCCCGCGACCACCAGCGCGATGATGAGAAACAAAGTTACCGCGCGCTCGCGAACGGCGACGGCAGACAGGTTAAATCCGCTCATTTGCTTTCCCCGTCCGTGCTAGTGCTCCCATCGGTCCACTTTTCGCTGGCGATACGGATTTGCTCGTTATCGGTGAGTTGGTGAGTGCCGATCGCGGCCACCTTTTCTCCGGTGGTAAGGCCCGATGAAATGGTTGCCATTTCGGAACCTAGAGACTTCACAGATACCGGTCGGAACATAAGGCGTGAATCGGCGCCGATCTGCCAAACACCTGGCCCCTTGCCTCGGTCATAAAGGGCTCCGAGCGGAACGATCATGTCGCTACTGCTATCTGTTTGCGGAAGGCTCACCGTGACCGTGGACCCCAGTGGGGCGGCTGCACCGGCGCCGGTCAATACATAACGGGCTGCGTACGTTCGGGTTACGGCATCGCCGGAGCGAGACAGTTCCCGGAGCTGCGCGGGGAAAGCATCTTGGGATGATCCGTATAGGGATGCGGAAGCGGTCGACCCGAGGGCGGGATGCACATTTTCCGGCAAATTCACAAGCGCTTCATGCGGACCATCTTGAGCAACCGTGAGTACCGTCTGCCCCGCAGCAACAACCTGCCCCACATCTGCGGCACGACTGACGACGAAGCCGTCAGAGTCGGCTCGCAAGATGCCATATTTGTCGGCGTTGCGTGCGAGGTCTGATTGCGCGAGCGTTGCTGCTAGCTGGGCTTTTGCGATTCGCGCTGCCTCCACCGACAAATCGTAGTCCTGTGCCGATATCGCGCCTTGCTGGACCAGCCCGTGGAGACGAGCAAGATCCGCATCCGCTTTCACAGACCGCGCTTTGGCCGCCTCCACGACACCTTGCTGAGCCGCTACCGCCAAGGCCAAGTCAGCCGGGTCAAGACGCATTAATGCGTCACCGCGACGGACATGCTGACCGACGTCGACATAGCGCTGAATAATTTTTCCATTGACCCGAAAACCAAGGCCACTTTCGACGCGTGCAGAAACCACGCCGGTAAAGCTACGGTCAGCGGTGCCGGCGGGTTTGACGGTCCAAGATTCGACCAGCGGGGGATCAACACGAGGGTCAGCCGGGTGAGATTGACTACACGCAGCAATGGACCCGACAAGCAGCCCAGCGACGCTGAGCGCTAAGGCCTTGTGTGACAAGTGCGGAAACATGGCGGCACTCCGATAGAATGAGTTTTGCCGAATTCTGTTATCACGTTACGATTTTGTCAAGATGTAACATGATAACCAGTAACTCATTTATCGCACCATGCTTCGTAGAATCAAGCTGACCACGGTCGACATCGCCCTGTCCAACTCAGCACGAGAACGGAATTGCAAGGACATCGGATGGTAGAAAAGACGTAGCGCTTCGGCGACGCCATCCGAAACGTCGTCTAACGGCGTTTTGCGCTCGAATTCTCCGCTCGAACGTCCAGCGCTAATCAGCTCTCGGATCATATCGTGTAGTACTGCGGCGTGATGGTAGGTCGCCACCCAGTTCTCTTCGACCGCCGCCGCGACTAACTCGTGCATATGCGTGCCATCGAAGAAAATATCGAGGCTCTTCGATAATGTCAGCTCGACGAAGCGTCTAAGTCTCTGTGTTGCGGTTCCAGGCGCTTCCACTACTTGCCGCAATTCGTGATCAAGACGGCCCAGAACGGATGCGACGACTGCCTCACCGATAGCCTTCTTCGATTCAAAAAATCGGTAAGTGTAGGTACTGGAGACACCGATCGCTTTTCCCAGGTCTGCAACGGAAGTTTTGCGAAAGCCATACAGTCGAAAATGTTGCTCTGCGGCCGCTATGATCTGATGGCGTCGCTCATGATCGGCATTTCCTCGCTGGCCCAAGTCGGCAGACTCGTCGGGCAGATTTGGCGTTTTTGTCATAGTTACAATTGATTAATCTCGTAACCTATTGACAGCTAGTTACATGCGATCCAAACTGTAACTTCCTTTTTATGACGTTGCAACTTATCATGCTCGCTTCGTTCAAGAACGCCGTTATTGCTGCAGCTGCCTCTACTGCAACCGTGTTTATTGCGGGCTGTGCAGTGGGGCCGAACTACAAAACACCGACTGTCTCTTTACCTGATCACTTCGCCGGCGCACGAGACGTGACGAACCGGTCCGCGCTTCAGACGGCACCCGCACTGTCTAACTGGTGGGAAGGCTTCGATGATCCGGAACTTGACCACGTCATCCACGTTGCGCTCGCCCAAAATCTAGACCTCGCGCAAGCAATGGCCCGCGTTGATCAAATCCGTGCCGGGGTAGAGAGCGCTCGGTCGGCGTTGCTGCCTTCAGCGAATATCAGCGCGCAGGCCAGCCGGAACCATCTCTCTCTGGAAGATCCAGTGGTCGCCGCGGAAGCGCGGTCCCTACCGGGATACAATCGGAATGCCTATGACTATGCGGTGGGTGCCGAGGCGTCCTGGGAGATTGACCTTGCCGGCGGATTGCGTCGAAATGCAGAAGCAGCCAGAGCGGATTACGAAGCGAGTCAAGCGGCGGCCACCGCTGCGCGGCTGAAGGTGATCTCCACGACGGCCGACACGTATGTCCTCGTGAGGACCTTACAGGCGCGACTAAACCTCGCACAAGAGGAAATGTCGACGCAACGCGAACGGGTCAAACTCATTGGTCTGCTCGCCACACGCGGACTGGCTCCTCAAACGCAGCTTAAACAAGCGCAAGCCTCTTATGCGGCCGTATTCGCGACTGTACCCGCCCTTCAAACGGGATTAGTGAGCGCTCGAAACGCACTAGACGTTCTTATGGGACGCAACCCAGGGACACCTGATGCACAACTCGATGCGCTTGCACCGATACCCAACGCGCCCGCCATCAGCACTGCGACCGGGCCAGCAGAGCTATTACGTCGCCGCCCGGATATCATTGCAGCGGAGCGTCAACTTGCGGCTTCGAACGCAAGGATCGGTGTAGCGCTGTCTGATTATTACCCCAAGTTCTCTCTCTCTGCGCTTGCTGGATCGACAACAACGGTAGGCGGACATTTATTCGAGTCACCTGCTAACGAGGCGTTTGGTGTCTTTGGGCTACGTTGGAGACTATTCGACTTCGGGCGTGTTGACGCGGAGGTCCGTGCGGCACGAGGCAGAAACGCAGAAGCCTTGGCCGCGTACCGCCAAAGCGTGCTTCAGGCAAGCGCCGATGTAGAAAACGCGTTCTCAGCGCTCGCGAAGTATGACGAGCAGCAACAGGTGTTGAAGAATGGAGAAGCGTCTCTTGCCGAGGCGCGTGCTTCAATCGCGACGGGTTACCAGGCCGGTCACAATAGCCAACTGGACCTGTTGTCCGCTGATGCTCAGCTTCAGCAGATACAAGAAGCGCGAATCGTCGCGCAGTCGTCGACCGTGCGCTCAGCAATCGAGACGTTTAATGCGTTAGGAGGTGGGTGGAGCGATCAGGGAACCATTCGTACGAAAACCGCCGCGATCAGATGATTTCGTGCAGCAACCGACCATCACCAATGGATCGGCGGCGCTTGTCTGCCCGACAGGCAGATCAGTCGTTACGGATACCGGATTCCTCTTTCTTCAAAACGTCGTTCGTTCCGGCTTCGCGAAGGCTCATGCGGATACGACGGTAAGCACGGCACTTTCCGTGAACTCACGAAGCGTCAAGCTGCCGCACTGCACATCGTCGATTTGATTTTCGTAACAGTGAGATCCACGTTCTTCGATAACCTGCCGGCATAGGGAACGTAGGCGTCTACTCCTTCCTCGAAGATCATGCCGCTCTTGCTATCTGCCTTGTCGCCCGAATCGTAACGCTGCCAATTTCTGGCGCGATTCGAGCCTTCACCCCAGTATTCTTTGTAGTAGCTTGAGCCCAGCTTCACCAGCGCCGCAGGGCTCTCATCGAATCGCGCAAAATATCGACCCATCATCAAAAAATCCGCGCCCATCGCCAACGCGACAATCATATGATTGTCATAGACGATGCCGCTGTCCGAGCATATGGGGATATAGACGCCTGTCTTTGCATAATATTCGTCGCGCGCGGAGACGACACCCATCAAAGCCGATGCTTGACCTCGTCCAATACCTTCTTCCTCTCGCGTGATGCAAATTGCTCCACCGCCGATGCCCACCTTCACAAAATTGGCGCCAGCGTCCGCAAGATAATTGAAGCCACGTGCATCAACCACATTTCCCGCACCAATCTTGACTTCGTCGCCATACTTATTCCGCACGAAATCAATTACGTGCTTCTGCCAAACAGAAAAACCATCCGACGAATCGATGCAAAAGATATTCGCATCCGCCTGGACCAATGCGGGAATCCGCGTTTCAAAATCTCTTGTATTAACCCCAGCGCCTACCAATAATTTTTTCTTTTCGTCGAGCAATTCGCGAGGGTTGTTCACATGTTCGTCATAGTCTTTCCGGAAGACGAGCGAACATAGATAACCCTCTTTATTGAGAATCGGCAGGACATTGAGCTTGTTGCGCCGTATCAGCGTGTTTGCCTCGGTTAATGTCTACCGTCCACACCCGAGATGATTTTTTCTACGGGCTTCATGATATCGGCGACTAAAGACCCCTGTTCAAAGTCCTCTTGAATGTAATCGCGCGAGGTGACGATCACCATAAACTTCCCTCTCGGCGCTTGGTGCCACGCTTGAACTTTACCAACGGAGCGGCCAATGACACATTCGCTGGCGTGGTGTCCTCCGACGTGAGATTTGGAAGAAGCAGAAATTCGCCAAATGTGCGTGACGGTTCCAGCAAAACTTTGGCCATGAGTTACTCCATTATGTGATGCGCTAGGCCCGACGTTATGCCTAGATCGCACCCTCATTTTTGACGTTCAGTTTTCTTGGCCGACCAAGGTGGCGGCCCAGGAACAGCGGGCGGCACGGAAACGCGATTCAAACTTTTGGGGTAGTTACAGTTTATCATTTCTGTAACCAAATGTCCAGATTGACTGTGACCGCTATCGTTGCCCTTTAGGGTTACACCCTTATTGCGCATGACGTTGGCAAGCAGAATGCGATAGATTCAGATTACAGTTTCAATCTTATATAACTGGAAAAAACGGCAGGATTCAGGGATAATTAGGACATGGATGCCACTATCACACAGTCAGTTGAGTTGCCCACGTCCGGTCAACGCGGCAACGCCGACCACGAGCGACGTCTCCAGATCATTGCTGCGGCGGCTGATCACTTTCGCCTGTTTGGCTATCGCAAGACGTCGGTTGCCGACCTGGGGAAAGCGATTGGTGTCTCTAGCACCTATATTTATCGCTTTTTCAAGTCAAAACAAGCTATCGGCGAAGCGGTATGCGCCAACGTGCTTGGCGAGATGGATGCGGCGCTACGACAGGTTGTAGACGGACCCGGTACGCAATCACAAAGGCTGAGACGCTTCATGCAGCTCACGCTTGAGCGTAGCTTTGACATATTTTTCGACGGATCACGGCTGCAAGAGTTGGTTGTGGCGGCAATGGAGGAGTCTTGGTGCACGGCAAATGGCCATCAGGATGCCCTCGACGCGATGGTACGTGAGTTGGTTCAAGCGGGAAGAGAGTCTGGCGAATTCGAACGGAAGACGCCTTTGGATGAAGTGGCTGCCGGCGTTGCCGTAGCAGTACGGCTGTTTTCTCATCCTGGCTCTTTACAGTACCGTTCGCGCGAGGAAAACGAGGCGGCCTTGTCCGTGGTGATCAGCCTTATCTTGCGTAGTCTCGTACCGTAACGCCTCTGCTTTATCACCACTCCTGCCGTGTCTTTTATTTCGAGGCGTTGGCAAGCAAGCTAAGCAATCTTAACTTCCATCGAGAGTTGCTTTACTGTGCGGGCCTGATGCATGACACGGACGCAATATCCGACAAAGACCCTACCCCCAAACCTTTAAACGTTTGCGGCCTCATTCGTCGCTCTGACTGGCAAAAGTAGCAACATGAAAAATATGATGCTCATCATATTTTTCATGTATCATACACACATGAAATCGGAATCTGGTCGAAAAAAGGCGCTGTCTCATGAACGCATTGTGTCAACTGCTGCTCGTGCAGTACGGAGACATGGCTTTCGTGATGTCGGTGTTGCCGATGTGATGAAAGAAGCTGGCTTGACGCACGGCGGCTTCTACGCGCACTTCGCGTCCAGAGATGAGCTGCTGGCTCAGGCTGTCGCGCAGGCAAGCAAGGAAATCGCTGTGGTCATCACCACGCACGCGTCTGCGCTGCGTAAGCAAGGATTGAGTGCATTTCGGGCATTTATCGAAACCTATTTGTCAGATGGGCAGATTGCGGATAGAGAAAATGGATGTCCGGTTGCGGCGCTGTGTGGAGAGTTTCCCAACCAAGCGGCGAACGTCGTCGACGCCTCGCGGATTGCTGTCGGCAATCTTGTAATGTTAGTAGAGGACGCAATGGGCAATGATGCCGAAGTATCAGACATCTGGGCTGTGACAGCCGCACTGATCGGCGCAATGCAACTCGCGAGAGCATTAGGCGATAACGATGCGGGACGTGCGGTCTTGGCGTCCGCCCGGGCATCTCTGTTAAGCAGGTATAAGTAAGCGTATGTATCAGAGGTCGGTTTAACGTAGGTCCGTCTTTCTTATTTGCTCGATTAAAAATATGATGAACGTCATATTTTATTGTTTTATTACCTACTTTTAGGAAAGATCATCATGAAGATCAAAGATTCAGTTGTGTTTATTTCGGGTGCTAATCGTGGCTTGGGCCTGCAATTCGCGACGGAAGCTTGGGCACGGGGCGCCAAGAAAGTGTACGCCGGCGCGCGTGATCCTTCCAAAGTGAATCTGCCCGGCGTCATTCCCATCAAATTGGATATTACGAACCCCGATGACGTCCTGGCGGTTGCAAAGGAGTGTTCGGACATCACCCTCCTCATCAATAACGCCGGAATCGTTCGTATCGGCGGCGTTACGCAAGAAGGCGCAGCGGCAACCTTACGCGAGCAGTTAGAAACTAATCTCTTCGGGACTCAAGCAATGGGTGAAGCATTTGCGCCAGCGTTGGGCCGTAACGGGGGCGGCACGATTCTGAATATCTTGTCCCTCTTTAGCTGGACGAGCACGCCGATGATTGCGGGTTACGCGGTTTCCAAAGCCGCAGCGTGGGCGCTGACGAACGCGCAACGGAACGAGTTGCGTGCGCAGAGCACACAAGTCACCGGATTTCACGCTGGGTTCATTGACACAGACTTTACGCGCGGTCTGGATGTTCCAAAATCAAAGCCAGAGGACGTCGTGCGCATGGCCTTGGATGCGATCGAAGCGGGCGACGAAGAAGTCCTCGTCGACGACACGACGCGACAAGTTAGGGGTGGTTTATCCCATAGCGTCTATTTGAAGGATGCCATGGCGCAGTAAGGTTAATGGGTAAATGTAGTGGTCAACTCACGCCGGACACCGGGTTAAGTTTTTCCTTTGTGACGGCCGGCGCTATACCGTCATTGAATTGATGTGGCCGAATCCAGTTGTACCGCTGCATCAGGTAACAGCTGATGTCGCGATGCGCTTCCCCGGCGCTCATATATCCAGTGGTCGGAACCCACTCCGTTTTCAGGCTACGGAACAGGCGTTCCCGAAGCGAGGGGACGATTCGCACGATCAACGGCAACGCAAACGTCAACAGGGGCGAGAACGCTGGTTTCGCAACGCCCTTTCGGCCCATCGCACGCGTGAATGCCTCGGCCACGATCGGCCCTGTAGCGGGCGCATCACAACATATATCGACACTCTGGTTCAACGCCGACGACGGCAAGTCCAACGCGGCCTCAACCGCATATCGCGCCAGATCCGGCGCGTAAACCATGTCCATCGCGACGCCTGGGGCCACATCGGGGAAAATCCCGTTCTTGACCTTTTCGGCCAGGACGTCTCTTGATCTATCGAGGAAAGCTGCAGCGCGAAGGGCCAGGTAAGGCTGTTGCCTCTCCGCCAGATATTGCTCCGTCACGAACTTCTGATGGAAATGGGGCACGCCAACGGCCTTATCGCATTCAAGAATCGAGATCAAGATGAAACGCGGCAAACCCGCGCGCTTGCTCGCGTCAATCAAGTGGCGATAGCCCTCGGTATCCGTCCTGGCGTCGTTTCCCTTTGTCCGCCTGGAATGCGCGCTAAACCCTGCCGCGCAAGCAATCACGGCCGTCGCGCGAGGTTCGGCTTCCAGAGCGCGCTGTAAGGCGTCGGGCTGCATCAGATCCGCTACAACAAAGTCCCCTACCCCGAGCGCCTCCAGTTTGGCGCGGTTGCTGGTCGCACGAACCACCGCGCGGACGTGTACGCCGCGCGCCAACAGCGTACGAACAATCAAGGTTCCCAGCGTTCCGGTCGCGCCTACTACCGTTATCGTTGTCTGTTCCATCCGTTCTCTGTGCGTGTCGGCTGCTGGCGCCGTATCGCGGCAGCCAAATGATGAAATCCGAGAGTAGGACTGTAGGCTGGCCGACCCGTATAATCAATGCGCAAAACACCGCTTTACTTGCGCGAAAGTACGGATATGACAAACGACCTCTTCTCCGATGTCCTGCAATTGGTAGGCGCTCAGACGGTACTCGCTGGAGGATTCTCGGCGGGAGGCCCCTGGGCGTTGCGTTTCCCCGCCCCGGACAAGATCAAGTTCGCGGTCGTCGTTCGCGGCGCTTGCTGGCTCCGCATCGACGGGGATGATCACGCTATCCGCGCGGAGACCGGGGATGTCGCCCTTGTTAGCACAAAGCGCGCGTTCGTACTTGCAAGTGACCTGGCACTGTCGCCGCAGGATGCGAAACACGTGTTTTCCGAGGAAGGGGCGCAGTTTCCTGTGATCGGCAATGGCCAGGAGTGCGTCCACTGGGTGGGCACATCGCACTGAATGCCGGCAACGGCGACTTTCTCGCCTCGGCGCTACCGCCAGTGATCCATGTCCGCGCGTCGTCCCCGCACGCGTCGGATCTGAAGTGGTTGATCGAGAAACTGGTCCGCGAACAAACGCAGGACAAGCTCGGCGCGCGTACCGCGTCGACGCACATCGCCCAGCTGATGTTAGTGGAATTATTGCGCGCCCATCTCGCGGCGTCGGGTGTGTTTCCGCCAGGCTGGCTGCGGGCCCTCGGCAACGCACGTCTGGCGCCGTCGCTACGAATGATGCATGGGGAGCCTGGCCGAGATTGGACAATCGAAGAACTTGCCAGCGCATGTGCGATGTCCCGGACGACGTTTTCGCTGCATTTCAAAACATCGGTCGGCGTCACGCCGATTGCCTATCTGATTGAATGGCGGATGCGCTTGGCGGAACGATCACTACGAGAGAGCGGGCTGTCGATCGCCTCGGTAGGCCGCTCGCTCGGATACACGTCGGAGAGCGCGTTCAGTCATGCGTTCAAACGGATTTTGGGATACGCGCCAAGAAGTTACCGCGCCGCTCGCCGCGATTCAGCGCGTCGGTTGCGCGAAGGGTCTGAGGGTGCGCCGCCGCCAAGCTAGCGTCCGCGGCACGTCTTCACACATCCAACACGAGCCGCGTCTTCGCACGGGACACGCATGCCATCATGCAAGACTGGCGCTCCGCCACGGAAAGGATGCCATCGTGATGTTCGACATCGCCTTCCAGATAGGGCACTTTGCACGTCCCGCAGGTGCCGTTTTCGCAGACCGATTCGATCGGCACGCGATTCTCTCGAAGCGCCATGAGCAATGACTGGTCGCCCGACACGGTAAAGGACTTATTGCTGCGCCGCGCCTCGACGGTAAACACATTGCCGCCTGCTGGCGACGCCGGCGAGAACGACTCCCAGTGCACATACTCCGGCGAACGGTCGCGGCAGGCTTCTTGTACCCCGGCCATAAATCGCTCGGAGCCACAAAAATAGACATGCGTCCCCTCGGGTTCGCGTTCGACAATGTGCCGAAGGTCCGCGCGACCCAGCGTGGTGTCGATCAGCGTCGCGCGACCGCGCGCGGCCAATCCTTCGAGATGCGTGCGAAATGGCATCGCGGCCGCGCCGCGCGTCGTGTAGACGAGATGATATGGCCGCCCCGCTTGCTCCAAGGTTGCAGCCATCGACATCATCGGCGTGATCCCGATACCGCCAGCAAGCAATAGCACGCGCCCTGCGTCGGGCAAGGCGAAAAAATTCCGCGGTCGTACGATTTGCAGCACTGTCCCCACGTTCACCCGGCGATGCACTTGCAAGGAACCGCCCCTGCCCGACGCTTCGCGCTGCACCGCAATCAAATAGTGTTTGCGTTGATGCGCAGATCCACACAAGGAGTAATAGCGCGTGATTTTTCCCGGCATGACGATGCCGATATGCGCGCCGGCGGTGAACGCCGGCAGATCCGCGCCGTCGAGCGCCTCCAGACAATAGGCGTTAATCAAATCGGTTTCCCGACTGACCGCCGTGACCCGAACATAGAGCGGCGGCAGTTTTTCTAACAAAGTAGACATGGGGAAACGATCAAAGGCGGTTCGTATAACTCTCGTCCAGCAATGCCTGGATGTCGCGCACATTGCCTAGTCGCGCACCGGTGTGCGCCTGGAAAATCTCCGCCGCCGTGGGAAATGCCATCAAATCAGGCCAGCCCATCGGATTCCAAATGCTGGACCGCATCGCCGCCTTCGCACAATGCAGAAAACATTCTTCGACGATGATGCCGAGCCCCAGCAAGGGCCGATTCGGACTGACCGGGTCGGCCATCGCCAGCAACGCCGGATCTTTCGTCACGACGACACGCCCGTTTAGCCTTAGCACTTCCTCATAGCCCGGCACCAGAAAGAGCATGCCGATCTGGGGATTTTCCAGCAGGTTTTCGATCGTGTCGGCGCGACGATTTCCGGTTGCTTCCGGCAGCAACAAATGCTTCCGATCGATGATCTTCACGAACCCTGGCTCACCGCCTCGAGGCGAGACGTCGCAGGTGCCGTTCTTACCCGCCGTCGCCACTAGCACATACGGCGAGCATCGGATGAAGGTTTGAACGTGCGCATCGACGTAATCCAGCACTTTATCGACGCTGATCCCGGACGCGGGCGGCAGGATGGCGCGCAGTTCTTCGATCGAGTCGACAGTCATTCCAAACGGATGGTCAGCCATGGCGGCAAAGAGATTCCTAACAAAAAAGAAACCAGTAAAAACGCAATGTATCCAGTGTATACAGTGCGTCCTTGTCTGTCCAGTATTGCGGAGAAACTACTTTTCCAACGGCAAACGCGCGGTTTCCCTGGCCAAATACAAGGCAATGAGCGTCAGCGTCATGCCAACGCAGACGTACAGCGACATTGCGGCGATCGCGCCGGCCGCATAGGTAGGCAAGAATCCCATCGCACCGGTGGTGAGCCCCATCAGCACCAGCGTGATTACCAGCACCGCACGGCGTCCGAGCCGGTCGCCGAGATGACCGAGAACAAATCCACCAAACGGTCGCGAGACGTAACCGACCGCGTAGGTGGAAAACGCCAGAATCAGACCGGCAAGCGGATCGATCGATGGGAAAAAAAGTTTGCCGAAAACCAGCGCAGCCAGTGTGTTGTAGACGGTGAAGTCATACCATTCAAGCGACGTGCCGACCATGCTGGCAAGCGCCAGGCGACGGTTGGTCGGTTTTGCCGCGCTTGCCCGGATATCCGGCGATAAAGTGGTCGCTAGCTCGCTCATATACCAGGTCCTCATCGAGAGTCATCGCCTACCTGCAGCGCATCGACGCAGTGTGCGAACCCAGAAATAGCGCGTCCAACAAGAAAGAAAATAGAATCCCTTAAGCGTTTCTTGTGAATCGATCCGGCTTAGTGTTCACGACGCTCAGACAGGTAGTTCGAGACGTGCCGGCGTGTCGTGCTCAAATGCTGCGTGATGATTTGCCGCAGCGCCTCGGCGTTGCCCGCTTCGATGAGCGTAACCATCTCGTCGTGTTCGTCGTGAACATGCACCTCGTCGGGCGGCGTCTGTTCGCTTCCCAGCTCGGCCATGAACATGCGCGAATAGGGCATGGTCAAATCCAGCAGGGCGCGGATGAGGCGCAGCGAATGCTCCCGTTCCGCGCACGCATAGATCGACAGATGGAATCGATAATTTTCGGTGACCCAGCCGCGGCTATTCGTGTCCATGCCCCGTAACGTCTGCGCCATCTGACGCCACTTCTCGATCGACTTCCGGCTGGCATTCGCGACGATATACGGGCTCAAACCCGGTTCGATCGACATTCGCAGGTCATACAGCTCCTCCACCTCTTCGGCTCGGAGCTTCCGGACCGCATGTCCCCCGCCTTGGCGCGCAATCACGATACCGTCGGCCGCCAACGTCATCAGCGCTTCTCGAATCGGAATACGACTCACGCTGAATCGTTTTGCCAGCTCTTCCTGAACAAGCGATTGCCCAGGCACCAAAATGCCGGAACGGATGTCCTCCCGCAACAACTCCGTCAAATCTTCAGTCTGCATAAAGCGAAGCGGTCAGCTCGATCGGTGATGGAAGGCGCATTATACCGCTAGACTTGCCGCGGAAATTTGTATTGTATACAGTGAATTCACTGAATACACAGACCACTCCGTGAATATCCGTTTCCTCGAAACCTTCGTATGGCTTGCGCGTTTGCAGAGCTTCCGCCTGACGGCGGAAAAGCTGCACACGACGCAAGCGTCCGTGTCGAGCCGTATCGCCGCGCTCGAAAAGCACTTCGACGTCAGGTTGTTCGAACGGACCACGCGATCGGCGAGCATTACCGCTGAGGGACGGCGTTTGTTGGCTTACGCGGAGCGAATCGTGCGGCTGGACGAAGCAATGCGCCAGGATGCCGATGACGGGGCCGGGGCCGGCGCGTGCGGCGTCGTGCGAATCGGCGTGATCGAGACGATCGTGCACAGCTGGTTCCCGCTGCTCGTCGCCGCCATTCAGGAGAAGTACCCCAGTGTCGAGATCGAAGTGGCCAGCGACACCACGGTGAATCTGAGCGAGATGCTACGTCACGAATCGACGGAGTTGATACTGCAGACCGGCGAGCTACCCGGCAACGATTTCGTGAATCTGCCGCTGTGCGAGTTTCCCTTGTGCTGGGTTGCGAGCCCGCGCCTTGGCTTGGGCGGTCTATCGCTCATGCTGCAACAATTGGCGGCGTTTCGCATCGTTACGTTTCCCCGGCACTCGACGCCGCACATGGCCGTCGGTCTGCCGTCGCGGTCCTTGGTGGCAGTACATCGCAGGCAATGCAAGCCGGTCGCCATGGGCATCGCTTCGCTCGCGCGGGAAGCGGCAAAGCGTTATCTCGCCTCGCTGGCGGACACGTCGATGGCAAGCGACTCGCCCGCGCCACACGGTGCGGCGCTGACAGCGGTCGAATGACACGGCGACAGGGCGCGACGGGCACCGTCGGGGACGATGCCACGTTTAACGACTGACTCCCAGGACGCGCGGTAGACTGGTTGACGGTGGTCCCCTCGGCGCCGCCACTCGTCAATCGGGAGACACACATGGTTAGATTGCTGGAGGATAAGTGCGCCGTCATCACCGGCGCCGCGTCGGGCATTGGGTTGGCGAGCGCCGAAGCGATGATTGCGGCCGGCGCCAAAGTCGTGCTGGCCGATCGTGATGAACAAGCATTGCGCTCGGTATGCGCGACATTAGGCGATGCCGCCATCCCCCTCGTGGTCGATTTGCTCGATGCCGAGGCGTGCGCGTCACTCGTGCGGGACGCACTCGCGCTGGTCGAGCAAATCGATATTCTCCATGTGAATGCAGGAAGCTATCTGGGCGGGGATTTGATCGAGACCGACAGCGCCGCCATCGACCGCATGCTGAACCTGAATGTCAACGTCGTGATGAAAAACGTACACGACGTCTTGCCGCATATGATCGAACGCAAGTCCGGCGACATCATCGTGACGAGCTCCCTCGCGGCCCACTTTCCCACGCCGTGGGAGCCGGTTTATGCCGCGTCGAAGTGGGCGATCCACTGTTTCGTTCAAACCGTGCGCCGGCAGGTCTTCAAACACGGTATCCGCGTGGGTTCCGTATCCCCGGGCCCCGTCGCAAGCGCCCTCCTTGCCGATTGGCCGGAGGAGAAACTCAGAGAGGCCAAGGCGACGGGCAGCATCCTGGACACGGACGAAGTGGCCGAGGTGATTCTGTTCATGCTGAGCCGCAAACGCGGAACCACCATTCGCGATGTGGTGTTGATGCCGTCAAACTTCGATTTGTGACGCGCGGTCTGCGGCGTGACGCGGGGGGCAGCGTGAGCCGTTGCGCGAGCACGGTCGTCGCGCAGCGATGCGCTGGGTCACAAATCCCCGCCAGCCGTAGTAGGAATCTGAAAGGATGCGAAACGATCCGGTGTCGGAACGCGCAGCGCCACATGTCAGAATTGCGCGCTTACTTATGGGGAAATCGACGGTGCGAATCGCAATCGGACAGAGGTATCGAATAGCGCTGGGCGTGATTGCCGCGTTCGGCATTGCCTTCGCCTTACAAGCGCAAGCGCTGGCGGCCAAGGCCGCGCATGCAGCAACGCCTGACACCGTGGCGATAGCATCGACGCCGGTCGCCCCGGGGGGTAGCACCCAGATCGTGCCATCGACGCTGCAATGCGCCGATCTGCGCAATATCGATATCGTCAAGATCGGCGGTCCAGGCAGCGCGATTACGTCGGCCCGCGAGATGATGCTTCACGATACCGCCAGCTGCGTGGTCGAGGGCACGCTGGCACCGGCTATCGGTTTCCGCTTGGAGCTGCCCGTGTCCACCTGGACGCAGCGCTTCCTGCAAGTTGGATGCGAAGGCACCTGTGGCCAGATCAGCACCCGAATCGGCGCGGCCCGCGGTTGCGTCCCCGTTCGCGACAATGGCTTCGCCGTCGCCGCGACCGATATGGGACATAAAGGAATGGATACCGGGTTCGGCGTCGATCCCGAAAAGCGCAAGGACTTCGCTTATCGGGGCCAGCATCTTACGGCGCTCGTATCGAAAATGCTGATTCTGGCCTACTACGGCCAAGCGCAGCGCTATGCCTATTTCGACGGTTGCTCCGATGGCGGACGCGAGGCCTTGATCGAAGCCCAGCGCTATCCGGAGGACTTCGACGGGATCATTGCCGGCGCGCCCGCGATGATGTTTCAGGTGCAGAACGCGCTATATCATGCCTGGCAAGTGGCGGCGAACACCGACAGCGAGGGCAAAGCGATCATCACGGCCGCAGCGCTGCCGCTCCTGCATCGTGCCGTGCTGGCGCAATGCGATGCATTGGATGGTCAGAAGGACGGTATTCTGACGGATCCGCGCTTGTGCCATTTCGATCCTGCTGTGCTGCAGTGTCGCGAGGGCCAGTCCGGCGATGCCAACTGCCTGACGCCACGCCAAGTCGAGACTGTCCGCAAACTGTATGACGGACCACGCGATCCGAAAACGGGTGCAAGGCTGACTATCGCAGGGCCGCAACCCGGCTCGGAGCTGAATTGGGAAGGCGTGTTCGTCCCTGGAGATGCATCGCAGCCGGTCATGAGCCGAATGATCGCCGAAGGGACCTGGCAATATCTGGCCTTGCCCAAGCCTGCGGCATCGTCGGTCGCGCTCTCGTCGATATCGTTCGACGCAGCCACCTTGGCGCGACTCCGCGCGATGCATCCCTTGTACGATGCGACAAATCCGGATCTGCGTGCCTTCGCCGCGCGTGGCGGGAAGTTGATCCTGTGGCACGGCTGGGCCGATCCGCACATCTCGCCGCTGAACACGATCGCCTATCAGGAAGCGATGGAGGGCTTCATGGGGAAGGCCGCCGTCGATCGGTTCGAGCGGCTCTATCTGCTCCCCGGCGTATCGCACTGTGGCGGCGGCGAAGGCCCTAGCGATGCGGACTTTCTGACGCAGATGCTGAATTGGACAGAAAAAGCCGCCTCCCCCGATGCGGTCGTCGTGAGCGACGCCGATCCGGGGACAGCGCTGGCACCCCGTATTCACGGCCCCTTGCGCGGCGACCTCATGTCGAACGCGGGCGGTGACATCGGGTCAGGTGGCGGGCGCCCGGATAAGATGGGGCGCGCTGGTGGGATGGGCGGCGGTATGGGCCGTCGCGGTGGGATGGGGAGCGGCGCGGGAGAGAGCCGCGGCGACGGCGACTTTTCGAGCATGGACGCAGCGCTGCCGATGCCGCAGGCCAATAGTCCAAAGCGCACGCGTCTTGTCTATCCCTACCCTGCCGTCGCCGTGTTCGGCGACGCCGGCAGCGTGGACAGCGCGTCCGATTATGTCGAACATGCTCCGCTGTACGAAGGCAAAACGCCCGACTGGCTCGGTGCCGATTTCTTCACACCCTATAGCGCGCCTAAATAAATGGGAGCCAGCCTGCGAACGCGGGCGCATCGATAATGCCTCGCATCCCGCGATTTGCGGCGTGAAAGCGCGCCCGGCGCCTTAGCCTATTTCAGCGAAACGCGGCATGCGCACGCCGTCGACTTCGATCGTCTCGAAAAAAACCGCTTTCGGGCGGCACCACACGGTGCCATTCGCCGCACGATAAACGATCAGCGGCGTATGGTCCGCCTCCATCGTGGCCTCACACACGAGTTCGTAGATTCCACCCTTGTAATGCTTGTATCGAACGACCATGGTCCTTCCTGTTTGAAAATAAGGGCATAACAGCGCTCGCGAATTATAAGCCGGGCATCGACCACATTTCGCTTGCGGCGCAATCGATTCGCTTTCTCGGCGCACCGAACGATGGAACGGTCAGAACATCGGAAACCGTTCCATCCTGTCAGCACGCAAAACCCGATCACCACGGAGCGCGCAATGAGCGTCGAAATCAGGTCTTCGTCCTATGTTCACGATCTAGGCGGCAACAACTCTCTTTCTTCCGACTCGGGCCTCGACGAGCTGCCCGAAGGCGTCAAGGAATTACTCCG
The DNA here is from genome assembly GCF_039852015.1 of Robbsia sp. KACC 23696. Taxonomy (NCBI): domain Bacteria; kingdom Pseudomonadati; phylum Pseudomonadota; class Betaproteobacteria; order Burkholderiales; family Burkholderiaceae; genus Robbsia; species Robbsia sp. KACC 23696. The sequence goes on along the minus strand of NZ_CP156627.1, from coordinate 1,433,471 downwards.
CCAGTTGATGGCGGATATCGGTTCCCAATTGAACGGCGGTGGTGCCAATTCAGCCAACGACGATCAGGCGAACGGCCCCTCGGGGGTTGGTGGAACGCGGATGAACGTCGGTCCCGACGCATTTCAGGCCTATCAGCAATATCACGCACGCGCTGCGGACGCTACCCCGGCTGCCACGTCCAGTGCAGCTGCCGCCGCGCCAGCTACGTCCGCGGTGCAGCAACCGCCTGATGCTACGAACACCGCGGATACGACGACGACACCGCAAACCAGCGATGCGACGCAGAACGCCACGCTGACCACGAATGCCGACGGCGTGCCGCAGGCCCAGGCGATCAGTGGCGTGAGCCCGGCATCGTCGGAAGTCATGGACACCGGCACCGGCGACGACAAGACTTTCAATTACACCGATGATACGGCTCGGGCAGAGTCGATCACCTACTCCGTTGACGGCGCGAAAAAGGGCACGATGACGCTACAGCCCGGAGAAACGGGCACGTTTATCGCCGGTTCAGAGGATGAAGGCGTGCGTATCTCGCCGTCGGACGCACAAGGCAATTCGAATACCAACGAAGTGCTGTACGAAGATGGCGGTGCCGCGAACGGTCAGGCCGCCGGCGCGGGCAACCCCGACGTCAGCAAGGTCGATGGCGACAAGGACGACAACGGCATCGCAACGAATATGACGATCACCTTGTCCGACGGACGTACCGCCGGCGACGGCGATGCGATCCGCGCATACCAAAATCCGACGGACGATGCGGCGGCCATGGGCCTTGCCGGCGATGCCAGCAAGACGGTCAACATCGTGCAATCGGACGTCTCGTCGGCAAGCACGTGATGTCGCGGCGTGCTCGGACCATCTCAAAATAGTCACGATCGCACACCCGACGCGCATTCGACGCTTATCCGACGATCATGCGCGACTATCGATACGGTGCTGTACTTATCGATAAACGGTATTTAGCCGAACGGTTTTCCACTGCTACGCTGGCGCACTTACCTTGTTCGCCCAGCCACCCGTGGAAACCGCCTCATGATTCGTCGTACCGCCCTTCTTCTGCTGTCGGTCAGCCTGCTTGCTGCGGCACCGCTTCGCGCTGCAGACGCTGCTGAAACCACGGCTGCCCCGGGCAGCACCGCGCCTGACACTCCGATCCGAGGCGGGACACTGACGTTTGCGACGGCGACCGACCCCACGGCGCTCGTCTCCTTCCTCGATACCAAAACCGACAACCGGGATATCAGCAGCAAGATTACCGAAGGGTTACTCCGCTACGATCCGCATTTCGTCCCTCAGCCACTGCTCGCTACCTCCTGGCAGATCAGTGCCGATGGCCTGCGCTATACCTTCCATCTGCGCCCCGACGTCACGTTCAGTGACGGCCATCCGTTCACCTCCGCCGACGTCAAGTTTTCCATTCTCGAACAGCAGCAACGCGGCCCGCGCGGTCGTATCACGTTTGCCAATTTGAAAACGGTCGAGACGCCGGATCCCTTGACCGCCGTCTTGGTGCTGTCTAAACCGGCGCCCTATCTGCTCAAGGCCTTGTCGTCGGCCGAGACGCCGATCGTGCCGCATTATCGATATCCGAACCCGGACGATCCGCTATCGAGCCCGAACACGAATGCGCCGATCGGGACCGGACCGTATGTCCTCGTCACCTGGGCGCGCGGCGATCACGTCGAACTGCGCCGGAACCCGCGCTACTGGCGCAGCGGCCATCCCTATCTTGATCGGATCATCATCAAGATCATCCCCGATTCGAGCGCGATCGCGACCACGCTCGAATCGGGGGGCGCCGATATCGTCGAAAACGTCGCCCTCCCCGATCTGGATCGCCTGGCAAAGAATCCGGCCTTTCGCGTCGACGATACGAGCGATGCATATCTCAATAACGCATCGTTTCTCGAATTCAATCTCGATAATCCGATCCTGGCCAAAGCAGAGGTACGGCACGCGATCGCGCAAGCTGTCGACCGGGATCTGCTGGCGAAGATCGTGCTATTCGGTCATGCGCAGCGGGTCGACTCGCCGGTGCCCAAGGTATTGCAATCGTATTACGACGACAGCACGTTCCACTATCCCCTGGATCTCGCCGCCGCCAATACGTTGCTTGATCGGGCCGGTTATCCCCGCAAGGCCAACGGCGAGCGCTTTGCCGTGCGCCTTACGTATATTCCCGGCATCAACTTTGCACATACCGCCGATTTTCTGCGATCGTCGTTGAAGCGTATCGGCATCACCGTGTCGATCGTCGATGGCGATTTGCCAACCTATTTGAAGCACGTCTATTCGACGCGCGATTTCGACCTGAATATCAATGGTCTGGGACGCCTATACGATCCCAGCGTCGGCGTGCAACGCATCTATTGGTCTGATGGCGTGCGCCATCCTTTGATCTGGGTCAACGCATCGCATTATCAAAATGCCGAGGTCGACCAACTCTTCCGCGATGCCGCCGTGGCGGTGGACGACAACACACGCGCAGCGGCCTTCCGACAGATTCAACAGATCGTCGGACGCGATCTGCCGGTATTGCCGCTGGCGACCGTGCCCACCCTCACCGTGCGTACGGTACGTGTCCATGACTGGGTCAATAGCGTCGATGTGCTATCCGGCGATGCATCGGACGCATGGATCGCGCCGAAGCAATAGCGCTATTAGCAGGCCCAGCCCTGACTCAAAGGAGTTTCTGCCGTGAACGATCGTCTTGATATTGCGCCCTCGACCGGTGCTTCCGAAGTGGCGTCGACAACAAAGCAGGCAGACGGGCGGCACGTCCGCGATCCGCGCCTGGTGTATGCGGGTGCAGCCGAGCAAGCACGGGCGCTGGCGCTTGGTGAGATCAGTGCGGCCGCCCTGCTGGAACAGGTGCTGGCACGTATCGCTCGCTTCGATCCCGTGCTCAACGCGGTGATTTTTCTTGACGCCGACGCGGCACGCGCCGCCGCACAGGCTGCCGATATCGCACTGGCACAAGGCGTTCGATTGCCATTGCTCGGCGTGCCGGTTACGGTCAAGGAGTCCTTCGACGTCGCAGGCTGGCCGACGACGGTCGGTAATCCGCTCTATCGTGATAATGTCGCGCAGCAGGACGCGCCAGCGATCGCGGCCCTTCGCGCCGCCGGCGCGATTCTGGTCGGGAAAACCAATGTACCGCTCGGGCTGGCTGACTTGCAAAGTGCCAACGACATCCATGGCATCACGCGCAATCCGTGGGACCCAGCACGTACGCCCGGCGGTTCATCCGGTGGCTCTGCCGCCGCACTGGCGGCCGGTTTCTCGGCACTTGAATTGGGCTCCGACATCGGGGGATCGATTCGTATACCGGCGCACTTCACCGGGGTTTTCGGGCATAAGCCGAGTCAAGGCCTGATTTCGCTACGCGGCACCGGCGTCCCACAAGGACGGCATGCGACGCGCGACCTGACCGTGGCAGGTCCCATGGCGCGTACCGCGGCCGATCTCGAATTGGCACTGGATTTGTTGGTGAACCAGGATCCGGTCGAGCGCAAGGCGTGGCGCGTGTCCTTGCCTGCGGCGCGCCACACGCGGCTATCCGATTTTCGCGTCTTGCTGTTGGACCACTGGCCGGGCACCGAGGCCAGTATCACCGAGCGCGACGTCGTGGCGCGCGTCGCCCGGAATCTGCAGGCGAGCAACGTGACCGTGCTGACGCCGGACAGCTTGACGGCAGGCACCGCCGACGCCGTCTTACCCGATTTGATCGCCGCGCATGCACTCTATCGCTCATTGCTGGGGGCTTCGCTGGTGAACCCGCCGCCGCTCGACGACAGCGCCGCAGCCCGGCTAGCCGCATTGCGCGACGACGACACCTCCGCCGATGCGGCCTGGTTGCGCTCGTTCTCGATCACGCATCGCGCCTGGCTGGCACAGCATGAAGCACGTTTGGCACTGCGCGCCCAATGGGAGGCGCTGTTCGCGCATATCGACGTCATCGTCACGCCGGTTGCGCCGTTGCCGGCATTCGCTCACAACAACACGCTGAACAAAGATGCACGGCAGTTTCCCGTGGCCTACCCGGACGGGGAAAAACACCTGTATTTCCGCGAGCTATTCCATTGGGCCGGCTTGCCTGTATTGCCGGGCTTGCCCGCAACGAGCTTTCCGGTCGGGCGCGACGCCTCGGGCTTACCGATCGGTGCGCAAGCGGTGGGGGCGTATCTCGAGGACCGCACGCCGCTCGCGTTCGCACGCCTTTACGAAGCGGCGTTCGGCGGCTTTATCGCGCCGCCCGGTTATTAAGGTCGCGCGGGAGCACGACGCTTTCGTTAAACGGATAGGTCCTTCGGAATCGCGTCTGCCGGAACGCCTGCGAGATTCTGCAGACTCGAGAAGAACGCCTGCTTGATCTGCCCGCTCGCATGCGCTTGCGCGATCCATGCATTGACGTGTTGCAGCCACTGCGCATCGGCTTCCTTGCGCACGCCGCCATTGGACGTGGCGTTTTCTTGCGGCGTCGGAATGACCATCTTGCCCGCCGCCGGGTTCTTTGCCACCACGCTCAACGCCAGCGGCAACACGATCACCTGTGCATTGGCCCGCCCGGTTTGAACGGCCAGCGTCGCCTCCGATGCACTTTCGAGACGCACGATATTAGCTTTCTTCAACAAGCGCGTCGCGAGCGCATCGTGCGACGAACCATTGTCCACGGCCACGGTGAATTCCGGCGAATCCAGACTCGCCCACGTGGCGAACTTCTCCGGCGTCTTCGTCAACACGGTGAAGGCGATATTCAGCACCGGGTTCGTGAAATCGATCACGGCGGCACGTTGCGGCGTTGGATTCAGCCCAAAAAACAGATCGATTTTATTAGATTGGAGGTCGAGCACGGAATTGCCCCACGTCGTCTCCGTGATGTCCAGTTTCGCGCCGACACTTTTCGCGACACCCTCATAGAACGAGTACATACAGCCCGACCAGTTTCCCGAGGCGATGTCTTTCGCATAATAAGGGATGCCGCTCCGGACGACCCCGATTCGAACCGTCTTGGTACGTTGCACTCTCGCCCACGTGGATGCATCCGATTGTGCATAGGCCCATGGGGAAGTGGCGGCGAATGCCGATGCACCTGCCATCGCGATGAAGTGACGTCGATTCATTTTTTGACCCATTTCACATCCAGAGGTAAGCAATCAGTCAGGCACGAGGCGCGCCGCGGCATCTACTCAACAGGCGGCTACGCATTGTTTGTTGACGACGTCCCAATCGATTTCGACGCCGATGCCCGGCGCGGTCGGCACCTGCACGAAACCCTTTTCGGCGACGACAGGGGTCACCAGAATATCGTTCTCGAACACGAAGCGGGGCATATAGAACTCGCAGCCCAAGCTGACATTGGCCGTCGCCGCAACAAAATGCGTCGCGGCGGCGAGCGCGACGCCACCTTCCCATAACGTGCCCGCATAGCACGGCAAAAAGGCGGCCTGCGCGATGGCATTGACTTCCGCCGCGCGTCGCAAGCCGCCTGCTTTCATTAATTTGATACTGATGATATCGGCGGCTTTGCGCTGGACGATCGTCAACGCCTCGGCGGGCGAGAACACGCTTTCGTCCGCCATGATCGGCGTATCGAGTGCAGCGGTCAGGTGCGCCATCGCATCCAAGGCATCACGCGGTACCGGCTGTTCGATGAAGGTGGGTTGGAAGACTTCCATCGCGCGGCACTGTGCCAATGCGTTATACGGCGAAAGTCCCTGGTTGTAGTCGACGCGGAGATCGACCGCCTCGGCGTCGCCCAGATGCTCACGCAGCAAGGTCATGCGACGCATATCCGCGGCGTGCGAGGAAAAGCCGGTCTTGACCTTGAAAATACGATGACCGTCGGCGATCATCGCTTTCGCCAGATCCAGGTCGGCCTGGATATCGGGATTCGCGATCGAAAACGAGAAGGGAATCTTGTCGCGAAAACTGCCCCCCAGCAATTGCACCAGGGGTAAGCCCGCCGCCTTGCCGCACAGATCGAATAGCGCCATTTCGACGCAGGCTTTGGCTTCTGGATTCGCCACGAGGGCGCGATCGCAGTCGGCCATGATTTGCGGAATATGGCGCGCATCGCGGCCCAATAGCACCGGGCGAAGGTAGGAGGCTATCGCGTGATAGAGGTTTTCATTGGTCCCTGAGAAAACCTCCCAGGCCTGGCCTTCGCCAACGCCTTCGAGGCCGTCCGCTGTCTTGACCGTCAGCAGCACCCGCTTGATGCTCGCCTGAACGCTACCAACGCCCTGCGAGCGTTTCATCTTGATCGGCGATTCCAACAACCTCACATCGACTGCATCGATCCTCACCGCAACCTCTCCCTGTAGCGTCCAACCGTGCAAACCGACGATCGTACAGGGCTATTGTAGACACGCCAAAAATCGACGATGCGCATGGCGGCGGCGGGATCGACGTACTCGGAGGCTCGAGTACGTGCGTGGCCGTCAGAAGCGGTGAATGATGCCCGCGCCGACAGCCAGTTGATTGCCGTTGGATGAGGGCGTCGTATTCATCCCGTCGCCCAACGATGCCGTTGCCGCGATGATATTGCCTGCGCCGCTCGATCCCAAGGTCTGGCCCTTGGCGTGTTGATACGCCTCGAGCAGATACACTCCGGTGCGTTTCGACAAAGCGTAATATTGAGACAAATTGAACTGATGATAGCGCGCGCTGTCGCCGATACCGTTCGCTTTGCTCGCCTGCGTATACGCATAGCCCGCGCCAAAGTCCAAGGCCACCGATGCATGCCAATGCAGGACCGCGCCAGCCGTATTGAAAATCGCCGTGTCGCGGAAGCTCGATGCCGTTCCGGGGATATATTGCGTATTGGTGTACGTCGCCGACACATCCCAGTCCGGCGTGAATTTATAGCTCATGCCGACGGCAAGCCGTTGCTGCGCACGCGCGGTCTGGTAACCGTTCGTCAGCGCCGACACGCCAATTTCGGCGCCGCCGTTCGATGTCGTCGAGTTTGCCCCCCACGCCCCGCCTGCCGTGTTTGCATTCTGGATACGTTCGAACGCCACGCCGGCGCCAATGGGGCCGTTCACATATTGCAGGCCTGTCGCCCAGGTCGAGCCGGCGTTGGTACTGCCGGCCACGCCTCCGAAGGAATAGGATCCACTGGCTTGCAGCCCGTACCAGCGCGCCGATGTGTACTCCAGCGTGTTATTGGCGCGATAAATCGTATCCAAGCCGTCGACGTCGCCGGGATGCGCACCGTAGTAGCCGGTCACCCAGGTGGTCGGACTGAATGCCGACATCGTTTGGTAGTAGGAGGCGTACTGACGCCCCGCCGTCAAGGTTCCGTACGTATTGTGCGTTACGCCGACCCAAGCCTGGCGGCCGAACATCGCATTGGTATATTGCGTGGCGCCGGTAGCGGAATTGAACCCCGACTCCAAGGTGAAGACTGCCTTCATCCCACCACCAAGGTCTTCACTGCCTTTCAAGCCGAAACGACTACCGGCCCATACGCCCTGGTTCATCTTGGTCAGGGCGGCGCCGCCTGACGTGGCGCCCACGGTCGCCGCGTTATTTTGATATCCGATACCGTTATCGACGATGCCGTACAACGTCACGCTGGTTTGGGCCCAGGCCGCCGTCGACATGACGGCACTGGCGAATACGACCGCTTGACGCATCGCAGTGCGTCGCAGCGCGGCACGCGGCCCGATGACGAACATCGAACGTTGGACGGGTCCCAGTCGCGGGGTAAGGGATAAGCGTTGCTTTCTCATGATACGGTCTCCGATGATGCTGTTTTTTTGCGTTTTATCTGTCTGTGCAGCGTGTCTGTTTTTGGTGCGACGTCCTCCTTGCCCCATCGTTCAGCGTTCGACCAGCGTCGTCGTGATCAAGCGACGCGACGCACGGTTTGCAACGATCGCCAGCGCGGCGAGTACCGCCGGGGCGGCCAACAAGGAAAAGACCGTCGATAATCCGAATCCGGACGACAGCAGCACGCCACCGATCGCCGATCCCAAAATACCGCCGAGCCGCCCCATGCCCAGCATCCAACTGACCCCGGTGGCCCGCACGCGGGTCGGATAGCAGCTTGGCGCCAAGGCATTCAGCCCCGTTTGCGCCCCACTCATGCAGAAACCCGCCAGCGTCACCAAGGTCGGCAGCAGCGCCGATTGCATCGTTCCGGTACCGAGCGCAAGGATAAAGACCCCGCCCAGCATGTAGGCCGTTCCGATGACGATATTGCGATCCATCCGGTCCATGGCGAATCCGACCACGACCGCGCCGACGGTGCCGCCCAACTGGAACATCCCGGTGATCGCCGCGGCCCGTTCGATCGGCATGCCGGCATCGCGGATCAAGGTGGGCAGCCATCCGGTCAGCAGATAGATGATCAGCAGCCCCATGAAGTAAGTCACCCACAAGCTGACCGTATTCGCCGCATAGCCATCGGCAAACAACATACGCACCGGTGCCTTCGACACCATGACCGGCTCCGGAGAGACGAAACGGACATCATCGGCAAAACGCGTTCCGCAGACGCGACCGAGCGTACGCGCAATCCGCTGCGTGGAGACCCGCATGATCAACATCATGCGTGCAGACTCGGGAAGCAGCCAGACCAGGAAAGGCAAGCTGACCAGCGGCAATAAACCGCCGACGAGAAACACCGAACGCCAACCGAAATGCGGGATCAACCAGGCCGCGAGAAAGCCGCCGGCACCCGACCCGAAGTTGAACCCGGTGAACATGATCGTGACCAACAGCGAGCGGCTGCGCGATGGCACATACTCCGACAGCAAGGTCGTTGCATTCGGCATCGCCGCGCCCAGCCCCAGCCCGGTCAGAAAGCGCAGCGCAACCAGCTCCAGCGGCGTATGCGCCACAACGCACAGCACACTGAACACGCCGAAACAGGCCACCGAACCCAGCAGCACCTTCTTTCGGCCGATCTTGTCCGCCACCGGACCTGCCACGAGCGCGCCGATCGCCAGTCCCACCATCGCCGCGCTCATGACCGGTCCGAAATCGGCACGCGCGACATGCCACTGCTGCATGATTGCCGGCGCGACAAAGCCCATGATCGCCGTGTCGATGCCATCCAACGTGACGATAATGAAACACAACACCAGCACCAGCCACTGATAGGCCGATACCTTGCGCTCATCGATAAATGCTTTGATGTCTACCGCTTCTGCCGGTTTCATACCTGTCTCCTTGAAGGGATTGGTTCTCGTGCAACGACACTGGCCCGCCAGGGCGGCATCACAGCCGGGAATCTGTTTTGAGGGCGACGCCCAGTTTATTGCTTAGGCATACACACTAATAGGGAACGATAGACGGCATGCCATGCGGCCTGCCGTCCATCGCACGAACGCTACACGGCGCCCGGCACCTTGCGTGTCTTCAGGAAATCCTCGAAGGTTTCGCCGCGCATGCTGGCGTACATTTCGAGATTGGTTACGCGCACGACGCGGGCGAATTTTTCCAGGACGAAAAAACAGACACCGTACTGAATGAGCCCGATCCAATCGACCGTGTCCACCAAATCACGCTCGACAGCCGTCAAACCGGCGGCATCGTAGGCGGCCGTGCGGTCCGAGACCCACAGGGCACGGGCATCGGGCTCGCGCATCCGCCAGAAGAAACGGTTCAAGCGCATCGCCTTGATGCTTTGCCGGATATCGAACGGATAGGTGCCGGTCAGTGCCTCTACGCCCTCCAGTTGCGGATTCATGCGCCCTCTCCTTCGTACAGCGTGACCGCCATTGCGGTGCTGGTCGCCAGGTAGTAGCTGCGATGCAGCTCCCGCACCGTGCTGCCGAGCGCACCGCGCATCGCCAGCCACATAATGGTTTCGACACTTTCCGCGCCGCCCAGTCGCACGTAGTCCACATGCTTCATCTCGGCGAGTTTTTCGGGATCGTCGACGATCAAATCGAGAAAGGTCGCATCCCATGTCTCGTTATTGAAGCCGCTGCGCTCGCCATGCACCTGATGGGAGAGACCGCCGGTGCCGACGACGACCACTTTCAAGTCCTCCGGGTACGACGCAATCGCCCGCCGCAACGCCTGCCCGAGCCGGTAACAACGCCGGGCAGCGGGGAGCGGGTACTGCAACACGTTGACCTCGAAGGGAACCAGCGCGACGGGCCAGGCTTCGGCATGCGGCAGCATCAGCGATAGCGGCGAATTGCAGCCATGGTCGAGCGCCTTGTCCTGAAAAATCGTCAGGTCGAACTCATCGTTCAGCAATTGTTCGGCAATGTGCGCGGCGAAGTCGGCATGCCCCCGGATATCGGGAAGCGGCCGCTTTCCAGCACCTTCGTCGGCAAAGGTGTGGCTTTCGGACACCCCCAAGGCGAACGTCGGATAGCAGTCGAAGAAGAAACTGTTCGCGTGATCGTTGTAAAACATCAGCATCACGTCGGGTTTCTGTTCCGCGAGCCATTGCGCAACCGGCGCATAGCCGGCAAACATCGGCGCCCATGCCGGATCGTTTTGCTTGCCCTTGTCGTAGGCCAGCCCAATTGTCGGTACGTGCGAGGTACCGATGCCACCGATGATCTTTGCCATTCCTTTCCCTTCCTTTCTCGCCGGCGCATGATGAAGCGGCGTCCGCGTCCACTTCAGCTTCGTTGCTACACCGAGTGGTTTTTCCCTTCCGTGGCCTTTCGGCTTACGGCACTGTATGGGATACAAAGATGGCGTGAGTCGGACGTCTCGGCAAGCATGGGTAAACCATAGGCTTGCCATGAAAGACTATGAATAATGCGATGAATGCCCGTTCCAAACGGTTTTCTTCCAGTCCGCAACGCATGCGGCGCGTTGCGCATATTGGGTTTTTGGTATCCCAAATAGGTGAAACGACGCTTTCGATTGCCGCCGCGAATAGACGGAATCGATAAACAAAAGCGATAGCAGAGGTGTGGTTTTAGCAATACTCGACTGGCGGCCTGCGCCCCGGACACTTCGTCGCCGGCTGACAGGATTCGCTATACTGACGGCACCGACCGGTCCTGCGACGATGAACGAAACCACCCAGCAAGCGCTTGTACAGTCCCTTCGGGAACAAATTCTTTCCGGCGCTTTAACGCCCGGCCAGCGTCTGGTAGAGGCGCAGCTGTCGGAAGCCTTAGGGGTATCGCGCACGCCGCTGCGCTATGCCTTGAGTGTGCTGGCGTCGGAGGGGCTGCTCGAAAAGACCGGCGCGCGGGGCTTCGGCGTGCGCCAATTCAGCGTCCGGGACGTCCTCGATGGGATCGATGTACGCGGGACGCTAGAAGGGCTTGCCGCACGAACCCTCGCTGAACGCGGCTTGTCCGGCACCTTGCTTGCGCAATTGGAGGATTGCCTGGCAGAAGGCGACGCGCTATTCCACGCCAAGCAGATGCAACGCGGCGACGATCTCCGATACGCGGCGCTCAACGGCCGTTTTCACGCGCTGATCACCCACGCGGCGGGAAATCTGGCCGTCAACGCGGCGCTGAGCCTGAACAACAAGATCCCCTTCGTCTCACCCGGAACCGTCGCATTCGATGCCGCGGCGCGGGAACGGCAATTTGCCATGCTGTCGTATGCCCACCGACAGCATCACGCGATTGTCGATGCGTTGAAAAATGGCGAAGGATCGCGTGTCGAGGCGCTGATGAAAGAGCATACGCAGATTTCCAAACAAAGCCTGAACCTCACCCTCCCCCATCTTCCGCTGCTGCAACGATCACAGACCGAAACGGCACCTTGAGCGAAGTAGAACGCTATTCCGATTGTTCAAAGAACGCTGGGTGCCAGATCCCGCGCGGTCCGGCCGCATCGATCAGCGCGGTTCGGATGAAATGCAAGCGCGACAGCGTGCGTCGTAGAGAACGTACCGACGTGCCGTCGCTGTCCGCATTCGTTGCCTGACTTAGCGCCATCCCATGCCGTTCGATCGACGCCGCCACCGAGGCGAGCGCTTTGTCATAGTGCGCCCGGTCGGATCGCTCGAAGAAACGGGCAATCTCCGAAACCATCGCATCCAGTGAAAGAGATTCGGGGCGTGGCATCGTCGCTGGATCAGGTGGCGGCATCCGCTCCACGCGCAGATCCAGCAAGGCATGGCCCACCTCGAGCACGACAAACGCCCAAGCCAATGCCGCCTTGCGCTGTGCCGGAGACTGCTCCGGCAATACCATCAACTGCGACATCAAATCCCGCGTACCGCTTTCGAAATGCGCGCGCAAGATTCTGCTGTCGCGGTATCGTCTCTGCGTGCAGACGATCAGGACGCGGCGGCGCAACTGACGCAGCAGCCTCGATCTAAGCCAGTTTCCCGAGGTGGGCCAGACGAAGGTATAGGCCAGCGTCACCACGATAAAGGCGATCATCAGCGATACGCAATCGTTGACCAGCGGCATCGCCGCCGCTCTCGCATAGTTGTCGGGCCCGGCCAGAAACGAGACGAAGATGCAAAATCCGAGGCCGATTCCGAGCGTCTTTATCTGCGTCGTGAGATAGACGCCCGCGATCAGAAAAGGCGCCAACGCCAGGTAGAGCAAGGCAAGGCTGCTGATTGCGGGATACACGACGAACGAGAGAAAGATCGCGACCAGGCAGGCGAAGAGCGCGCCAAGCGTCATCTGGCGTGCGGTCATCAACGCGTTCGGCGTCGTCGAGGCCAATGCGCAGACCGGGCCAGCCGTCAGCACCGCCATCATCCCGTCCGGCCATGCCGTCGCGATCCAGACCGCGGCAAGCAACAGGACAACCAGCATGGCCCGTCCACCGGCCACGCCAGCAGCGAACGCATTGGTATGCGGCCGGAACACCAGCGTGTGGCGACCGGAACCCTGCGCTTTGTCGTCGTGCAGCGAGGCATAGGTGTCGGCATAAGCGCGCAAATCGACAACCAGACTGGACAGCAATTCGCCTCCGGTATCGAATTCCAACAGTACGTCCGCCGGCGCCGGTTCGATCATCCGCCTTGCCGCATCAAGTTGGCTCGGCAAGTCGACGCCGAACTGCCCCAGGCGCGCCGCGAGTGCGTTCGCCTGATACGCGTTGCCGACAGCGGCACCGTCAGGCGATAAGACGACGCTCAAGGCTTGCATCAGCGCGTGCAAAGGATCGGCGACGCGCGCGCGTGATGCGGCATCGAGTCGTATCAAAAGCTGACTCAGGGCATGAAGACGGGTGGTTACCTCCATGAACTCGGCATTGATATGCGCGAGCCGCGTCCCTCGCATACGCGCGGACGCCCCCTCGAACCAGGCCGCGTTACGGGCGCCTTCGAAGCGAACCACATCGGCGGCCCATTGCACGCTAAGGGCTTCGAGACGGCTAGGATCGACGCGTCCTTGACCCAGGTCGGCGACCCAGGAGACGAGCGCCCGGAAACGGTTGTCCAGCACTTTCCGCGCGGCCAGCTCGCTGTGCTCGGGGAAGACCGTCGCACTGACGATGGCCGAGACGACCACGCCGAGGAGGATTTCCAAGACACGCGTCGTGGACGCGATGAATGCGGTATTGGGATCCTGTGCCGCAGCGAATCCGATGAGGGCTGGCGTATAGCCAGCGAGCAAAAACCCGTAGGAACGCAAATGGCGATACCGCAGCGCGCCGGCCGTGCAGACGCCCATCCAACTGACGATACCGAGGACGAACAGTTCCGGATATTGCGAGAACAGGCTGATCAAGACGAGCATGACGACAAGCCCGACCAGGGTCCCGACGATCCGGTAAAAGCTTTTTGCCAGGACCATGCCGCTTTGCGGCTGCATGACGATGAACACGGTCGTCATCGCCGTCTTCGGCTGAGGCAGATCCAGCACCATCGCCACGGCAATCGCGATGAAAGCGGCAAGGACGGTCTTTAAGACGTAGCGCCACATCGGGCTGATCGTCAGCGACCGGATGGCGGTCGACGGCAGTCTTCGCGGGTTTATCGGCACAGGAAAATTCCCCGATTGTCGCACCGTTATCGAGAAAGATTGCCTACCCGCGCCGCAGAAAACTATTGTGAAACCGGATAACATTCCGGCGTTGAAAGCGGAAACGGCGTGAAATCAATGCAAAAGCGCCGTGCCCGCGCGCGGCGCCACCCCTGCGGCGCCGCTATGCCCGACAGGACGGGGGCGCCGACGCGCCCCACCGTCCGGACATTCTGGCGCGTTTATCGCAACTGAAACACGGCCACGGCCGCATTCAACCGCTGCGACTGTTCGTCGAGTGCTTGGGCCGCGGCCGTCGCCTGCTCCACCAGCGCGGCGTTCTGCTGGGTGATGGAATCCATCTGGCTGACGGCGCTGTCCACCTGCTCGATACCGGCGCGTTGCTCCTCCGCGGCGGCGGAAAGCTCGTTCATGATGTCCTGAACCTGCTTCACCGATGAGAGAACCTCGTGCATGGTCTCGCCGGCTTCCGCCACCAGGGACGAACCGACAGCGACCTTTTCGACCGACACCGAAATCAATTCCTTGATCTCCTTTGCCGCAACCGAGGACCGCTGCGCCAGATTGCGTACTTCCGTTGCGACCACGGCAAATCCGCGGCCTTGTTCTCCGGCACGCGCGGCTTCCACCGCGGCGTTCAGCGCCAGAATATTTGTCTGGAAAGCGATTCCTTCGATGATGCCGGTGATGTCGGCGATCTTGCGCGAACTCTCGTCGATTCCGCCCATTGTTCCCACCACCCGCTCCACCACCGTATTGCCCTGGGAAGCGACCTGAGACGCTTTCTCGGCAACGACCGTGCCCTGCCGTGCGCTCTCGGCGTTCTGCTTCACCGTGGCCGTTAGTTGGCTCATGCTCGCGGCGGTTTCCTCCAGCGAGGCGGCTTGCTCTTCCGTACGCGCGGCCAGATCGACGGTACCGGCGGCGATCTCCCGCGTTGCCGTCGCGATCGACTCGCTGCTGCTGCGTACCGTTCGCACCGTGCCGGCCAGGCTGGTTTGCATCGACGCCACCCCCTGGATCAAGGTACCCATCTCATCAGCGCTTCGCGCGTGAATCGCTTCGCTGAGATTGCCGCGGGAGATGGCATCGAAATGCCCCAAGGCCTGATACAACGGCGTCATGATCGCGTGGCGCAGCGAAAACCAACTGAAAGCCGCCGCGGCGATGCCCAGCACGATCATCACGATCGACAGCACCGTCATCTGCTGGAATTGCGATTCCGTCGTCTCGAAATTACGCTTCGCATTGGCGAACAAGGCCGTCTTGATGGCCTGATTGCTATCGCTCATCGCATTATATAAAGCGCTGAGCTGCGTCATCGTGATCTTGTCGGCGGTGGCCCGATCGCCTGCCTGGATCGCATTGATAAACGCCGACACCCCGGCAAACATCGCCTGACGTTTCTGGCTCGCCGTCTCGATCAAGGCGGATTCGCTGGCTTCATGGGTTTGATCGACGAATTTCTGCCACCAGTTGTCGGAATCTTTAAAAAATCCGCTCGCCCGGGTCAACTGTTGGGGCGTCGACGGATCTTCCGGGTGCAGCGCAACGCGATCCAGTACGAGCCGGGTGCGGGCCAGATAGATCTCGGCATTTCCGAGATTGGTCGCCGCGGTCAGCTTGTTTTCATACGTGTCGCGATTCGATTTGATGGCGCGCGTCGTCGACAACAACCCGATCGCGCCGATGATCAGCATCAATAACGCCAGAAACGCCATCGTCACGGCGATACGGGTTTGCAGGCTCAAGCCCTTCTTTTGGGGAGTCACGCTTACCTCTTCACGGGGGTGTAAATCGAGATGTAATCGGCTACAAGCCGATCGATAAAAACGCCCGCTCGCCGAGGCGAAACGGGCGATGCTCGCGCACGATCCGTGCTCGACAGGGTTTACTGCTCAGCCTGATGCTTGCGAATCTTGGCCACTTCCGACGCTGTTACTGCCTCCGCGTGATTGCCCCACGCGCCGCGTACGAAGGTCGCCAACGCCGCTACTTCGTTATCGTCGTAGCGCCATTTGAACGGCGGCATGGCCAGATCCGACGGCGCGGCCGCTGTACTCGGCAGGCGCGAACCTGCCAGGATGACCGCGATAAGCGAGTCCGGATTGTCGTGCAGCACCATCGGATTGTTTGCAAGCGAGGGGAAGACACGGGTCTGGCCCTGGCCGTTCAATCGGTGGCACGCCGCACAGCTGTCCATATAGATGCGCGCACCGGTCTCGTTGGCCTGCCCCGACATGAACATCTGCAGCGTCGCGTCGCTGGCCGTGAAGCGCGTGCCCCCGTTTTGCGGCGCCGGGCTCAAGCTCTTCACATACACGGCGATGGCCTTCAGATCATCGGCGGACAGATACTGCGTGCTGTTCTGGACCACTTCGACCATCGGGCCGCTGACGGCCGTATGCGGACTACGGCCGCTTTGCAGCAGCGCCACGATATCGGCCTCGGACCAGTTGCCCAGACCGGTGTCGGGATTGCCACGCAGATTGATCGGCGAGGACGAATCCAGTTGCGATCCCGACAGGAAGCGGTCGGACTTGCCGCTGACGTCGACTTCCTGCATCGCCCAGCCGCGCGGCGTGTGGCAGGTACTGCAATGCGCAAGGCCCTGTACCAGATAGGCGCCGCGATTCCATTCCGCGCTCTGACCCTGCACGGTATTAAACCGGGTGGTGTCGAGAAAGAACTTGTCCCACACGGCAAGCGGCCAACGCATGCTCAACGGCCAGGGAATATCGCTGGCGCGATTGGACTGCGTCGACGCGGGCACCTGCGTCATGAAATAGGCGTACAGATCCTTCAGATCCGCGTCGCTGACCTTGGCATAGGCGGTGTACGGCATTGCCGGATACAAATGCCCCTGCTTGCCCACACCTTCGCGCATCGCCTTGGTGAAATCATCGAACGAATAACCGCCGATGCCATGCGTCTTGTCGGGCGTGATATTCGTCGAATAGATCTTGCCCATCGGCGTGGGAAAAGCCAGACCTCCGGCGAACGGCGTGCCGCCCTTCGCGGTGTGACAGGCGATACAGTCACCCACGCGAGCCAGATAGGCACCGTGCTTCGCATCGCCGTCGCCTGAAGCGGTATCGGCTGCGGCTGCCTTCGTGGTGTCGGCGGCATACGCCGACGTCAACGGCGTCATACCATGAAAGGCCGCCGCGCCTGACCAGACGCCGCCCGCCACCACGACCGCGGCGCAGGCCGCGGCAAGGATCGTTGTCGTTTTTTTCATCGATCCGCCCCGTTCAGACCTGCACCATCGGACCAGGGGCCTTCAGGTATTGTTTTTTGATATTTTCCGCCGCCCAGTACGCCATGCCGCCGACGAGCCCGGTCGGGTTGTAGCCGATGCCATGCGCAAAGTTATTGGCGCCCAGCACGAACAAATTCGAGACGTCCCAGCTCTGCAGATACTTGTTGACCACGCTCGTCTTCGGATCCGCGCCCACCGACGTGCCGCCATTCACATGGGTACTTTGGTAATCGCGCGTGTCCCAGTGCACGCCGGGCTTCATGATGCGACCCGACATGCTCTCGGGCTTCATCGCCTTGGCGATATCCAGCATCTTGCCGACCACGTATTCGCTCGCGCGCAAGTCGTTGTCCTGCCAGTCCATCGTAATGCGCAGCAAAGGCTGGCCGTACGCGTCCTTATACGTGGGATCGAGATCGACGTAATTGCCGCGATACGCCAGGCTGCTGCACTGCGCTTCGATACGGCCCGAATGCTTGAAGTTATCGACCGCGGCTTGCTTCCAGGCGGTCCCCCACTTCGGCGTACCCTTCGGCAGCGGGATGCCACGGGCTGGACCGTTACCGGTCTGACGGCCCCAGATGATGCCGCCGCCGATGAATCCGAGGTCCTTGTGATCGAAGTTATCGGCGTTGAATTCCTCGATCGCCTGGCCCCCGCCACCGGTGCCGATGAACTGGTTGATATAGGTGTCCTTGTTCCAGAACAAGTTGACGCTGCTAAGCACCTGATAACAGAAGTTCCGTCCGACGGTTCCTTCACCGCTGACCGGATCGTAGGGCGTACCGATCTTCGATGCCAGCATCAACTGCACGTTATGCAATTGGAAGGCCGCCAGCACGACCATATCCGCCGGCTGCTCCACTTCATTGCCTTGTGCGTCGATGTACGTCACGCCGGTGGCACGCTTGCCGCTGCTATCCGTATTGACGCGGATCACGTGCGAGTTGGTGCGCAGCTCGAAGTTCGGCTTGCGTTTCAAGGCAGGAATGATGCAGGTCTGCGGCGAGGCCTTCGAATAATTGAGACAGCCGTAGTCGCTACAAAAACCGCAGAAGTTGCACGGCCCCAATTGGTTGCCGTATTCGTTGGTGTAGGGACCCGATGCATTGCCCGCCGGTAGTGGAAACGGCTTGTAACCCAGCTCTTTTGCAGCGGTCGCAAACAGGCGGCCCGTAGGATGGTCGGCGAGTGCCGGCAAGGGAAAGCCGGCCGAGCGATAGCCTTCGAACGGATTGCCGCCGGCCACCGCTTGGCCTTTGATATTGCCCGGCGTACCCGAAGTGCCGCAGACATTCTCGAAGCGCGTGAACGACGGTTCCAGTTCCTCGTAGGTGATGCCCCAATCCTGGAGCTGCATGCCTTCCGGAATAAACTTCGCACCGTAGCGCTCGGTGATATGGCTCTTCAGACGCAGCTCGTCGGGCATGACCCGCGATTGCACGCCCGACCAATGCGAGCCGGCGCCGCCGACGCCTTCACCCGGCTTGAAGGAACCGATCTGACGATAGGGCACGGCCGTTTCGTCCTTCGTGTGTCGGATCGTCACGGTGGTCTGCTGCAGGTTCTGCAGCAAGGCGTTGCGCTTCGAATACTTGATTTCGTCGACGATTTGCGGATAAGCGAAGTCCGGGACCGTCTCCCGCGAGTCGCCGCGTTCCAGCGCCAAGACGTTCAGTCCTTCGTTCGCCAATTCGATCGCCATGATCGAGCCGGTCCAGCCAAAACCGACAATCACGACATCCACGGAATTTTTCTTGATCGTTGCCATTGCTATTCTTCAGCCTCGTTTGCCATACATGCTGACCGGCGCATACGGATAGGGAGCCGACTGTCCGACCCACTCGGTGTAATCGGCGCGCACGCCCGGATACCCGATCATCTTCCATGCGCCCATGTTCTTGTTGCCGCCGTACATGGGATCGCAGAAATAGCCTTCCATCGTCGTTGCCAGCAAAAAGCTGTTGAAGAACGTCGCGAGATTGAAGCTCTCGTGTTTGGCCTTGCCGCCCTCGATCTGCTTGAACAGATCGGTTTGCGTATTGACGTCCAGATCGACGAACGCTTTGTTGTCGTAATGCGCGCGCGTGTATTCGTTGATGGCCTTGATGCCGAGCCGGAACTGTTCCTTCGGGGTCAGCTTCATCTGGTAACCGAATTCGGGCGCGGATTTGATAAATGGCCCCTGTAGATACATGCGTGCGCCTTCGGCCCACGGCGTGTGCATCTGACGATCGATGTATTCTGGGACGCCCAGTTCGACCGCGCCCGGTCCGACGTGATCTTTCGGAATCAGTCGATCGACCGCCGCGTGGATGAATGCCCACTCGTCCGGCGTAAAAAATTTCGGTTGGTAATTTTCACTCGCAGGCGTATCCGGGATCGCCGGCGCGCTGCGAGACAGATCGTCCCGTAGCGGGGTTTCCTGCGCATTCAGCAAGCCGGCGGAGAGGCCACCAGCGGCCAGCGGTGCCACCGTCAGCGACCCCTTCAAGAATCGGCGACGGCTCGTATCGTTGGGAGAGGACATATCGATCTATCGCGTTGTAGCGGCATGCGTATGCGCCCCTCCCGCCACCCATCGCTGCGTCAGCCGCGCCTGTCGAACCAAGCAACGATTCGTTCACGCACGCGCAGCAGCGCCAGTCTGTCGCTCACAGAAGGACGCCGGGCGAAATCAGTGGGGGGACGCGCGCGCAGGCCGCGTTATTTGTTTCAATTTGTTAAGCGATGTAATCGTATGCTGAAAGGCCAAATGTACGGAAATGAACTGTTTAGTTAATTTTCCGGCCGAATCAGGGATTGACATGTCAAAAAAGATTGACTAGCCAGCCTAATTAACTGGCGCAATGTCATGTGGGATGGGTCCGTCAAGCAAACGGATTAAAGAACCGGTGCGTCAAAAACGCACGCCAGGCCACCCAGACTGGGAAGCAACGTTGTTTTTTGGGAAAATATGTGATGCGCCACCACCACATTTCAGTCCCCTACCCCAGCGCCGTCGATGCAGTCGCAGAGGGAGGCATAAAAATGTTCGGGGGCCGGAACGCGGTCGCGGATGGCGCGCGCGGCGATCTGAAGCAAGCGGCGCAGCAGAACCATCGAACGGCGCCTTGCCGCCTTAAATCCGGAACGCGTCGCGGTCCTTGCCGGCGATCCACCGCGGCGGCTTACCCCGCCCTGACCACGTCGCGCCGGTGTCCGGATCTCGAAACTGCGGCGCGACCGGCGAGCGCACCGTCGCTTTCGCCTCCGATGCCGACTTCACGGCGAAACCCACTTCGGTCGGAATAATTTCGAATTTCGCGATCAATTCGCGCGCTTCCGCCAATGCCGTACGTCGCGTTTCGTCGCGAAGCTTCGCGATCTCGCTATCGAGCGCTTCGCGCTCCTTCATCAGCTTCTTCAATGAATCAGTCAAGGCCAGGCCCCTAAAGTATGCCAACTCGCGATCCTGCCCGACGGTATGATCGCTGTCCAGCCATAAATATCACGATGCTTGACCGAGCGCTTGAACCGCCGCCATCGATGGACGGCCCAGCGGATATCACGCCGACAATGACCTAATCGATCGGAGATCGGTGGTCTTCCGTTCGACCAAGCACATCTCGATAATAAGTCTGTTTGACCTTATAACGCGACGCGTGCATGACGAACAGCATGGCCCACACCGGTACGGCATTCGCCGCACAGTGCAGATAGGCTTGCGGCCCGACGACGACCCGCCATCCAAGCGCGGCCAAGACGAAGAAGGCCATTGTCAAAGAGAGCGATCGCCGAAAGACCCAGCCGTAATACGACAGACCCATCGGCTTTTATTCCGCCTCCTCCGGCGTGGCAATGATCTCGCGAATGGCCTGCTCGAACGCGTCCACCGGTTGACCACCGGTGACAAGGAATCGCCGATCGAAAATCAGCGACGGTACCGAGGTAATGCCGAGCTGCGACGTTTGCTGCTCCGCCGCACGCACCTCGTCGCCATAGGCACCGCTCTCCAACACCTGCCGCGCTTGCAATGTATCGAGGCCCGCCGACACCGCCGCGGCGATCAGCACGTCCGGATCGTTCGTCGGCTTGCCATCGCCGTGATACGCCTGTAGCAAAGCGCGTTTCAGCGGCAATTGCCGGTCTTCGAGCCCCGCCCAATACAGCAAGCGATGCGCGTCGAACGTGTTGTAGACATATTCACGCGTGCCGAAAGCGAAACCAACCTCGGCGCCGCGCGACCGGATCATCGCCTGCGTCTCGGCAATCTGCTCCGGCGTACGCCCATATTTTCGTCCCAGATAAGAAACGATCTTTTCCCCGCTCGCCGGCATATCGGGATTCAACTCGAACGGATGGAAAACGATCTCCGCGTCGACCTCGGGGCCGATCCGCTCCAACGCCAGCAGCAATGACGACAGT
Source organism: Robbsia sp. KACC 23696 (assembly GCF_039852015.1). Lineage (NCBI taxonomy): Bacteria > Pseudomonadati > Pseudomonadota > Betaproteobacteria > Burkholderiales > Burkholderiaceae > Robbsia > Robbsia sp. KACC 23696. Next base: position 1,411,903 of record NZ_CP156627.1, on the reverse strand, counting down.
CCGATCGCGCACCACGGGCAGGCAATATCGGAGACGAAATCGATCGTAAGGGATCGGCTCATGGCAACGGCTCCTCGAAATGAATAGGCAATGCGGAAAAATCGCATTGTAACGTGCTTCCAAGCGCCCCGACTCGAGGAGGACTAGCACCCTGCGATTTGCTCATTTAATAAGACGAATTGCTTCGTTCAAAAATCCTCGATTCAATGATTAACTGCCCGGCTGAACGGCGTACCGCGATGCGATACGCCTACTTTCCATCCGATATTGCGCCCCCCTTATGTCGACTCGTCCCGTTGGACAGGCATCCTCGCACGACGCCGCGCGCGTCGGCTTTGCCGCTTTTATTGGTACGACCATCGAGTGGTACGATTTTTATATCTATAGCACCGCATCGGCGCTCATTTTCAGCCATACCTTCTTTCCCCCTTCGGCGAATGCGCTGACGGCGGTGCTCGGCTCTTTCGCGGCCTATGGCGTGGGATTTTTTGCCAGACCGTTGGGCGCAGTCATCGCCGGCCACTTCGGCGATCGCCTGGGGCGCAAACGCGTCTTGGTTTTCTCGTTGATGCTGATGGGCGTCGCGACGCTGCTGACCGGCCTGCTGCCAACTTACGCGACCGCCGGCCTGCTGTCGACGGCCCTGCTCGTCGCGCTTCGCTTGCTACAAGGCGTGGCGACCGGTGCCGAATGGGGCGGCGCCTCTCTCTTGTCGGTGGAACACGCCGGCGCGCGGCGGCGCGGCCTGTTGGGCTCTTTCACGCAAGTCGGGTCCGCCGCCGGGATGTTGCTCGCCTCGGCGACGTTCTTGACTGTCCGTTCGGTATTGTCCAGTGCCGACTTCGACGTCTGGGGCTGGCGACTGCCTTTTCTCTTCAGTGTGGTCCTGGTCGCAGTCGGAATATTCGTCCGCTTGCGCATCGCCGAACCGGCGCCCTTTATCGCCGCGCAAGCCGAGAATCGTATTTGGTCCTATCCTGTCGCCGAGGTGTTCCGTCACCATCGACGCGGCCTGTTCGTCACCATCGGCCTGCGGCTGGTCCAACCCGCGATGTATGCCATCGTCACAACGTACGCCATCAGCTATCTCAATATGAAGCGCGGCGGTGCTTCGTATGCCTTGAGCGCCGTCATCATCGGCTCGGCTTTCGCCGTGGTCGCGACCCCGTTATGGGCCTGGCTCTCCGACCGCGTTGGCCGACGCGGACCCGCGATATGGGCCGTGGTCGGGATCGGCATCCTGGTCTGGCCGTTCTTCTGGTTCCTGGATCACGGTAACTTGCGTTTTCTACCGATGGTGTTCGCCATCGAACTCGCGGTATTCGACGCAGCGATCTATGCGCCCGGCGCAGCGTGGTTCGCCGAACAGTTTCCCGTCGAAGTCCGATATAGCGGTATCTCATTGGGCTATCAGATTGGCACGCTGTTGTCCGGCGGACTGACGCCGTTTATCGCGGCGGCGCTCCTCGCGGTCAATCATGGCGCGCCATGGCTGGTATGCGCCTATGTGTCTTTCCTTGCGCTGCTGAGTCTGGCCGCCGTGCTTGCGGCGTCCGATCCGAGTGGACGTCGCGGTGACCGCGACGCCGCGCTCTTGCACGTCGATGAAGAAAACCAGCCGGCGCCCATCCTTTCCTCGTTCGTCAAAAAGGAGCATCACGCATGAGTGCCGATCGCCAACACGATCTCGAAAACACGATCCTCCGAGGCCTTGAGAAGCGATACCCCGGCCCACAGGCTTTCCGCGCATTGTCCGCACCGGTGTGGCGCACCGGCGCGCTCTCGGAAAAGGAAAAGCATCTCGTCGCGGTGGCAATCGCGCAGATAACACAGTGCGCATTCTGTATCGAGCATCACACCGAGATCGGGCGCAAGCTCGGTGCAACGCTCGACGAGAATCTGGCTGTGAGCTATATCAGTGCCGCGCTGGAAGCAATCAGTCAGGCACAAATCACGATTGCGCATCAAGAAATCGCCGTACGCGACGAGCCCGCGATTGTCGGAACGGCCATCGCGGAAGCCAGATCACGCTTCGTGCAAGAGGCTTTTTCCACCGAGGTGCTGTCACCTGGCTTCCGATGGTTGGTCGCTGCCGCAGCGGCCTATACGCAGGCGAATGAATCGCATCGCGTGGCTTTCCACGAAGCAGCACTTGCAACGGACATCGTGCAAGCAGCGCTGGAGGAAGCGTATGCAATCGCTGTGGTCCTTCGCAGCGGCGCGGTGTACGCCCACACCTTGCACATCGCGGCGGCTTACGCGGAGTAAGGCGCGGTTCGCATGCTGTAATTTTCCAGGCCTATCCGGGGGAACGGCAATCCTATCGCATCAGCGCCGTCGCCGACGGCGTTATTAGAATAGACGTTTTTAATCGTTGTCTTTTATCTGTCTCGGAAACTACGATGACGCACGATGACAGGCATCGTGGCGCGCGTGACCCCGCGGTGACGGCGCGATCTATCAATAAGCAAAGAGACGAGAGTAGATGATGCGGAACGTGAAACGGATTTTTGGCGCAGTGGCTTCGGTGGCACTCACCGCGACGATGTTATGGAGCGGCGCGACACATGCCGCCGATCAGACCTTGCGGGTCGGCATCATGTCCGGAGAAGATGAAGATGTCTGGCGCGTCGTCGCACAAAATGCCGCCAAACACGGACTGACGATCAAGATCACGACTTTCAACGATTACACACAGCCGAACGAGGCATTGGCGCGTCATGACCTCGACGCCAACGCGTTCCAGCACAAACCTTATCTGGATGCGCAAATTCAGTCGCAAGGCTATAAGATCGTTCCGGTAGGCTATACCTATGTGCAACCGATCGGCTTGTATTCCCGTAAGTGGCACAGCGTATCGGCGCTGCCTGACGGTGCGACGATCGGGGTCCCCAATGACCCAAGCAACGAAGGGCGTGCCCTACTGCTCCTGCAACAGCAAAAAGTCATCACCTTGCGAAGCAATGTGGGCCTGCTCCCGACCGCCATCGACATCGCGCAGAATCCAAAGCACATTCATATCAAAGAGCTGGACGCCGGCATCGTCGGTCGGTCGATCAACGACCTCGACGCGGCTGTGATCAATACGGATTGGGCGATCAAGGCCGGCGTGAAGATTCCGCAAGAGCGTATCGCGCAAGAAAAGGTGGAAGGCAATCCCTATCGCAATTTCATTGCCGTCAACACGCCCGATGAAAAAGCACCCTGGGTCCATGCCTTGGTCGAAAGCTATCAGCAGCCTAACGTGCACGCTGAAATTCTGAGCGTCTATCACGGCGCGACTATTCCCGCCTGGGATGGCGCCTCTGCAATCGCCAAGCAATAAGCGTTGCCTGTCACAGCAGCGCGACGAGCAGCACGGTCGGCGTGGCAACGCCGTGCCGACCACCTCTTTAACATTACCGAGGGGTTGGCGCGGCATCACGCTTGGCGTTCACCGATCTCGCGCATCCGCAAATCACGTCTCGCCGAACAGTTCCTCGGTGATCTCCAGCCAGGCCGTCGCCGCGCGTGACAGATAGTCCCCCGACCAGACATGCGCGACTTCCCAAAAAACCGTCGGCTCGGTTAGCAGCACCGCTTGGGTCGGCAAGTCCGACAATCGCTTCACGAATGGCTCCGGCAGTAAAGCCAAGCCGATTCCCGCCGATGCCATTGCGACGACCCAATCCCATTGCCTGCTGCGTGCAACGATTTGCGGCGCTATCGGGCTGAACCGATGCTCCAGCGTGCTGCCTGCCGCTCCGGCTTGCGCAAACGCCTGTCGCATGCGTCTTGTCAGCGCGAATTCATCGCCGAGGGACACCATCGGCAGATCGTGCAACACACGCATCGGCACGGTCTTGTCGTGCTTCGGAAATGTCCCCTCGGCCGCCATCACCCAGACCGGATAGCGCGCAACGTCGCGACTACGCAGATTGAGTGCCGGGTCGGTGGGCAATATGGTCAGCCCGATATCGAGATGCCCTGCCGCCACTTCGCGCTCTATTTCCTGCCCCGTCCCCTCCGACAACACCAAATCGATGTGCGCGTGGCGTTCACGAAAACGCTTCAACACTTCAGTAAAGAGCACATTCACCATCGGTGGAATACCAATCCGAAGCCGCCCGCGATGCAACAGCTTGGTATCCTCGACGTCCCGTTTGAGCTGGTTCAGTGTGGCAAGCATCTGCTCGCCTCGCTGGAATACGACTGCACCGGTATCCGTTAATTTCAGATTGCGCCCATCTCGTATCAACAGCGGCTCTCCCACCTCCTCTTCAAGCAGACGGACCATCTTGCTAACGGTGGACTGCGTGACATGAAGACTCTCGGCCGCCTGAGTGAAACTCTTTAGCTTCACCGTCTCTATGAAGTAGCGAACCGACCGAATATCCACCGTCTGTCTCCGAGCGCAAAGTATGAATTTTTCGACTGCACTTGTCGATTTTAAGTCATACCAGTCGACTTAAGGGTGTTTTATATTGCTTGGCAAAAGTAGAGCAATACCAAAGCCCCCAATGGTGACGGAGACACGATATGCAAGCCACCCTCCCCCTTCCTTCATCCACCGCGCGTAACGACGCAACTCAGAACGACGGACTGGAACGCATACAACGCGCCGACCTATTGCGGCGAATCTGCAGCGCCGAACAGGCCGCGCAATTCGTCTCGCATGGCAAGACCGTCGGCATGAGCGGATTCACGAAAGCGGGCGACGTCAAAGCGTTGCCGAAAACGCTTGCAGAAAGAGCCGCCAAGGCCACGCGCGACGAGGCATTTTCGATCACCGTCATTACGGGCGCCTCATTGGGCCATAACAGTGACGGCGTCATGGCGGGCGCCGGATTACTTGCGAGACGGTTGCCTTTCCAGGTCGATACCCTCCTGCGTCGGAAGATCAACGAAGGCGAGGTCATGTATCTCGACCAGCATTTGTCGGAAACGGCCGAGCAACTTCGATCGGGACATTTGCCTCCGATCGATGTCGCCATCATCGAAGCGGTCGCCATTCTCGACGATGGCAGCATTGTGCCGACAATGTCCGTCGGAAATTCGGCGAGCTTCGTTTCCCAAGCAAAGCGCGTGATTGTGGAATTGAATACCAGTGTGCCGCTGGCGCTCGTCGGCATGCACGATATTTATCTCCCCGAGCCCGTCGGACAACGCCAGCCCATCCCCCTGACTCACGCCGCACAACGCATTGGGCAGACAAGCATTAAGGTCGATCCGGCAAAGATCGTCGGCATCGTCATCACCGATCAAGCGGACAGTCCCTCGTCGGTACAGGCACCCGATCTGGAAACATCCGCCATTGCCCATCATATCGTCGGCTTTCTTAGCAGCGAGGTGGAAAAGGGGCGCATGAGCGATTCGCTGCTACCCTTGCAGGTGGGGATAGGCTCGATCGCCAATGCGGTCATGCACGGTCTGATCGACTCGCCGTTCAACGAACTGACGATGTATTCCGAGGTATTGCAAGACAGCGCCATTGCACTGCTCGACTCAGGCACGGTGTCTTTCGCATCAACCTCGTCGGTCACGCTTTCCGAAGCGGTGTATCAACGATTCGTGTCTGGGATCGAACAATATCGAGACAAGATCGTGCTGCGCCCGCAAGAAATCAGCAATCATCCTGAAATCATTCGGCGCCTCGGCATTATCTGCCTCAATACCGCTTTGGAATTCGATATTTACGGGAACGTCAATTCCACGCACGTCTGCGGAACGCATATGATGAACGGCATTGGCGGATCCGGCGATTTTGCGAGAAACGGCCAATTGTCGATCTTTGTCACCAAGTCGATTGCCAAGGGCGGCCAGATTTCCAGCGTTGTACCGATGGTGTCGCACGTGGATCACAGCGAACATGATGTGGATGTGGTCGTCACCGAGTGCGGCTTGGCAGATCTCCGCGGCCTGGCACCGAGAGAACGCGCAGCACTGATTATCGAGAAGTGTGCCCATCCGGATTATCGAGATGCGCTGCGCGATTACGTATCACGCGCGCAAAAGCAGCGAGGCGGCCAGACGCCTCACCTGCTTGAAGAAGCGTTCTCCTGGCACACCCGCTTTCATACCACCGGCAACATGCTGTAACGTTGCGGATCGTCACGAGCTTGCACCCGACGCGGGCGTGTCGCCACGACCTGCGACGCGTAGTCGATACTCGGTGAAGAATCCTGTCGCGCGGAAGCGAAGGATCGCGATCAACGCCGATCCCACCACGATCAATCGTATCCCCGCCAGTTTGGACGCGTCCAGCCACGCACCCGTTGCGCTCAGGAAACGGCTGCCCTCAAGGACGAATACGACGGTGAATGCACTTAGCAGCAGCCCGGGTGCACTACCACGACCTCCCATCATCACCACGAGGAAAGCGTAGGCGGTGATGATCGTCGTAAACTGCGTCGGATCGATATACGTGTAGTAAAAGGCGTGCAAACTGCCTGCCAAGCCGATCATCCCGCCGCCAATTGCAAACGCCTTCACTCGGAACGCCATCACATTGCGGCCCAGCGCCGATGCCACGAGCGGGTCTTCGCGAATGCATCGGAGCGTGCGCCCGAAGGCCGAGCGCGCAATGGCTTGAAACACCAATAGCACGACGACAAGACAAGCAAGGCATAAGATGAGGAACACCGCATCGCCGTTCAGCGGTCCCAGTCCTTGCATGAACGGTCTCGCGATACCGGGCAGTCCTTGCGGCCCACGGGTCAGGCCGCTCTCATTGCGGATGACGATCCGCAGGCATTCCGCAAAGCCCAACGTGACGATGGCCAGGTAATCCTCGGACAATCGGATCGAAATAAGGCTGACCAACGCGCAAACGACGGCCGACGCCAGCATTGCGGCAATCATCGCCCACCACGGAGACAGGCCTGCTACGGTCAACAAACCGCATACGTAGGCGCCCAGCATGTAGAAGCCGAACAAACCGAAATTGATCAGTCCGCCGAGCCCCCACTGAAGATTCAAAGCGAGCCCTGCAATCGCGACAAGGATGACCAGAATCAACGTAGATGTGAGATAGACGATCATCTTTGTACCGAACGCATGCCGAACAGGCCAGAAGGTCGCAGCAACAACAGCAGCGTCATGATGACGTATGCCACGACGGTTTGGTAATACGGTTGAATGAATAGCGTCGACAGTTGTTCGCAGATACCAAGGCCGATCGCACCAACGAGCGCCGCAAAGGGCCGGGCAATCCCGCCCAGAATCGCCGCGGAAAATATCGGCAGCACATAGACGGCACCCATCTCCGGCGTCAGGGTCGAATCGATACCGATCAGCGTACTGCCGATGGTTGCGAGAATCGCCGACATCACCCAGACCAACGCCGTCGTCGTACTTATTGAGATACCGCGCGCGGCGGCAAGGTCTGGATCATCGGCTAGGGCGCGCATGGCACGACCTAAACGGCTGACGCGAAGCAATAAGAACGTGACCGTCGCGGCCAGCACGACGCTGAGCAAGATGATGCCCTGCTCCTGATTGACGCGAATACCCCATAACCGGACAGGGCGTGCGATCTCGAGATCATAACTTCGCGGATCGTTTCCCGCGGCCACCCGGACAATGTTCTCGAGAATAAACGCGACGCCCATGGACGCGACCAATTGCGTCAGTGCGGATTGGCGGCGCAGCGGCGCATGAACTAGCGCGTTGACGATCAAACTCGCAACAATGCAGACAATCGCGCCAGCGAGGACGGATAGACCGAGCGGCCAGGACAGCGCGACATTGAAGTAATACACGCCATACGCACTGAAAGTCAGCAGCGCCCCGATCGCAAAGTTGGCGAAGCGCATCACGCTATAGACCAAAGACAGCGCTAAAGCGGGTAACGCAATCAAAAGACCGGCGATAAAACCGTTGAAAAGCAATTGCGCCATCAGGACACACCGAAGTAAAGGCTTTGGAGATTTCTATCTTCACGCAGCGTCTCGGCGCTTTGGTGCAGTCGCACCACCCCGTTGACCAAGAGCAGGCCGTGCGTCGTGCAGGCGAGCCCGAGGCGCACGTTCTGCTCGATCATCAGAAGGGTCACACCTTCCGCCACCACGCGTTTGATGATGTCGAACAGCACGACGGCGTTTTTAGGAGACAGCCCCGCCGACGGCTCGTCCAATACCAGATAGCGAGGCGCCGGCATCATCGCGGCGGCCATCGCAACCATTTGCCGTTGCCCCCCGCTCAATTCGCCTGCGCGCGTTTGTAACTTCTCTGCAATTTCCGGGAACAACGCGAGCACGTGGTCCAAGCGCCCGCGAAACGATACCGACGAAGATCGACCGAACTCGAATGCAATTTTGAGATTTTCAAACACGGACAGGTTACGAAAAACATTCGCCTCCTGGGGCGCATAGCCGATCCCATGTCGAACCCGTTCGTGAACCGTGAAACCCGTCATGTCGATGCCATCGAACCACACGCGTCCCTGTCGCGGACGGATCAACCCCACGACGACCTTTAATAGCGTCGATTTTCCCGAGCCGTTCGGCCCTACCACCGCAAGGCTGGAACGCGGTGCGATCTCACACGACACGCCGTGAAGAATGTCCTTCCCCGAATAACCGGCAATAACGCCCTCCAGGCGCAACCCGTCGCTCATAGCGAAACGCCCAGATACGCTGCTGCCACATCGGCGTGCGATCTGACCTCTTCGAACGTCCCCTGCGTCAAAACGCGTCCTTCCGCCAGAACATAGACGGTGTCGCACAAGGCCGAAATCATGTCCATATTGTGCTCGACCACACACACGGTAACGCCATGGTCCCGATTGATGGACTGGATATACCGTACGACCTCGTTGACGCGCGTGGGATTGACGCCGGCTGCCGGCTCGTCCAGCAACAGCAGTCGAGGTTCGCCCATCATCGCCCTTACCAATTCCAGCAGCTTCTTCTGGCCTCCGGACAGGCTCGATGCCGACGCGTCGGTATGTTTATCGAGACCGACACTGCGCAGCAGGTGCATGGCCTTTTCGATTAATTGCCGCTCGTGCGCGTACATCGCGCGTCGCCGAAAAAGCGCGTCGATGACACCGTCGCGCTGCCGTCGCGCCCCCAACATCACGTTTTCCAATACGGTCAGGCCGCTCAGCTCGCGTGCGATCTGGAATGTTCGGGTCAGCCCCATTCTCGCGCGTCGATAGCCGGGCACGCCGCGTATCGACGTGCCGCACAAACGCACATCGCCTCGATCTGGCGCGATCGACCCGCCGAGTGCGTTGAGCAGCGTCGATTTCCCCGCGCCGTTCGGCCCGATCAATCCGGTAATGCTGCCTTGTTCGATCGTCAGGTTCACATTGTTCAACGCGCGAAATCCACCAAACGCGACAGCCAGATCGACCACTTCTAGCATAGCCATTTGCGACCTTGTGTCCGAGCCCGAAAACGGTTCTTCACTGGAATACTTCCTTCAAGGCATTTTCACCGTCATGTGCCTCGAAGTGCCCGTAGCTGACATGCGTCGGATCGCCGTCGGCGCGGAAGTGAAAATCCGCATAGGCACCGGAATAGCGGAAGGGCTTATGCGCACGGATCAGCTTCAGCGCTTCCACCGGATCGAACACATCCGGCCCCGGCCCATTGACGATGCTTGGGAAGTGCTTGGTAAAGTCACTGGCCTGGGTACTCTTCGCTGCTTCGATTGCCAAGGCAGTGACGACGACCTGATCGAATACGCTCGGCCCAAAAATCTCCGTGGACGTGGCCGGCACCCCCGTGAGTTTTCGGTACAGCGCAAAAGTCTGCGACTTGGGATCGGGTACCGGCAATACGCTGGCGATTCCCTCCGAGACGTTCTTGCCGAGTCCCTTTGGATCGACCGCGTGCGTGAGCGTAATCATTTTGCTCGTGAAGCCGTTCCGATAAACATCACGCGCGATGACGCTGAAGTCCGTCACATAGCCCGGGACGAACACGACGTCCGGATTCTTGCTGAACACCCGTTCCACTTCCGCAGAGTAAGAAGGCTGACTCGGATTGTAGGGAACGACGTCGACAATTTTCGCACCGCTCTTTTGCACTTCCGCCTTGAAGCTATCGACAAAAGAAAGCGTGAATGGATTTTGCATCACGAGGATCGCGACGGTCTTCGGCTTATAGCCGTTCGCCACCTTGCCGAAGGCCGTTCCCCAATCGGTACCGAGTGCCATGAAGCGCCATGCGAGACCCTTCGTGTCGCCTTGTGTAAACGCATCGGCGTTCCCATTCGCGATCACGGCAACGCCGCGCTCGATGGCGATCGGCCGCACTGCCAACGCTACGCCACTGGCCCAGATACCGGTGATGGCAACCGCGTGATCGACATCGATCAACTTGCGCGCGCCGGCAACGCCCGCAGTCGGATTGGTTTCGTCATCTTCGACATCGATCTGTATCTTTTTGCCCAGCACGCCGCCGGCTTGATTGATATAGTCCGCTACTTTCTGAGCGGCGCGCACTTCTTCTGGACCGGACGGACCACCAGCGCCTGTCAGCGGCGCGAGCACGCCAATATGTATCCGCTGGTCGTCGGCTTTCGCGGTCCAAGACACGGTCGACACCGCCAAGGCAAGGAGCGCGCCCGCAAATAAAGGGATCTTCTTCATATTCATTCCATATGGATGCGCTTCATGTCGCGCATCGCGTGATAGGTGCAGGTCGATAACACAGCGGTGAAGGCAGGCCAATCGACAAAACGTGCCATATGCCATTGATCAGAACGCGTGAAATCAATACACGTCCCGGTTGCGTGCGGCGGCCCCGGGATGCGCGCCGGCTAAGCGTGGCCCTCGACCGAAGAGCTTGTCTCGATAGGTCCCGGGCGTGTACGCATCTTGATAAACGCCACGTCGACGCAACTCCGGCACAAGCAAGGTCACCACATCCTCGAACGTTCCGGGCATCGTGGCATAGGTCAGATTGAAGCCATCCAAGCCGGTCTCCTCGACCCACGACAGCATCTCGTCTGCCACCTCTTGCGCCGTACCAACAACGACCGGCCCTCGGCCGCCCAAGGCAACGTATTCGATGACCTCTCCGACCGTCCATTTCCGCGACGGATCGGCACTGGTAAAAGACGCGAGTGCCGATTGCCCTGCGTCGGTACCGACATACTCCAGGATCTGGTTTCGATCGTAAGTACTGAGGTCGATCCCGGTCCATCCCGATAACAAGGCCGCAGCGCCGTCCAGATTCACATGCTTCCGGTACGTCGCGTATTTGGCCTGCGCCTCGGCATGCGTATTGCCGAGAATCACCGTGAACATCGTGAAGGTGAGCATGTCGTCGGCATTACGTCCCGCGGCTTGCGCTGCTGCCCGAATATCCGCGATGTTCCGGCGAATGATGCCTTTTGTCGGCGCGGCAAGAAACACGCACTCCGCGTGCGTCGCGGCAAATACCTTTCCGCGCCCAGAACTCCCTGCTTGAAACAGGACCGGCGTACGCTGCGGAGAAGGTTCACACATGTGAAACCCAGGCACGTTGAAATAGCGACCGCGATGCCCAATGGGATGCACTTTGCGAGGGTCGGTATACGTGCCGTTCGACGTATCGCGTATGACGGCGTCGTCTTCCCAACTGGCTTCCCAGAGCTTGTAGCAGACGGCCATGTATTCATCGGCCAGATCGTAGCGTTCGTCGTGGGACAACTGTCGATCCAATCCCACATTCTTGGCGGCACTTTCGAGATAGGACGTGACGATATTCCACGCTACCCGTCCCTGCGTCAGGTGATCGAGCGTCGAAAGGCGGCGGGCGAAGGTATAGGGATGCTCATACGTCAACGAGCAGGTCACGCCAAAACCGAGATGTTGGGTGACGGCCGACATCAACGGGATCACAGCCAACGGATCGTTCATCGGCACCTGCGCGGCATGACGAAGCGCCGCATCGGGAGAGCGCTTGAACACGTCGGAGACGCCGAGCACATCCCCCAAAAATATCCCGTCGAAGCCGCCCCGCTCGAGCGTCTGCGCGAGCGTTACCCAATATTGAGGCTGCAGGTAATCGACGGCGCGATTTCCCGGCAGCGTCCATAGGCCGGGCGCGAGATGCGTCACGCAATTCATCAGAAAAGCGTTAAGGCGAATTTTTTTCATTGGGGGGCGACAGCTACGCGGCTTTTCAAGGAACATAAGGCGGTGGAGAAATCGCACGCCAGAATATCTCAAATATTCCAACTCTCTTAGCGGCATTCACGATATGCAAATCAGATTTTTGCGAATGAGATTGCCGCAAGTACGGGGAGCGCTGCGACCCGGCATGTGGCCCTATGCATTGCGAAATTAGCCAGCGCACGGCTATTTTTTAATTCGCAGTCCTATCTTTTAATTTTATGAGATTACGTTCACTTGAACGCCCGGCGACGATTCCGCCCTAGTCGGGGTGCAGCGGCCAAGTCCGCCCCGCCTTACTAGCGCGTCACGAAAACTCGCCATGCCACCACGGTGACGCAGTACCGTTCCAAGCCAGCATTTATCCAAAAATCGGCACACCAGTCTAACGCTTTGACTCAATTGTATTGTCGAGTGAATCGAAGTGTCGATTGGATCAATGCGTCAATTGATCATGCATTATTCCGAATTCGTTATTGCCTCAAAATAACGCGAAAGAGACAGCACCAATATCGCTGGCAAAATGTGTATGCCGCCCCGTCTATTGAAAGATCACGAAAGAAATTCTGGTAACGCGACCGTCCGTCAAACGAAAAATCGGCAATGAAATGTCGATTCGGAACAGTTTTTTCATTTTGCGATATCGATGAAACCGATCGGAGCTGTCTATCCGAGACACTGCGCACAGATCGGCTCCCGGGCTCCGCTAGCGCTCTGCCAAGCGATATGCTGGCGTGTCGCTACTCTCCGCGGCGACACCGCGAGACGTCGCCGAAAACATCTTGTCAATTGTGCCGCACGTAATAGTCATTAATCGAACGTTCTAATAAAACGTGATTTATGCAGTGCTAGGCTATAAGCTAGCAACCCGTTAAACATCGCATGCCCTTCCCGCACCTTGATATTTTAGTCGACATATCAGGGCGTCTGTCTTATGCGGGGTTTATTCTTTCAATTAGTAAGAGTTCATCATTATGTCCAATCCGCGCGAAATCGTCGATCTCACGTATGAAGTCCGCAAACTGGCCAATGCGAAAATCTCCGATATCAACGAAATCAATCGAGAAACGACGTTCCTTGCCTTGAACGCGTTGATCGAAGCGGCCCGCGCGGGCGATGCCGGAAGGGGCTTCGCGGTCGTGGCCAATCAAGTCAAGCACGTCTCCTCGCGAATCGGGCAAGTGACCACGGCGCTGAACAAAGAACTGGCGGGTTCGTTGGCGCAATTGACGTCGCTGGGCGATAGCATGATCGGCAAACTCGACAACCACGCGGGGCAACGTTGCGCTGATCTGGCTTTAAATATGATCGATATCGTCGATCGCAATCTTTACGAGCGATCGTGCGACGTACGTTGGTGGGCAACCGACGCTTCGGTCGTTAGCTGCGCAGCGGCACCGGACGATGCCTCGCAGCAGTTTGCATCGCGGCGCCTGTCCGTGATCCTGGATAGCTACACTGTCTATCTGGACCTATGGGTCACCGACCTATCGGGCCGTGTCTTGGCAAACGGCCGCTGGCGTGATTACAAGGTCATCGGCCAGAACGTGGCCGACATGGATGTATTCAAGCGTGCCATCGGTACGGCAACCGGCGCCGACTATGTCGCGGGCGACATTCAGACGATGCCGCTATTGCGCAATGCGCCTGTCGGCACTTACGCCACGGCGATTCGCGAGAATGGCGACAATACGGGAAAGCCGATCGGCGCGTTGCTGATCTTCTTCGACTGGGCGCCCCAGGCAAAGGCGGTTGTCAATAGCGTGCGCCTGAGCGACGAGGAATGGAAGCGCACCCGCTGCATGATCGTCGATTCGAAATCGCACGTGATTGCAAGTTCGGACGAGCATTCCAAATTGGGCGATCGTTTCATCCTGCAACACGAGGGTAAATCGGCTGGTTTTTACCGCGCATCCGGAGGCGATACGGTGTCCTTCGCCCTCACCCCCGGTTACGAAAGCTACACCGGACTAGGTTGGTACGGCGTGATCGAGCAGAAACCCGCACCCTAGTCGAATCGCGGCTAGCCTGACGGTAAGCGCCCGACAGCGGCCCAGCACGCGCAACCTTAAAGCGGAATAAGTAACGCATCCTTTGTAGGAAGTCTGTAACACAGGCAAACGACGCTCCGGCATTGCACGTGCGTCGTCCCCTTTAACCTCCGCACGCCATTGTCCCCTGTACCACATATCATGTGGTACAGACCAAACGGCACACCGCACAAGGCATCCCCGCCTTCCCTGACGCGCATCGGCGCCGCGCGACATCGCGATCGGCAACGACGCGGCACGGCATTCAGCGCCTGGCAGATAAGCAAACGCGAATAGATTAGTTGGGATTCGGAGTCGCGTTTCGCACAATCGACCTGTCGCTGTCGCAATCGGAAAGAAGGATTGCGAAGCGTCCGCGCAACGCATTCCATCACCAATGGTTAAAGGGGAAGCACCTTGGGCAATGCATCGACCGCAGCAAACAAGCGCCAAATCAAGCTCGGTGCGTTCCTGATGGAAACCGGACATCATATCGCTGCCTGGCGCCATCCGGATGCCCTTGCGTCCGGCGGACTGGATTTCTCGCATTACGCCGAATTGGCTGCCATTGCAGAGCGGGCAAAATTCGATGCGGTGTTTTTTGCCGATAACGTCGGCATCAATGAAAGCAACGTCAATGTGCTGTCTCGTACCGCCCGCGCCGATCATTTCGAGCCGCTGACGCTACTCTCGGCGCTCGCCGTCGTCACCAAGCAGATCGGCTTGATCGCTACCGTTTCCACATCATTCAATGAACCCTTCAATGTGGCGCGGAAATTTGCATCATTGGATCATTTGAGTGGCGGACGTTCCGGCTGGAATATGGTGACATCCAGTACGGAACTCGAAGCGCAGAATTTCAATCTCGAAAAACACACCGCTCATGCCACCCGCTATGAGCGAGCGCGAGAATTCCATCAGGTTGTGACCGGCTTATGGGATAGCTGGGACGAAGATGCTTTTCTCCGCGATAAAGAAAGTGGTCGATATTTCGCATCGGACAAGTTACATGTATTGAACCATCATGGAAAACATTTCCAGGTTCGCGGGCCCCTGAATGTCGCGCGTTCGCCTCAGGGTTCGCCGGTTGTCGTTCAGGCGGGCGCGTCGGAGGCGGGTCGTCAACTGGCCGCGGAGACCGCAGAGGTCATCTTCGTGGCGCATCAAACGTTCGAGGAAGCGCAAGCCTTCTATCGCGACATCAAAGGTCGGATGACGCGTTTCGGCCGCGATCCGGATCATCTGAAAGTCATGCCAGGTATCTTTCCAGTTGTCGGTCGAACACAGGAAGAGGCCGAAGAGAAATTCGACACGCTGCAGAATCTCGTGCATCCCGAGGTCGGGCTGGCTTTGCTCTCGAAGATGAGCGGTGTCGACTTGTCGCGTTTCCCTGTAGATGGCCTGGTCCCGGAACTTCCGGAAACGAATGGCGGAAAGAGCCGCCAGCAACTGTTACTGGACCTCGCGCGAAGAGACAATCTGACGATTCGGCAATTGTATCTCCGCATCGCCGGCGCGCGCGGCCATCAACAGGTGGTCGGCACACCCAAAAGTATCGCCGATCAACTTCAGCAATGGTTCGAAGAAGACGGTGCCGACGGTTTCAACATCATGTCGCCCTGGCTGCCAGGCGGGCTGACCGATTTCGTCGAGTCGGTCGTCCCAGAACTACAACGTCGCGGCCTGTTCCGTTCCGAATATACATCGAACACGTTGCGCGGCAATCTTGGACTCCCCTATCCGGCGAACCGTTACGAACAGCGACACGTTGCCTGAACCGCTAGCGCTACGCGGCACCGACGGTTATCGGCCCATTCCGCACTATCAAAGCGCTTCCCACAGTTCTTTTACCTGTGCCGGCGCCTGCGCCTTCCTTGCCAACTCTCCCGTTTTTATGAAGCCATTTTCCGTCTTACGTCGCGCCATGCAGTCTTCCGCCACGCGCGGCTTATCACTTGCCTTGCTCGCCACGGCGCTATTTCATAACGTCGATGCTGCCGCCGCCGATCCGCTCGTCGTACGAATCGGCGTGGCGACGCAGGGATATGGCGACCCGCCCACGTTTGGCGGATCGCCCGATGCGACCGCACAAATCCAGCATCGATACGAAGATGCGTTGAAGGCTCAAGGCGTGCAGGTCAAATGGTTCTTCTTCAAGGGCGCGGGTCCAGCCGTCAACGAGGCACTGGCGAACCACCAACTCGACTTCGCCGACCAGGGCGACCTCCCTGCGGTGCTAGGCCGTGCGAACGGCATTCAAAGCCATATCATCGCCGCAAACGGCGTACGCACCGGCATCTATCTGGCAGTGCCTGCCGGCTCCAGCATCAAGCGCATTCAGGATTTGAAGGGTAAGAACGTCGCGCTATTCCGTGGTACCAATCTCCAATTGGTCGCGGATAACGTCCTGAAGGCCAATGGCCTGAGTGAGCACGATCTGCACATCTTGAATCTGGATACCGCCGCGGCGCAAGCCGCGCTGGTATCGAAGGGCGTGGATGCCGCCTTCCTCGATTTCTCGCTGTTCAAGTTGCAACGCCAAGGTCTCGTCAAGATCATCTATTCATCCCGCGATGCGGGGCCGCAATACACACGCCAGTCGCATTTGCTGGTCTTGCCCGAATTCGAGCAAGCCCATCCCGACATCGTGCAAGCGGTGGTAACCGCCTTTGTTCAAGCGGCCCAGTGGTCGTCCGACGAAAAGAATCGCGCTGCGCTGTTCTCGCTGTGGGCGAAAAGCGGGACACCGGTCGAGTCCTGGGAAGACGAGTTCCATGGACAGCAATTGAAGGAACGCGAGTCGCCTTTGATCGACCCGTTCTACATTGCGCGTTACCAGAAAGTTGCAGACGAAGCGCTCGCCTTGCACTTGATTCGTACGCCCGTGAAGGTGGATGGTTGGTTCGAGACAAAATACATCGACCATACCTTGCAAACGCTGGGCCTGCAAAAGACGTGGCAACCGTACGATGCCGACGGGAAGGTCGCGCCGAATTAATGCCCGGCTTGGACGTTTGTTCGGACGGTAGGCACGCGATTCGAACAGGCGTCGCGTGCCGGTTTTTCTCTTAAATGGAGGTAGTCGCGATGGCGAATAATGCTGCTCGAGGGGTATTGTCGATACCGTTGACCTCGGCGTCCGAACCTCGCTCGGCGCGCTCCCCGGTCGGACTCGCCTGGTTGCTGGCGCCGTGGGTGCTGCCCCTGATCGCCGTCGTGCTATGGGGTCTGGGTGCGCGTTACGGGTGGATTTCCCCGCAGATCTTGCCGCCGCCGGCACAGGTGTTCGCCACGCTCCACGATCTGGCTGTCAGCGGCGATCTGTGGAGCAATGTCAGCGCCAGCCTCATGCGGATCGCCGTCGGCTTTGCAATCGGCGTCGTCGGTGGTGTGTTGCTCGGCGCGGTGCTGGGACTCTCGCGGACAGCGGAGGCCTATATCTTGCCGACGTTCAATGCCATCGTCCAAGTGCCGGTGCTCGGTTGGCTGCCCTTCCTGATGCTGCTGGTCGGGATCGGCGAGCCATTGAAATATATCCTGCTCGCCCACGCGGCCCTCGTCCCCGTGACGTTAAGCACATTGCAAGGTTTTCGGGAAACGCCGAAAGGATTGATCGAGGTGTCCCGTGCATTTCGGCTGACCCGCTGGCAAACGATCGTATCGGTGATCTTGCCTTCGGCGCTTCCCATTATCGGGACCGGCGTGCGCCTGGCATTTACGAAGGCCTGGCTGGCGCTGGTTGTCGTCGAACTGCTGGCATCGTCTTCGGGATTGGGCTACTTAGTCGGCTATGGGCGCCAACTGTTTCAACTGGATCTCGTTCTGGCCTCGGTCTTGATCATTGCGGCGATCGGCTATACCGCGGATCTCCTGCTGACCGTGCTCGAAGCCGCATTGCAACGCGGTTGACGTGACGCATGCGATGCGCCCGCAAGCGGTCGGATCGCATCGTTACGCGTGCTATACCATAATGGAGGTCATGGCGTCATGGCGTCACAAACAGATACCGCAACAGGCGCAACAGGCTTGGCATTGTCCACGCCGTCGCAATCGGGCTCGCTCGGCACCCTATCCCGGAAAAAACCCACCCCCCGCCTGCGCGGCGCGTGGCGCGCATGGGTGCTCCCCCTCCTTATTGTTGCCGTCTGGTTCGTCGCAGTGCCGGATTCGCCCACGCCCCATGGGATCTGGGTGTCGCCGGAGCAAGTCTGGCGCACCGGCGTCGAGCAGATTCGCTCGGGGTCGCTGGCGCATGCGGTTGCGGCTTCACTGACACGCGAGTTCACCGGCTTTGCCATCGGTACCGCCCTCGGGCTGCTGTTGGGCGTCGTGCTCGGCATCTCGAAATGGGCCGACCGCCTGATCTCGCCCTCCTTCAATGCGTTCAAGCAAGTATCGCTGTTTGCCTGGATTCCCTTGATATCGGTATGGTTCGGCTTGGGCGATACGGCAAAGGTCGTGTTCCTGTCGCTTGCCGCCTTGGTGCCGATCGTCGTGCATACCGCCGACGGCATTCGTGCCGTTCCGGCCACGCAGCGCGAGGTCGCCCAAGTCTTCCGCTATCGACCATGGCAGACCGTCGTGTTTATCGTGCTCCCTAGCGCATCGTCGTCGATTTTCACCGGACTGTATCTCGCGCTGATCTATTCCTGGCTCGCCACACTGGGTGCCGAATACCTGCTCGTCGCCGGCGCCGGCATCGGCAATCTTCTGGTGGATGGCAGCGAACAATTTCGAATGGATTTCGTATTGTTCGGCGTATTGGTCGTCGGCTTTATCGGTGCCTTGCTGAATGCACTCGCCCGCTTCCTGCAACGGCGCTTCGGCGGACGCGCCTGACGGCGATCCCGCCACGCCATTGACGCCATCCGTTCTCGTCGCCTTGGTGCAGTACGCCGTCAACCCTTCACTTCCGTTTATTCCCTGGAGCGCACACCATGTCATCGACACCGTCCACTATTCAGCCTGGACCGTCCACGTCTGCTTCGCCGAAGACGGCGGTGAGCGCGACGCACGCGTCGCTACCGGACCCTGCCTTACTGACGATCTCGCATGTCTCAAAACGTTTCGATGCACATGCCACGCAACCGGTATTGCAAAACGTCGATTTGACCGTCAAGGAAGGCGAATTCGTCGCGATTGTCGGGGCGAGCGGTTGCGGAAAATCGACCTTGCTGCGCTTGGTTGCCGGACTGGATACGCAATATGACGGCACGATCAGTTTCGATGGCGCATCGGTGCGCGACACGTCGCTGGAACGCGGCATCGTGTTTCAGGACCATCGACTCTTTCCCTGGCTAACCGTCGAGCAGAATATCGCGGTCGCCTTGCGAAATGCCGGATTATCGCCAAACGCCAAACAGCAGGCGGTCAACGAGCACATCGCCCTGGTGGGGTTGCAAGGGTATGCAAAACATTTCCCGAACCAGTTATCCGGCGGTATGGCACAGCGCGTCGCGATCGCGCGCGGACTGGTGAACCGGCCAAAGCTCTTGCTGCTCGACGAGCCTTTCGGCGCCCTCGACGCCTTGACGCGGGCACGCATGCAGCAGGAACTTCAGCGTATCTGGGACGTCGAGAAAATCACGATGGTGCTGGTGACGCATGACGTCGACGAAGCGGTTTTTCTGGCCGATCGCATCGTCGTGATGAAACCGCACCCAGGACATATCGCCCGCATCGTCGATATCCCCTTGCCGCGCCCCCGTCATCGCACCGATCCGCGGGTTGGCCAGCTCCGCGACGATATCCTGGCGGACTTCAGCGAAACCGATCACTAAACATCGTCATGTTCTTAAAACCGCGCGCCGCTGGCCCGGCACGCCCACATGCCGCCTGCCGCCATGCCGCGCCCGTGAGCTACGAAAACCCCCGCCCCTGACGCGAAGTCAACGCGCCCGGCATCTCCTTACAAATCCAAAATATCGTGACTAAGATGTAAGGCAGACGATATTATTGCGACAGGTTCGCGATAAAGATCGGTATCGATAAGTCCAGGCACGGCACGCACCGCTGAATCGCCAAGAAGCTCCAAAAAAATAAACGCTTGCCAACACCTTGGTCAACGATTCAGCGATATGAAACGGATTTTTCGTGCCTTGGGCGTCGCCCTGCGCAACGCGCCGGACACTGCAGTCACCGTCGCTCCGGGCGCCGTCCTTATCCGGCGCGCACGCGGCACCGCGGTTTCCGGGATCGCCTTTCTGCGGATCGCGATGCTGGCTTTCCTCGCAACGATCCTGCTACCTCAAGCGCAAGCTGCACGCGTCCTGACGCTGTCGCCGCAGGGAACGGTCAGCCAGGTGCGACAGGTCGTCGTCACCTTTGATGAGCCAATGGTCCGCTTCGGGGACGCAGCGGCGCCGGCCCCTGCGCAGCTCAGCTGTGAGTCGATCGACGCCCCGCCGAAGGGCCAAGGACATTGGCGCGACGCCAAGACCTGGCTCTACGATTTCGCCCAGGACCTGCCCGCGAGCACGCGCTGCGCCGTCACGCTCAATGCCGACATGCATGCGGTGTCGGGCACGGCCTTCAGCGGCACGACGCAATATCGCTTCCACACCGGGGGGCCGTATCCGCTCAGCGTGCTCCCATACGATGGCGCCGAAATCGAAGAAGCGCAACTATTCGTACTGCGCCTGACCGGCGCGGTCGATCCGCGTTCGGCCCTGGACAATGTCTGGTGCGAGGCGAGTGGCATCGGTAATCGCATTCCGGTACACGCTGCCAATCCGGCCGCGAGAAAAGCCTTGCTCGCCCATTTCAAGCTCGAAAAGGAAGCGGCCCGGGTGTTGACGCTCGGGTGCGCGCAGGCCTTGCCCGCCTCGGCGAAAGTACAGCTCGTGTATGGGGCGGGCGTCGCCGGCTCGAATGGCGTGCGTAACGAATCCGAGAAGCGTTTCGACTTCACCGTCCGCGCACCGTTCGCTGCCACATTTTCGTGTGAACGCGAGAATGCCAGCGCGCCATGTACGCCGCTGAGTCCGCTACGAATCGATTTCAACGCGCCCATCACGCGGGTACAGGCCGAGGCGATTCGCCTCCGTACGCCAAGCGGCGAGATTAGCCCGTCGTTCAAGCCGGATGATCACGATACAGAACTCGCGTCGGTGAATTTCGCGACGCCGTTGCCGATCGACGCGCCGCTGACGCTCACGCTGCCTGCCGGTCTGCGCGACGTATCGGGACGCGCACTGACCAACGCGGATCTGTTCCCACTGGCCACGCGCACCGCCGTCCTGCCGCCGCTGGCCAAATTCTCGTCGGGCTTGTTTGGCATCGTCGAACGGTTCGCCGAACCGGGCATGCCGGCCATTGTCCCCGTCACGCTGCGGCGTATCGAAATAGCGTCGCCTCGCGATGCAAACGCCACGACGCCAGGCAACGCCGCCAAGGACGGCGCGACGAACAACGCGAACGGCGCGCAAGGTGCTCGCTTGGGCATCCTGCGTATCGACGACGATACCGCGATCCGTCAATGGATGCGTCTGGTCGAGCAATTCGAAAACGGCACCATGATAGTCCAGACGATCGATCGCATTCGCCCAGGCCTACTTGGCGCTGCGGGCCAGCATCCGGTCTATCCCCCGCTCGCGGAAGGCGAGCGCGCACCGAAGCCGCAAGAACGCAGCATCGACGTCCGCTCGCTGTCATTGCTCGCCGGGAACGCCCGCGCAGAGGCTTTGACCGTTCCGACGCCCGACGAAGACAAAGCGGGGACGCCCCGCCCCTTCGAAGTGGTGGGTATCCCCGTGCAGAAGCCCGGGTTCTATGTGATGGAGCTGGCGTCCGCGTCGCTCGGTCGATCATTGCTCGCCGAACCGAAAGCCATGTATGTCCGCACCGCGGTGCTCGTCACCAATCTCGGCGTGCACTTCAAGCAAGGGCGTGACAATAGCCTGGTCTGGGTGACCTCGCTCGACAAGGGAGCACCGGTCGCGAACGCCCAGGTGCGCGTGTCGGACTGCAATGGCGACCTGCTCGCGACCGGCGTGACCGACACGCAAGGCCTCTATAAAATCGATGCCGCGCTCATCGAAAAGCGCGAATGCAACGACGATACCGGATTCCAAGGTCTATTCGTATCGGCGCGCGTCGACGATCCGACGTCTGGGCCGGACATGGCCTTTGTCAAATCGGACTGGAACCAAGGCATCGACTCCTGGCGCTTCGATGTGCCCACCGATATGGGACGCGCGCCAACCGTGCAAGCACACGCGGTCTTCGACCGAACGCTGTTGCGCGTCGGCGAGACCGTGTCGATGAAATTTTTCATTCGTCGGGAAACGCTGACCGGCCTCGACTTTCCCACCGCCTACCCGGCGCGTGCCGTCATCACGCATGTCGGTAGTGGCGCGACGTTCCGTCTGCCATTGACGTGGAACGACGCCCATACATCGGATACGCAGTTCGATATTCCGAAAGGCGCGAAGCTCGGCGAATATTCGGTCGCGCTAGAATCGGGCGACGAAAATGCGCCCAGCCAACGGTACGATACGGGCGGCTTCCGTGTCGAAGCCTTCCGCTTGCCGGTCTTCAAGGGCTCGATCGCGGTGCGGGACGAAAAGGCGCATCCGCTGATCGGCGCCAAGGACGTGCCGCTCGCCATTCAGATCGATTACACCGCCGGGGGCGGCGCGGCGGCATTGCCGGTGCAGGTGTCGGCGATGACACGATCCACCATAGCGCCGTTTACCGATCGCTATCCCGGTTTCTCGTTTGTGCCATACCGTCCCGGACAAGACAATCACGGCGACGACGACAGCGCGAGTGGCGACGTCGGGAGCGACGGTGACGACAGTCATAGCGGCG
This sequence comes from Robbsia sp. KACC 23696, assembly GCF_039852015.1. Classification (NCBI taxonomy): domain Bacteria; kingdom Pseudomonadati; phylum Pseudomonadota; class Betaproteobacteria; order Burkholderiales; family Burkholderiaceae; genus Robbsia; species Robbsia sp. KACC 23696. Next base: position 1,388,974 of record NZ_CP156627.1, on the reverse strand, counting down.
CCACGCCGGCGAACGCGGATCCCGATGCGCCGCGCCTGCTCGCCGATAAATTGCCATTGACGCTCGATCGCACCGGCGCGGGGACGATCACGCTCAAGGGTCTGGCGCCGGCCGACGCACCGCGTCAACTGTCGCTCGAAGCGCGCTTCGCCGATCCGAACGGCGAGATACAGACGTTGCGCGGCAACACGATCTTATGGCCTGCCGCTGTCGCCGTCGGCATCCGCACCGCGGGTTGGATCGCCGTCGGGCAGAAATTGCCGTTGGATATCGTCGCGGTGGATCTGCAGGGCAAACCGCGCGCGTCGGTGTCGATCGAAGTAAAGGGCGTATCGCGCACGACAACGTCCACGCGTAAACGCATGGTCGGCGGCTTCTATGCCTACGACAACCACGACGAAACGCAAGACCTGGGCGTCCTGTGCAAGGGCGCGAGCGATGCGCAAGGCCGCTTGCATTGCGATGCCGCCCTGACACATACCGGCAATGTGCAGCTCATCGCCATCGCCAAAGACAGCGACGGCCATGCCACCAATGCGGCAGCCTCCGTATGGGTCGCTCATGAAGACGAGCTCTGGTTCGGTGGCGACAATACCGATCGGATCGACGTCATTCCGGAACAACGCGATTACGCGCCAGGCGACACGGCGCGCTTCCAGGTGCGCATGCCCTTTCGGGAAGCGCGTGCCCTGGTGGCCGTCGAACGCGCCGGCGTCATGGAAACCCACGTCGTCACGCTCGGAGGCAAGCAACCGACTATCGCGCTGAAGGTAGGCGATGATTGGGGGCCGAACGTCTATGTGTCGATCCTCGCCATTCGCGGCCGTCTCCACGACGTGCCGTGGTATTCCTTTTTTACATGGGGCTGGAAGTCGCCAGTGCGATGGGCCAAGTCCTTCCTTGGAGAGGGCCGCGAATACCGGCCGCCATCGACGCTCGTCGATCTGTCGAAGCCCGCCTTCCGCTATGGCCTCGCGGAGATCCGCGTCGGCACGCGCGCGCACCGCCTCGACGTCGCCGTATCGAGCGACGCCGCGCGCTATCCCGTTCGTGGCAAAGCCCGGGTGAGCGTGCGTGTGACGCTGCCGGACGGCAAGCCCGCACCGGCTGGCACCCGTATCGCATTAGCCGCGGTGGACGAGGCATTGCTCGAACTGATGCCGAACCGGAGCTGGAATCTCCTCGACGCAATGCTGCAACGACGCGCCTATGGCGTCGAAACAGCGACCGCGCAGATGGAGGTGGTCGGTCGGCGCCACTTCGGCAGAAAAGCGGTGCCCGCCGGCGGTGGCGGCGGCAGCGCACCAACGCGCGAGCTGTTCGACACCCTCCTCCTCTGGTCGCCGGATGTGGTACTCGATGCCAGCGGGAGCGCCGTCGTGACCGTGCCACTCAACGATTCGCTGACGCGCTTTCGCGTGGTCGCGATTGCCGCAGTCGGGGCAGATCGCTTCGGCACCGGCAGCACGTCCTTTGTCGCCACGCAGGACCTGCAACTGATCTCCGGGCTGCCGCCGGTGGTACGGGTTGGGGATCGCTATCGCGCGCAGTTCACGGTCCGCAATACGACGGAGCGGCCGATGACGGTATTGGTCACGCCGCGACCCGACGGCGCACTCGGCGCCGCGCTGATGGCCGCCAATGCCTCCGGTGGCTCCGCTGCCTCCGATGCGGGCATCGCACCCCGGACCGTCAAGCTGGCGCCAGGGGCGGCGCAGGAAGTTGCCTGGATGCTGACGGTGCCGCCGCTCGCCGAGCGCTTGCCAGGGGATGCGACAGCGCTCAACGAGGCGGACGTCTTGCGCTGGCATGTCGAGGCGCAGGAACGGCGGGATGGCGCACAGGCAGCGAAGCAATCGACGACGGCGCCACCGCCGCTTGCCGCCGATAACCTCAATGTCACCGAGGACGTGCTCCCCGCCGTGCCGGTCACGGTGCAGCAAGCGATGCTGACGCAGGTGGACGGCAGCGTGTCCGTGCCGATCGGCGCGCCCGGCGGCGCGCTCGCGGATGCGAACGACACCGGGACCTCGACTGTCCGCGGCGGCATCGCGGTATCGCTACGCGCGACGCTCGCCGACGGACTGCCGGGCGTGACACGTTGGTTCCGGCGCTATCCGTACGACTGCCTCGAACAGCAATCGTCGCAGGCGATCGGATTACGCGACCTCGCACAATGGCAGGCGGTAGAAGCACGTATGCCGTCCTATTTCGATGCCGACGGGCTACCGACCTATTTCCCGCCTTCGGACGATGCCGGCGCACACGGGAGTCCGACCTTGGCCGCCTATCTGCTGGTGCTGGCAGACGAGGCGCGTCGACTCGATCCGCGCTTCGCTTTGCCCGACGACCTTCGCGCGAATCTCGTCGGCGGTCTGGTCGCCTATGTCGCAGGACGGATCTCCCGCGATACGTGGGCACCGCGCGAGGACCGCGATCTGCGCAAACTAGCGGCAATCGAGGCGCTGTCGCGCTATGGCGCAGCGCGCGCATCGATGCTCGACAGCGTGACGCTGACCCCGGACCGCTGGCCGACATCGGCCGTTTTGGACTACGCGGCGATCCTGTCGCGTCTGCAGGACATGCCGCAACGGGATGCGAAACGCGCAGCCGTCGATCAGATCCTGCGCGCACGGCTGACCTGGCAAGGCACGCAGTTGGTGTTCTCGACAGCCGCGGGCGACGACCTCTGGTGGCTAATGACCGGCAGCGAAACCAATGCCGCGAGGATGTTGCTCGGCGTCCTCGACGACGATGCCTGGCAGGACACATTGCCGCGCATCGCCACCGGCTTGTTGGCGATGCAGCGCAACGGCGCGTGGTCGACGACGACCGCCAATGCCTTGGGATCGCTCGCCATCGCGCGCTTCTCGCAAAAATTCGAGAAGACCCCGGTCAACGGGGCCACGATCGTTTCCCTGGGCGGCGACGATCGGACGCTCGGATGGCCTACCGGCGAAAGCAAGGGAACGTTGGCGACCCTTCTGCCTTGGCCTGCGGGTAAAGCGACGAAAGCGACGGTACCGATCAGACCTGCCGACGCCGCGCCGCGCAACCTGCCATCGCTGGCCGCATCGGCGAGCGCTCCCGCTGGCGCAGACGTCGGCACGGGCGGATTGCGTATCGTTCAGCAAGGCAGCGGCAAGCCGTGGGCGACGATCGAAAGCCTGGCGGCGGTCCCGGTGACCACGCCCTTTGCGGCAGGGTATCGAATCAAGAAAACGATCACGGCGATATCGCCGGCCATCAAGGGACGCTACACGCGCGGCGATATCTTGCGCGTACGCGTGGAGATCGACGCGGACAGCCCGATGACGTGGGTCGTCGTGAACGATCCGGTGCCCGCCGGCGCGACGATTCTCGGCTCCGGCCTCGGGCGCGACTCCGACATTGCGACACAAGGCGAAGGACAAGGCGCAAACGACGACACCTGGCCCGACTTCATCGAGCGTGGCTTCGATGGCTATCGCGCCTACTTCAGCTATCTGCCGAAGGGGCATTTCTCCGTCGACTACACGGTGCGGCTGAACAACGTCGGCACATTCGGCCTGCCACCGACGCGCGTCGAAGCGCTCTATGCCCCCTCGGTCTATGGCATCGCACCGAATGCGCCGGTCACCGTTGCTCCCCTCTCCGACGCCGAGCCCTCATGACACGTCAGGGCCTGGCTTCGGCAGTGATGCTGGCGTGCGTGCTGGGCGCGGTGCCGGTGCGCGCGATGGCGCTGCCGACTTTTGATGCCGTGCGCGAAACATGGCGCAGTGCCGATTGGATATTGCTCGCGCGCGACGGTACGCCGCTGCAACGGACACGCGTGGATTTCACCGCGCGACGCGGCGACTGGGTGGCGCTCGCTGACGTATCGCCTGCATTGCTGCAGGCGATTCTCGTCTCCGAGGACCGTCGCTTCTACGAACACAGCGGGGTGGATTGGCGCGGCGCCGTTGGGGCCGCCTGGGCCAATCTGTGGAACACGCGCACGCGCGGCGCGTCCACCGTGACGATGCAGCTCGCCGGCCTGCTCGATGGTCAGCGCGATGGTCCACGCGACGACGGACGACGCCCTTCGGGCCGACGCTCTTGGTCCGGCAAGGCCGATCAGGCGTGGGAAGCGTTGCAACTGGAACGCGGTTGGCGTAAAGATCAGATCCTCGAGGCGTATCTCAATTTACTGCCGTTCCGCGGCGAAATCATCGGCTTGGACGGCTTGTCGCGGACGCTGTTCGGCAAGGCCGCCTCAGGACTCGATGCGCCAGAAGCCGCCATCGCTGCCGCCTTGGTCCGCGCGCCGAACGCCGCGCCCGCCCGCGTCCGCACGCGGGCCTGCAGCATCTTGAAAGACATGGATGCCGATGCCGATTGTGCGGTCCTCGATGGCAATGCGGCGCTGGCAACCCGGGGTGTGACGCAGGTGTCGCGTGTCGCCGCCGACGACGGCACGGGTGTCGCGGGGCGGAACACCAACCCTGGCCTGGCCCCCCATTTCGCCCGCCGCATCGCCACCGAGGTGCATCCTGTCGCCGGTGCACGCGTGCGTTCCACGCTGGACGCCCCATTGCAGCGCTTCGCGCGCGACATGTTACAGCGTGCCCTGACCGAATTGAACGGGCCCAGGCAAAACCGCAATGTGGCGGACGGCGCCGTGCTGGTCATCGACAATGCCAGCGGCGAGGTACGCGCTTGGGTCGGCTCCTCGGGTGTGTTGTCGGCGGCCCCCGACGTCGATGCGGTGACGGCCCTGCGTCAGGCTGGTTCGACGCTGAAGCCGTTTCTTTATGCGCAGGCGATCGACGAGGGTCGCCTGAACGCGGCCTCCTTGCTCGACGATGCACCACTCGATCTCGCTGCCGGCGGCGGACTGTATATCCCTCAAAACTACGACAAGCACTTCAAGGGATGGGTCAGCGTCCGCAGCGCACTGGCAAGTTCGCTGAACGTGCCGGCTGTGCGCACGCTGGTACTCGTCACGCCAAACCGATTTGCAAACACCTTGAAAGGGCTGGGCCTGCCGCTGACCGAGGAAGGGGATTTCTACGGTTATAGCCTGGCGCTCGGCAGTGCCGACGTGTCGCTGCTGACGCTGACGAACGCTTATCGTGCCCTGGCGAACGGCGGACGCGTCAGCACGGTGCGAGATCAACCGCCGGCCCTGAATACGTCCTCGAACACGGCCATGCAGCGCGCCGAGACGGCGGCGCGCGGGCCCGTCCCTAACGCGAAGGTGTCGGCATCGGGTGTGTCGAACGAAGCGCCAGGAAAACGGATATTCAGTCCGGCAGCGACGTATATCGTCACCGATATCCTCGCCGACAATAACGCACGCGTGCGGACCTTCGGGCTCGACAGCGTCTTGAACACGCGTGGATTTTCCGCGGTCAAGACGGGCACCAGCAAGGACATGCGCGACAACTGGGCGGTCGGCTTCACCTCGCGCTACACCATCGGGGTCTGGGTGGGGAACGCCAACGGATCCGCCATGTGGAATGTGTCCGGCGTCACTGGCGCCGCGCCCGTGTGGGCTGCGCTCGTCGCCTACCTGGAACGTCGTGGGACCAGTATTGCGCCGAAAGCGCCAGCCGACGTCGAACACCGCTGGATCACCTATGCCCCTGGTATCGAACCGTCTCGCAACGAGTGGTTTGTACGCGGAACCGGCGTGGATACGATTCGATTGTCGGCTGCGGCCCTTGCCGATACGGCGGGTCACTCGATGCCGGGCGGAACGCGTCATACGTCGATCGAGGTCGGCAGTGCGCGCGATGCGGGCGCGTCGCCCCCACCGCCAAGCGCCGGTGCGAGCGCCCCGCTGCTCATTTCGGCTCCGCCTGACGGCACGATATTCGCACTCGATCCCGATATTCCTCCGCTGAACCAACGCATCTGGTTCGAACAAGGCAATGCGGCGGCTGCGCGCGCGACGTGGCGACTCGACGGCCGCGTGATCGGTCGCGGATCACGCCTCGCCTGGTCGCCGTGGCCGGGACGCCATCGCCTGGAGCTGCTGGATGCGCGGGGACGCGTGGCCGACACGATCGCGTTCGAGGTCCGAGGCGCATTTGCCAGGACACCGCAAGCGTCGGTTTCATCGATCGGGCAAACGCGTTGAAAGGTGTAAAGCGCCGGGTCGGCTTACATCACAGGCGACATATTGCCGTCGATATTGATCGAGGTGCCTGTGACATAACTCGCCAGATCGGATGCGAGAAAGCATGCCACATTAGCGAATTCTTCGGCGCTTCCTATCCGCCCGAGCGGGACGTTGTCGCCCATCTTGGCCAGGAACGCGGCGTAGTCGCTTTCGCCGGATTTCTCGAATTTACGCGCACACTGATCGCTTTCGATCAGCCCGACATGCAATGCGTTCACCAAGATGTTATGCGGCGCGCCCTCGCCCGCCAGTACCTTCGTCAATGCCATTCCCGCCGCACGGGAGACCGACGTCGGGGCCGACGCGGCCTTGGGCGCCTTTGCGCCGATATTTAGCACATTGATGACGCGCCCCCAGCGTCGCGCCTGCATCTGCGGCCATGCCAGACGGGTCAGACGAATCGCCGCAAACAGCTTCAAATCGAGGTCGGCCTGCCAGATGGCGTCGGTCACCGAAAGAAAGTCCCCCGTCTGCGAAGCCCCCGCGTTATTCACCACGATATCGACACGCCCGAAGGTCCGCATCACGTCGTCGTACGTTTTCGAGATGGCATCGGCCTGCATCACGTCGCACGAAAAGGTCTCGACACGCCCTTTCCCCAATCCCGACAGCGCCTGCTTCGCCTCCGCGAGGACACCCGGATCGCGCGCGACCAAGGCGACATCGGCACCGCACGCCACCAGTCGCGCACCGATGGCACGGCCGATTCCTTTGCTTCCCCCCGTGATGATCGCGACGCGACCGTTCAGCTCCACTTGCATATCTGTCTCCCGAATAAGGTGTAGCAGCCTGGCCATCCACGATCGCTCCGATGCGCACATCGGTTCGACTGTGATTGATTATAGGTTGCGACACCGTCTCCCGTGTCGGCGCGTGTTCTCGCTGTGTGGCACCGAAAGCCGAACGTTGAAAGCTGGAGCAAAGAGCTAAGAGCTGGAGCAATCTCGCTTAATACGTCGCGCGTCCGCCGGTGATATCGAACGTAAAGCCGGTCGTGAAACTGCAATCCGGACTGGCGATCCAAGCCGCCATTGCGGCCACTTCATCGATCTTCACAAAACGGCCCATGGGAATCTTCGCTTTGATAGAAGCAATGAACTCGGGCGTCATTTGTTTCATCAGATCGGTTTCGGCCATCGTTGGGGCGATGCAATTTATCGTAATGCCGGTGGTGGCTAATTCCTTCGCGATGGACTTCGTCAATGCGATGACCCCGCCTTTCGCCGCCGCATAGGCGCTGTTTCCCGGATTCCCTTCCTTCCCGGATATAGAGGCGATATTGACGATCCGTCCATATCCGCGCGCAGTCATATGGGGAATAAGCGCACGACAGCAATGAAATACGCCGTTCAAATTGATATCGAGCACCCGTTGCCATTGATCGACAGGATAGTCGGCAGCCGGGTAAATCGGACCGTTGATACCGGCGTTGTTCACCAACACTTCGACGCTTTCCACCTGCCGACTCAGCGCCTCGAATGCCTGCATCACCGATGCGAGATCGGCGACATTCACCTTCTGCTGCAGCAGTGGCGTAAAGCCCCGATCCGCGCTGTGATCCTCGTCAAAACTGATATCCCATAACACAAGTTCAAAACCGTCTTGTGCCAAGCGCCGCGCGATGCCGTCTCCAAGCCCGCGTGCGCCACCGGTCACGATCGCGACCCTGCGTTTTTTGCTTTGTGCGTCCACCTTGTCTTCCTCCATACGATTTCGAAGATCCCGGGGGAGACGCACCTTTTAGACCGAAGCCATGCCAAGTCCGAAAAACCGGAACAATTATTTATTTTGGAATTATGTTCCGATTTTCTAGTTGGCGCTAGTGCAACGCGTTCAGATGATTCGCGGGCGCCCCCGCTTGCGGACCGCGACTGGCGTCGTCAGCACGGAGGCAGAGAGCGTCTCCTCGTTTGACTCGACGGCAACGCTGCGGTCGAAATAGGGTGAGCTGACCGCTGCAGCGCTCATATTGCTGGCGGCTTCGAGCAAGGCCGGCACCAACTCCTTGACACGCGCATCGGGCAGACGACTCGTCGGCCCGGCCAGACTGACGATCCCGACGGTGATATGGCTCACCGGATGTTTGATCGGCGCAGCGATGGCCGTCATTCCCGCCTCATAAGTATCGGACGCATAGCCGTAACCGGCTTTACGCGCACGTGTCAGATCGCTTAAAAACTGCTGGATGGTCTTCGGCGCCTTGGGCGTTCCGGATACGCCCTTGCCGATACCGCCTTGGCGCGAGACGAGCGCCAGCGCATCCTCATCGCTCAGCGTCGATAGCCAGGCTTGGCCGCTGGCCGTGCAATGCAAGGGAGGCTGGCTCCCCATGTCCGGGTCATAACGCAATCCGGACTTCGCACCTTGCGACTTACCGACAAACGTAATCTGACTTCCCTCTACGATGCCCAGGCGCGCGAGTTCCCCGGAGACCTCGGCGAGCTTATCCAGGATCGGCCGAGAAATATCGATCACGCCGGCCGTCGACAGCCAGATCAAGCCCAGCGAGACCATTTTCAAGGAGAGCAGATATTCTCCGCGGGGGTCTTGCCGCACATAGCCCTCGTCCCGGAGCTCGGACAGCACGCGATGCGTTGCACTCCGGGGGATGTCCAACGTATCCGCGATGGCGGCCAATTGCATGCTGTCGCCCTGGCGGGCCAGCAGTTCGATGATCGACATCGCGCGCTCGAGATTGCCTGCCATAGCTGCTTCCTGTCGTTTTCGATGCCAAATGAAAACATAATTCCACCTTGGAATTCAAGTACAACACTCGGCATAAGGGCAATCCTAGCGAAGCCCCTCGGCGGCAGGCGCGAAACGCGTACGAGAACAGCATGGCCCGGCTCGGCACGATCTAATACACTTGCGCCAACAGTTTCCGCGTCGCGTCATACAAACGCGTGGCGCGTTCGAGCGCATCGGCCGTCTTGGCCCATTCGACCATCGGCACCTCCAGACCGATCGGGATCGTCGGCGGCAGCGCCCGCAATATTCCCGCGAGGTCGAGCCCGCCCTCACCCGGAATCATTCGCTCAGCGCGTGCCTGAAATAATATCGTCTCAAGATCGTCCGGCCGCGCCGCTGGTGCATCGCATAGTTGCAGGTAGTGAAAGTAATCGGCAGGCAGGGCTGCCAGATCGTCCAGTGTCGATCCGGCGCGATCGAAGTGAATCGGATCGACGATCAAGCCCGTGTTCTTAGTCTTCGACGCTGCCACGATCCGGCCGCCCTGGCTGACGCTTTTCACATCGGTCCATGGCATCGGCTCGATGCACGGGCGAATGCCGTATTGGCCCGCCAGCTCCGCCACCTGCGCCAAGTGATCGGCTGTGCGGGACGCATCGGGATCATTACCCGCAACCAGCGCGAACTGCGCACCGAACAACGCACCGGCAGCAAAAAACGATTCGAAGTCGGCGACATGCGTTTCGGGCTTTAATCGCAAGATCTCGATATCCAATACGCCAATGTCGTTATCGCGCACGCGCGCCAAGGTCTCGCGTCGCAAGGGCGTATCGGCGATAAAATGGTGATGCACTTCGGTATCGGTGGCTGGCGCCAGTCGCAAGCCCACATATTGATAGCCCGCCTTTGCCGCACAATCCACCATCTGCGGCGGCGTCAACTCCAGCACGGTCAATGCAGAAAGAGACAATGGGCGTTGCGTATTCGACGTCATGATGGTCCTCGTCAAGTATCGAGAGGCGATCCGCCTGCGCGGAGAGCCATAAGTGTTTCAGTAACTGGCTTCGACTTCCGGCATGCTCTGCGCACGTCGCGTCGACTGTCGCGGAAGGTCCTCATCGGCGGACGATATCAGCCCCGCCGCATGCCGTGCGGCGATATAGCCGAATGTCATTGCCGGCCCCAAGTTGATGCCCCCCGACGGATAAAACCCGCCGAAGATGCTCACCATGTCGGCGCCGGCGGCATACAGTCCCGAAATAGGCGCGTCTGCCTGATCGAGCACTTGCGCATGGCGATTGGTTTTCAATCCGGCGAACGTGCCAAAACTCCCGGGCAACACCTTGACGGCGTAAAACGGGCCGTTTTCGATAGGCGCAATGCAGGGGTTCTTTCCGGGATGCAGTGGATCGCCGTTCTTTCGGTTATACGGCGTGCTCCCGCGTCCCCATAAAGGGTCCTCGCCCTGGCGCGCATATTCGTTGTATTCGGCCACGGTCGCCACCAGTGCCTCCGATGCGATCCCGCACGCTTCGGCAAGCGCCCGAATGGAATCGCCCCGTTTCAGATAGCCGTTTTTCAGCAATGACCTGACCGACACCGGAAAGGGCTTGGCAAATCCCAACCCGTATCGACGCTGGAAGGTGTGATCGCAGATCAACCACGATGCTACCTCCTCTCCCGCCGGCGCCGCGGCAACCATGGCAGCGCCATAATCGTAATAACCGTCGGCTTCGTTGACGAAACGTTTGCCGGTCGACAGCACCCCGATCACCCCGGGTTTGCCGCGATCGATAATGTGCGGGAAATGCCCGATACTGCCATCCGAGTGCAACACTTTTGAGACAGGAGCCCAGGCCGCAGCCGAGGCAACGTCGGTTTGAAAGTGCGCGCCGACGGCTTCGCCCAGGGTAATGCCGTCCCCCGAACACGCCGCGGGCGGCAAGGCCAAATGCTCCAAGCCGGTGGGCGTACGGGGGAACAGCGCTTTTCGTCGATCGATATCGTTCGGGAATCCGCCGGTCGCCAACATGACGCCTTTCGACGCCTGTATCTCGATATTGCCGCGTGGCGACGACACGATCGCGCCCCGAACACCGTTGCCGGCAAGCAATAAGCGTTGGGCCGGCGCCGACTCGATCAAGGTGACACCAAGGTCCACGGCCGATTTCGCCAGCCGGGCGGTCAAGGCCACCCCATTGACCAATTGCATCGCGCGTCCATGCACGGCCAAGTCGAGCAGATGACGGGAAAATCGCTTGCTCACATGCAGAAACGCCTTGAACGAACGCGTCATACCGAGAAAGGCGGCGAGATCGCTACCGGCCATGATAGGCATGCCCATAAACGCGGTTTCGCGCATCGTTCTGCGCAAGCGTCGCAGCAGCGGGCCGGCGTCACGCCCGTCGTAAGGTGCCGCGATGACCTGATGGCCCTGCGTCGCAGCACCGGGCACACGGCCATGGACATCCGGGATGCCATTCCCTTCGGCAAATTGCAGGGACGTATTCTTCTCGAAAAACGCCACCATCGGACCGGCATTGTCCAGAAAGGCATCAATACGCGCCGCGTCGTAGCGGCCTTGCAATTCGTTTTTGAGATATTCCCGAGGCTGCTTCGGATCCTCTTCGATGCCGGCACGTTTGGCGAGCGGATTGCCCGGTACCCACATCCAGCCACCCGACCAAGATGTGGCGCCGCCGAATACGCGCTCCTTTTCCACGACGATGACTTTCAAGCCATGCCACGCAGCCGTCACCGCGGCGGAAAGCCCTGCCGCGCCGGAACCGATTACCAGCAGGTCGCATTCCATACGATGCGAACCGCTCACTGCACCGTCGGCAGCGTTCGTTCGTGATGTTTTATCCATCACTGTCTCCTCGATATGGCAAGGTCATGCGGGGTAAACACCGAGCCGATTCTGCTTTCAACTTATGTGGAATACTATTCCACAAAATCCGAAGCTATGTCAATATCAAGCTGGTATCAACCCCGTATCAACCTCGGGGGCGTCGCGCGAGCGAAATTCTGAAACACGATGCTGCAGAAGAGATAAAGTAATAAAAAAGCGGCCGACCAGAGCCGCTTTGGAACGGCGCAATCATCAGGAGACAGCATGCCGAACGATATTAGACACGCCCCGGACGAGGGCGCAGGCCGGGACGCACACAGCCGAAAACAAACAAAGCGCGCGACGGCCAGCGGATGGATCGGCTCGGCGCTCGAGTACTACGACTTTTTCATTTACGCGCAGGCCGCGGCGCTCGTTTTTCCGCAGCTATTCTTCCCGTCCAGCGATCCGAAAGCCGCCATCGTCGCATCGCTCGCCACCTATGGCGTCGGCTACGTCGCCCGGCCGATCGGCGGCTTCTTCCTCGGCCATTGGGGCGACCGGTATGGCCGGAAGAATGTGCTGCTGATCTGCATGCTCATCATGGGTATCTCCACGATGGCGGTCGGCATACTGCCGACCTATCACCAGGTCGGTGTCTTGGCGCCGATCCTGCTGGTGATCGTGCGATTGGCGCAGGGCTTTGCCGTGGCCGGCGAGATATCCGGCGCGAGTTCGATGATTCTCGAACACGCCCCCTTCGGACGCCGTGGCTATTATTCGAGCTTTACGCTGCAAGGCGTGCAAGCCGGACAACTGCTTGCCGCGGCCGTGTTTCTGCCGCTGGCCTACTTCATGGACGACGCGTCATTCAACGCCTGGGGATGGCGGATTCCGTTCTTGCTGTCGGCAGCCGTGCTGATCGCCGGCTACTTCATTCGAAAGGAAGTGGATGAAACGCCGGCGTTCGCCAAGCAAATCGCGACGAATCAGTTGACGAAATCGCCCATCAAAGAAGCATTCAAGCACAGCTGGGCCGATATGCTGCGCGTGGTGGTCATGGCGCTGATGAACGTCATTCCCGTCGTGGCGACGATCTTTGGCGCAGCGTATGCGGTGCAGACCTCTTACGGCATCGGCTTCCACAAGAGCGTCTATCTGTGGATTCCGGTCATCGGCAACATCGTCGCCGTGCTACTGATTCCCTACGTCGGCAATCTGTCCGATCGCATTGGCCGACGTCTGCCGATGGCAGTCGGGTCCGTGGCGGCCGGCGTCCTGTCGATCGGCTATCTGTACGCGATCAGTATCCACAGCGTGCCGCTCGCCTTTTTAATGTCCGTCTTGATGTGGGGCATCGTGTATCAAGGCTATAACGCCATCTTCCCGAGTTTCTTTCCGGAATTGTTTCCCACGCGCGCACGCGTGTCGGCGATGGCAATCGGTCAGAACATCGGCACTTTGATCAGCGCGTTGTTGCCGGCGCTGTTCGCCTCCGTCGCGCCACCGGGATCGAACAATATTCCGCTGACAGTCGGCGGCATCACGCTTGGGATCACCATTCTCTCGGCAATCGCGTGTTGGAGCGCGCGCGAAACCTATCGTATTCCCATGGACCATTTGGGCGAGCGCGATGCGGAGCCGATCGAGAAAGGCGTCTACGACCGCGAGCGGGATCGCACGGTAGCGGAAAACAAGCTCGAGAAAGCCGGCGTCTGACGATGCGATCGCGATTCACCACCTCGCGATCGCGCAACGTCGCCAGCGTTCCGATCAACGCACGAGGAAGCCATAGGCCAAAGGATCGCGCTCGTCGATGATCCATTGCGCAAAGCCGCAGATAAACGCGCTGCCCTCGACTTCCGGAATCACCGCCGGGATGTCGTTGACGCGCGTTTCGCGCAGCGCCCTGCCCTTGAAAGCCGTTCCGACGATCGATTCGTTGACGATCGTTTCGCCGAGTGCGATTTCACCACGCTGATAGAGCTGCGCGACGCGACCGCCTGTTCCCGAGCCTGTGGGTGAACGATCCACTTCACGAACGCCTCGATAAAGCCGCACGGCGCATCGATACCCACCCGCGTCTCCGGCACCGTCCTCTGCACCCATCCGAGTTCGACGGCGGCCGTCGCCAATGCGATCACGCCGTGACCGCAATGATCGCTATAGCCTTCGTTGTGCAAGAAAATCACGCCGAAGTCGGCTTCGTTCGGCACCGGCTCCGTCAGATATCCCCCATACATATCGGCGTGCCCGCGGGGTTCGAACATCAGGGCCCGACGTATCTCGTCGGCATGTTCCTTGAGCCAGGCCCGACGCTGAACGATGGTTTTTCCCGGGAGACGCGGCAAGCCGCTGGTGACGATACGAAACGGCTCGCCGCCGGTATGCACTTCGACCGTGCTGATGGTTCTGCTGGCTTTCATATTGAGAGAGTCCTTACCGTAATGCGCGCCTTTTCATCGCTGAGCCGCACCACGCAGTACGAACAGCGTCACACTCTGCGCCGGAAGGGTGTGTTGAATTTGCGCATTCGCCGCGCCGATGTCGTCGAGACGCGAAATCGCATTGTCCGCCAGTTGCCAAACCTCCACGCGGCCTTTGATGGCGAAGTGGCTGATCGGGATCAAGGCTTCCGCCGGCTGGTCGCGTTGCTTGTTGATGACCACGATGGTCATGACTCGGTCGCGATCGCGCAAGGCCGCGAACGAGGACACCTGATCCGGATCGTGCTGAATGTCGGCAATGCTGGTCGTCCCGAAACCCGAGCCGTAACCATCGTAGTTCCGAAACAATTTAAATGCCTTGTAGACAGGCATATCCGGCGTCATCGTGCCCCAGCGCGTAGCGATGTCCAATCCCTCGCGGCCGAAAATTCCCAGCACATCCGCCTGGGCGGTCGCGCCGTTCATCGTCGTATCGCCGCCCCAGTTGTATTCGGTCAGCGCGATCGGTGTACCGGGGTAGTAATACGTATCGACCCATTGGCGCATCAGCGGTATCAGTGCCACCACGCTGTTGATCCACGAAGGATCCTTGTAGCTCGTATCCCACAAAACACGGGTCGAGCGATTGCGGCTCAATTCGATCGCCGGCGTATCGGCGTTTTTGGGATCCTTGTCTTCTTTGAATTCGCCGCCTTGCGGGTAGAAATGCAAGCTGAACACATCGATGGGATGGCCCGCCTGCTTCCACTGACGTAACAGCCAGGGAACGTAGTCCATGCCTGCCATCTCGTCGTCGCGGTCGGGCAAGTGCGCTAAACCATGCGCGGCACCGTATTGCTGGTCATAGCCGCTTAGGTGATAACCGGCCCACCCCCACTCCTCCGGCGCCACGATGCGGGCGGACGGATCCACGGCCTTCACCGCACGGGCGTAGGCAATGACCTTGTTCGCGATCTCGCTCGCGCGGGCCCCTTCCGGATGGACATCCCGATGGTTGGTTTGCCACAGGCTTGGCTCGTTATCCATCAGGTAGTAGCGGACCCCACCGGCGCCCGCCGTACCGAATTGGCGCACCAGATCCCTGACGCGCGCTTGCGCGTTTTCCGGGGAATCCGGCACCGAGGCATCGTCCGGGTCGTTCTGGATCGCCGTGCCGTCCGCCGCGATCCCGTCGCCCGCATCCGCGAGGCCCTGCGTGTCGGCCTCTTTCTGCTTGCCGTATTTCGAGACGGAAAAACTGACCAGCGGGTTGCCGTCCTTATCCAGCTTCGCCACGCGACCCAACATCGGAATGGTCAGCATCGAGAGGGCTTTGCCGTCTCGGCTCGTTTCGACGAAGCGGCTGTTGTATTGATAGCGGTCGTCCGACGCGATCGGCACGCTTTCGAAAAACCAATCGCGCCCCGTGTTGCGCGCTTCGATCCGCCAGTTATACGTCGAGGCGCTGTTGCCGCCCGAGCGATTGATCGGCGCACGTAAATCGCGGAGCGTGTCCGCCGTCGCGAAATTCAATCCGTAGATCAAGGGACTGATCGGATGGCGATTGCTTGCCGCATCGATCGTGATGATCACCGGCAGCGGTGCCGCCCACGCCGGCGCGGCGCCTGGCAAAATGGCCGCGCCGGTCAACAGCGCCAATACGAAACAACGGTCAAGGCGAAGGGGTCTGGGCATTCGGAGTCCGTGTATCGGGGGCGCCGCGGTGCGGCACGACAACGGCATCCTCCGCTTCGAGCGGTGACTGAAGATCCCGTTCGTCCAATTCCCACACTACCAGTTTTGGCGGCGTCTGCGCAAATGCCGGGCTGGCGAAATACGTATGCGCGGCACCGCCGAACTTCGCGCCTTCATGGGCGAAATTGCCGATGCCGGTCCCGAGTGCCAAGGCCATCTGCGGCACGAAGTCGGAGGTGGTCGAATACGACGTACCGATTACCGCGACATCGGGCAAGTCGGTATCGCCGAACAGATCGTCGGCGGACGCAGCCGCCTGCGCTTCATGAATGTACTGACGACTCGCCACGATCTCGGGCGTCGGCTGCCACGACGGCGGCAACTCCTCCAGCCCCGCCAGTCGAACAAGATCGCCCGGGCGACGTGCCGGCGGCGCATCGACGACACGATAACCGGGCTTGCTCGCGCCCAACGTCACATCCATCGTGCGAATGCGCCGCGCCACCGCCTGCGCGGCCGCGCCCGCGCCGTCCTGTGTCCAATGCGTGTCGGTGCGGAAAAACGCATCGCCCGGCACGCCACGCAAGGCAGCGCTCAGATCCAGCACCGGCACGCCCGCCGAATTCAGTTGTCGGGTCCAGTCGCCGAGACGTGGCGCCAGCGACGCCGGCCGATCGAGGCCGCATAGATGTTGCGGCTCGATACGCGATTTGTCCGGCACGACCGCGACGAGCAAGGCGATGCCCCTCGCCTCCAATGCCTCGCGGACGGCGACGACCGTGGCCGCACGCGTCGCCAGATGCCGATCGGCGTCGGCATAGACATTCAACTCATCGCGCAGGAACAGCCAGCCCGGACAGCCTTGCCGTACGCGTGGCCCCAGATCGCGGATCGTCAGCCAGCCCAGCGCACGCTGCGTGCGCGCGGCAAAGAGGCCGACTGGCGTATCGGCCATTCGTCCCGCGAGTTCTTTCGAGACGGTGCCATCGAGCACGCTCGCGCGCGTGACGCGCTGCGGCAGCAAGGATCCGGTCGTCGATGCAAACCAGATATTGCTGATCAGTCCGACAAACAGCAAACCCATCAGGATCACGGCGACGACCTTGCCGGGACGCGTGGCGGGCAGTTGCGGCAGCGGCTGGGGATCGGCCATGGCGTATCAGAACTGAAAATAGAGGAAAGGCACGGCACCACGGGCGACGATCAGGCCGAAGGACAGCAGGAACCCCGCCAGCGGCCAGATGGCCTGCCACAGGCGACCAAAGCGCGTCTCGGGTAAGCGGCCCCATTTGGCTTGCCACAAGGGCAGCAGCACGCAGACGATGCCCAAGCCCGCCGCCAGCGCGTGCGCCGGCCGCAACTGCACCCGCAGGGCATCGCTCAAGCCGATGCCGTTCAAACCGAACTGTCCGCGATACATCGCCATGGCCGCATCGAAGCCCACCGCGCGAAACAGCGTCCAGGCCAGCATGACGAAAAGCAAGGTCAGGATATGCGACAGCCAGGACGGCATCGTCGGCAGCGTCGAGTTGCGCCAGAGCCGTGCGAGCGCCAATGCCACGCCATGCGCGAAACCCCAGATCAGGAAGTTCCAACTATCGCCGCCATGCCAGAGGCCGGCGATCGACATCGTCAGCAGCAGATTCCGACACGCCATCCATTCGCCCTGGCGACTGCCACCTAGCGGAATGTAGAGGTAATCGCGAATCCAACTCGACAGCGACAGATGCCAGCGCCGCCAAAAATCCTGAATGCTGCTGGCCAGATAAGGATGATTGAAGTTTTCCGGGAAACGAAAACCCAGCATCTGGCCTAGACCGATGGCCATCGCGCTGTATCCGGCAAAGTCGAAAAACAACTGCAAGGTGTAGAAGCCACAGCCGAGCCAGGCATCGGCCATCGACGGCGTATGCATCGAAAAGATCGCATCGACGAGCGGCGATAGCGTGTCGGCCACCAGCACCTTCATGCTCATGCCGATCATCAGCCGACGTGCGCCGGCGCTGAATCCATCCCAGTCGACCGTGCGCGAGACCAGTTCACGCTTGACCCAGGCATAGCGGATGATCGGCCCGGCGATCAAGTGCACGAACATGCCCTGGTAGGCACCGTATCGAATGATGCTACGGTCGGCCGGTACCGTGCCGCGTTGCACGTCGATCAGATAAGAGATCGATTGCAGCACGATAAAGGACAGTCCGATCGGCAGCGTGACGTGGTGCCAGGGAATCGATCGGGCATGCCCCAGCGCCAACGCGCTGTCGATGCTCGCAACGACGATATTGGCGTACTTGTACCAGCACAGCAGCAGGACGTTCACGGCGATAAAGAACGCCAGCCAGGCGCCGCGCGCGCGGCTGCTGGCGGCCCGCTCGATCACGATGCCGCCGAACCAGCCCCAGGCCGTCAGCGCGATGAACAACAACAGGAACACTGGGCTCCACCAGCCGTAGAAGCCCC
Source organism: Robbsia sp. KACC 23696 (assembly GCF_039852015.1). Lineage (NCBI taxonomy): Bacteria > Pseudomonadati > Pseudomonadota > Betaproteobacteria > Burkholderiales > Burkholderiaceae > Robbsia > Robbsia sp. KACC 23696. Next base: position 1,370,727 of record NZ_CP156627.1, on the reverse strand, counting down.
AACTGCAAAATAGCAGCACGCCATTGCGCCAGCGCGCGGGCGACGCGACATATATCGCGAGGAAGGCCGGCAGAAACAGCGTCAGGAATTCCAGGGACGCGAAAACCATGCAGCGTTCTCAATCGAAAGGGGCGAAAACGCGCTTAATGGGCGACCGCGTCGTTGGCGAAAAACACGCGCGAATGCGCGCCGGACGGCACCAGGAACACCGTGTAGCGCTGCCCGGCCTGGAGCGCGCCCAAGCTGAGGGGCTGCCCGGACGGCTGGCCGCCGCACGTCAGTTGCACCGACAGCGACACCGGGTTCACCTGACGGCGCTTGCTCTGTCCCTCCGTCACGCCGTCGAGCAGCACGATATCGCGCCCCGCCACTTTCAGCGTGGCCGCGGTGCAGCGCGCGTCCAGGTTGTACAGCGCCACCGAGGCTTTCAACGCGTTGAAGTCGTCCGGACTTTCATGAACCGTCACGACATGCAGACCGGCGCCGCTTTTTGCACCGTCGAGGGCGACGATGCTGACGAACTCACCGGGCTTCACGGTCGCCGAGACGTCCTGATGCGCGCTACCGCTCGTCAGCGTGCCGGTGATCGGCTTGCCCGCGGCGATCGGCAGGAAATGGCTGGCCGGGTTGGCGGCGTCAAGCGTCAAACGCGCCTTCGAACCGGAAGCCGTCACGTCCACCGTCTGCGAGGCGCCAGAGACGAAGCGGACGAAGGACGAATCTTCGGCCGGGCCGGTGGGATACAGCGGAATATCCGCTGCAACGGCCGGGAAGGCGGCAAGACCCAGGCTCGACAGAGCAAGGCAGGACAGCAGCACACGAGGAAAGCGTAGTGTCATTTCTTTTTCAGAGCAGTAACGGTGGGCGCCTGATTCATGGCCTTGACGATGTCCTTGCCCCAGGAAATGTAGCCGAGCGTGGTGTAGTGCTCGCCGTCCAGCGTCTGCCACTGTCCCGGCTTTGCAAAGGCCGTCGAATCGATATACGAGCACGGCGCGACATTGTTCCCGAGGAAAGCGGAAAGCTCACGCACCCGCGCGTCGGTCTTCGCAAACTGCCCGGCATTATTGCCCCAGCCCGGACCCACCCAGACGCAGGCCGTGTGCGTATCCGAGATCGCCTTCGTCAGGCTCGTGACTTCCTGCCAGGCCCAAGTCTTCGGGAACACCGGCTTGTCATAGGAACCCATCGTGTCGCCTTCGATGACAACGACCAGATCCGGCTTATCGGTCTTGATCAGGTCTGTGATCGGCGTCGTATGCGCTTCTTTCCCGAGCACCGTCGGCGGCTTGTTGTCGACCTGATCCGCGCCACAGTCCACTTGCGTGCTCTTGAGCCAGCGCGCCGGGCTCGCGCCACAGGCGCCGATCACATGCACGTGCGCGGCCCCTTCGGCCTGCAACGCTTTGATCAACGGTTCGCGAAGGTGATCGTTCAGTGTCAGATGGCTTTCGCCGATAACCAGAATGGAAAGTCCCAAAAGGGCGGATGCTGCAGCGGGCACGACACACTCCTGATCCGGTATGGCCGGAAATCGAATTTATTTGCTTTGAACGACCGGCAGCTTGACCAGTGCCTTCATGATATCGCCGCCCCAGTATTTGTAACCGGTGGTCGTCAAATGTTGACCATCGACGGTCGCCCATTCGCCGGGCTTGGAGAACGTCAGCGAGTCGATATAGCTACACGGCGCGACATTGGCGGACAGAAAGGACGACAGCAGCTTCACGCGCCCGAAGGATTTCTGGTACTTGCCGCCCTCGGTGCCCCACACCGGCCCGACCCACACACACTTGGTCTTGCTCGCCGCCAGGCTTTGTGTCAACGCCGTCACTTGCTGCCAGGCCCAGGTTTTCGGGAAATCGTCCTTGCCATAGCCGCCGATCGTATCGCCTTCGACGATGATGACCAGGTTGGCCTTGTTCGCCGCGATCAACTGATCGACCGGTTGCGTCTTTGCGGCATGATTGATGACGATCGGCGCCTTGCCGTTGCGCTCGGCGCCGCCACACGTACCGGCCACGGACTTCACCCAATCGCCCGGCGTGCTGCCGCAGACGCTGTAAGTGTGTACCTGTGCGCCGGCGGCGATCAGTTGGTCCTGCAAGGTGTCGATGAGATAGCCGGGCTCGCTCAAGTGGCTATCGCCAATCATCACGATGCTAAGACCCGCAAGTACAGCTGAAGCAAGCATGGAACATCCACTCCTGAAAATACGAACAGCGTGCGATCCGCTGCAACGCCGATCGCCTGCTGCTCCTTACTGATCGTTGTAGTGCGACTGATACGGAATCAGCGGCAGGGCCATCGCCTTCGTCTGCGGCGTGAAGTTGTAGCGCACGTAGATGCCCGCCACCCACTGCTTATAGCTCGACGAATTGTTGGCACCCACGCTGGCACCGCCGGTCAGTCGATGCGTAAAGCGATATTCCGCCGACGCCAACAGATTGTAGTTGAAGCCGCTCGAAGACTGCCCCGCATGAACCGCGCCGTCGGTGAGGCCGATTGCCGCCGCGGCCGCGACAGCCGATGCTTGCAAGGCCGCGTTCGTCGGGAAGTACGGCGCGCTATCCTGACGGAAGGACTGAATGCCGGCCGAACCTTGCAGCTTGTAAGTCCAACGGTCCGAACGCTGCGCCCACGTCACCGGAATGCTGAAGGCGTAGTAGCTTTGCGGACTGAAGTAGCCCCCGTTGCCGAACGTGAAGTTGTTCTCGTTATGATCGTAGAACATCCCGCTGACATTCATCCCGGCCGTCAGCATGCTATCGGCCGTCCGATGGAAGTACCAGTACGCACCGGCGCCGGCTTCGGCCCCGGTATTGCTCCGGACGTTATGCCCGTCGAGGTATTTCACCGAGCCATAACCATAGACGCCATAGTCCTGAACATCCAGGCCGATCGCGCCGTGCAAGGCCGACGACGTTACACCGCCCCAGGTCTCGCCGGTACGCGTATCGTGCGAGCCGGCGAAAGACGTGATGCTCTCGGTCACCGCCCGACGTGACAGTCCGACGTTGTACCAGGTGCCCGCAGCCGGATCGATCGCCGCACGATACGTCGCGCCGCCGATGACGTTGTTGTAGCGGAAACCGATCGGCGTCGTGCCGAGATCGGCCACCCAGTTTCGCGCCTCATAGCCGAAGCCGATTCCGACGCCATAGGCCGTCTGCGCACTCGGCGCGCGCACGGTGCCCGCCTGCTGCGCTTGCGTGGCGGCAGGACCGCCGCCGAACTGGCTGGCGCTGTAGATGTCGGTGCCGAGCGTCGAGCCGCTCAGCTCCACCGGCGTCACACGCACTGACAACTTGCCGTTACCCAACGGCACCAGCCCTTCCAGCGGCTCTTGCACATTGGTCAACTTGCTCGTGCCCGGGGAGCCATTGTTCGATTCCACGAATACGCCGGCACGAATTTCCGGCGAACGATCCGACTGCAGATCGTTCAGATCGCGACGCATGCTGGCCAGCGATGTGCCATCGTCCGGCGTGGCGTTGGCCGCATCGGCGTCGGTCGCGATGGGCGCGCCGATCGGCGTACCCGCCACCGAGGGCAAAGCGATCGGACGCGTCGTCGACCAAGAACGACCCGACGACGACGCCGCCGCCGAGGCGGGCGTCGGCGCGTCGCCGCGATCGGCGATCGCGAAGCCGTCGTCGGTCGTCGTCTGCCCGGCGAATGCCGTATCCGGCGCCCCACCGGCGGGGGCAACGCGGCGGTAGGCACGGCGCGAATGCGTGAACGGATTGCCCGCGACGTGGTTGTCGGCAAGCGCCTCCGGCGAGCCGGCAGGCGGGACGCCCAGACGCTTTTCCTTGATGGCGATCGCGGATTCGAGGAGGGTCTGCCCTTCCTTGAATTTGCCCTGCATCACGTAGACGCGCGCCGCGCCCGCGAGCACGTCCGGATCGTTCGGGGCCTTTGCAATGGCGGCTTTCACCGCATCGTCCGCCACGCCGTTCTTTCCAGCCTGTACCGCCGCCATCGCCACCCCGAGTTGCAGACCCGGATTGTCCGGGTCACTCGCGAGCGCTTTTTGATACAGCGACAGCGCCTTGTCGTATTGACCGTCCGCCGCATACATCCGCGCCAGCGCTGCATTGGCGAGGCTGTCGTTCGGACGCGCGGCGAGGATCGGCGCCAAGGTGTCGTACGCGTCGGCCAGATCGCCTTGCTGGCGTTGCTGATCGGCCAGACGCACCGAGTACAGATAATTGATGTCGTCGAGGCGTTGCCGCTGGTCGGCGGTCAACGTTTCACTGCGCAAGATGCGGATCGCGTCGGCGGCCTGCACATTCTGGCCGGCCTTCAGCATCAGGCTGGCGTAGGCCAGTTGCACATCGGGGCCGCTGTCCTTGAGGCCGCTGGGCATCAGTCCCCTCATCAAACGCATGGCGCGCGGCAAGTCGCCAGCGTCGACATACGCTTCGGCCAGCGCGCTGACGCGTGCCGGATCCTTGCCGGCCGCCGGTTCGAGGCGCGCCAGCATATTGCGCGCATCCTCCTGATTGCCATCGCGCGCGGTCTGATCGGCGCGTGCGACGACGGCCTGGAAATCGATCAGCTGCGCCGTGGCGACCATGTTCGGCGTGCGCGATCCCGCCGGGATGCGCCCCATCGTATCCTGCGCCCGGCTCCAATCGCCCATCTGCATAGCCAGCAATGCGCTGGCATAAAGGGCGTCCGGGTTGTCGGGATTCGAGGCAAGCAAGCCATCGACGAGCTGTCGCGCTTCGTCCGAATGGCCCTGCTGCAACTTGAAGCGGGCGAGTCCGAGGCGCAGCCAGGGATTGTTGGGATCGGCCCGCTGCGCGTCTTCCAGAATCTTCTGCGCACCCGCCATGTCGCCACGCTGTTGCGCGGCATCCGCACGCGCCGTGGCCACCGCGGCACGCAGCCGATCGAGGCCGCCGATACCCGCTTGCTGGGCGGGCGTCATGCTGTCCACCCACTTCTGCGCCTCGTCCGCGCGTCCGGTCTGCGCCAGGATATCGATCAAGCCGCTGACGGCTTCGCGATTATTTGGATCCGTCGCCAGCACCCCACGGAACACCGTCTCCGCCTGCTTCAGATTGCCTTGCGCCGCATACAGGCGGCCCGATGCATTGCGTCCACCCGGCTCGTTCGGATCGAGTTTCAACGCCTCGTCCAGTTCGCGCCGTGCCGTCGCATAGTCGCCGAGGTTCTGCGCCCCTTCCGCCTGGTTCACCAACAGCCAGTAACGGGCCGAGTTCAACGGCTTCGCCCAGTTCGCGCCCGCGCCCGGACGTGCCGCCGCACGCGACAGCAGGTCCTGCGCCTGCGCCAGATCGCCCTGCTGCATGCGCACCAGCCCCAAGCCGCCGAGCGCGTCGGCATTATTGGGTTTATCACGCAGGACATCGGAGAAAGACTGCTCGGCCACGGTGATATCGCCTGCCTTGAACGCGGCGAAGCCACGGGTCAGGCGCGGATCCATCACCGGCACCGGCGGTCCGTTGCCGGTACTCGCCCGCGGCGAGAGCATCTGATGACGAATCTCCTCGTCATCGGGATGCAGCTTCAGATAGTCCTCGAACCACGCCCGGTTCTGCGGTGTTGGCGGCACCCACGTCAACACCGAGCGCCACGCTTCGGTTGCCGCCCCGCCGATGTCCTGGCGGCTCGACAACTTTTCCAGCAAGGCCACACCGGCCGCCCGATCCTTCTCGTCACGCACCATGTGCTGGGCCATCGGCAACAGCACATACGGATCGTTCGGCATCTCGCCGTTCAAGCGCTCAAGCCCTTGAATCGCTTTATCCGTGCCGCCGTTCGTATAACCGAGGTAGGTGTAATACTCGCGCGCGATCACGCCCTGCGGCGTTTTCCCGCCGAGGGCCTGGTCGTACACGCCGATGGCGGCAGCCAGCGCCTTCAGATCGTTCTGGTTGACGGCGTCCTGTGCCTGTTGCCGCGCCTTTGCAAGGAGGGACTTGCCGGGATCGACCGCAAGACGCAGATCCTGCTCCAGCAGCGGCACGAAGCGGCTGTTCGGCGCGACCGCCCGCAGCTTGCTCAAATAGCCCTGGGCAACCGGAAATTGCTTTTTACCGACCGCGATCACGCCCAGACCATACAGGCCTTCGGGCTGATTCGGTTCGGCGACCAGCAGTTTCGACCACGACTGTGCAGCCAGATCGGGCTTGTCGTGGGCCTGCCAATAGCGACCCTGCTCCAGCAATATCGCGGAGGTCGCCTCCTGCGCCCACACCGGATGGCTGACCGATCCGACCAATAATCCCATTATCCAGGCCTGACGTCGGCTGACTTGCATGCGCTTTCTCTAATTATTATGGTTGCTGCCGCTGCTCGGCCCGCAGGCGAGCACGCGATTCGGCATCGCGGCGCGCCTGCCGGCGACGCAGCGCCGAGAACAGCAGGAACGCGATCAGTAACAGAACGACGATGCCAAGTGCCTTCAACAGCGAGGCAAGCGACACGCCAAACGAAGCCAGCCACCAATCGATGCTGCGCCACAGGCCGAGATGGCCGATGTAGTAGGTATGCGCGCCGACCAGTGAATCCACTTCCGTGCCGCGGATCGACACCAGGCTGCCCTGAATCGGCTGCTTGTCCAGCGTCGGCGTCTCCAGCAAGGCCGCTACTGCGTCCTTCAAGCCTTCGGGCTGGTTACTGACCATCATGACGACGCTGCGACCGGCTTCCTTCGGCGACTCGAAGCCCGCGAGTACGGCGCTCACACCCTGCCCCGTATAGGCAACCGACAGCTTGCTCGGCGTGTTATCGAGACGCGGATTGGAATGGAACCAGCCCAGCACGCGACCCGGCACATCGGACACCGAGAATTGCGCATTGCTGTCGTAGGTCGCCGGCATATACTGCGCCCAGTCCTTCAGCCAGGCCTGATCGGCCCCCGAGGCGATGACCAGCAGGTCCTTGCCTGCCGGCAGCGACGCCGGCGTTTGGCCACGGACCACGGACACGCCACGCGTCGGGTAACCGGTCGAATTGCCCATCCGGCCCATGACGGTGAGGTAGGTGCTGTACTCCTGCGTGCCGGCATTGGCACCCAGCACCACATCGGTATCGGACAGGTCGGCCATCCGCGTGAAGGGGAAGCCCGCCTGCGCGAACGCGGCCAGATTCGGCATCGCCATGTAGTGCGGATAGCCGGTCAGATCGATCGTCGATGCCGGATCGATGGCCCCCCGCACGTTGTCGATGATGATGTCGCGGCACTCGCCCTGCTTGATGTAGTCGTACATGTAGCGGAACTGCAACTGGGAGTTCGGCTGCAGCAACGTTTCCAGCGGCACGTCCAGCCGCGCCTCGCGCGGCAGGCTGCTATCGGGCAAGACATCGGCCTTCAGCTTGTCCCCGCCCTCGATCTGTTCAAGCGGCAACAGCGGAACCGACTTCACGAATTGGTCACTGACACTGAACAGCAGCGACGAGTTGACCATGTAAGGCTGCGGCGTATAGCGATAATGCAGATCGATCGGCACTTTGTCCGCATGCCAACCGAACAAATCGGGCGGCACATGCGTATCGATACGGATCACGTCCGGGCTATAGCCGGAGACGGTCATCTGCTGCGCCTCGACCAGTTCGCCGAAGGAAACCGGCCGATCGGTGCGCAACCAGCGCGGTGCGTCGTCCGGCTTGCGCGGTGCCAGGTCGGCGACCTTCGTGATCAAGGCGCTCGCGCCGGCCAGCGTCTGGCTGCCAGTGACCAAGGCATCGGCGGCCTGCTTCAATTCCTTGCCGTCACGCCCCATGACCAGCAGCAGCTTGCCATTCGGATCGTTCGGGTTCGCGACGATCGCCAGCGTCGGACCTTGCAATGGCGAGGGCGCCAGCGTCGCTTGCGCGCTGCCCTCGACGATCACGATCGCATTGCCTTTCGCCGGCACCGTCGAGATCGCGACCGGGAAGTCGGCACCGCGATACGTCGCCAGCGCGCCAAGCCAGGACGAAACCGATCCGGCGGCCTCCAGCGCGGCGCCATCGGGATTACTCGCGAAAACGAAAGGCAGATTCAGTCGATGGATATCGTGCGCATCGAAGAACGGCTCCGGCAGGCGGGCCAGATCGTTGGCCTGCGTCAGCGGTTGCGTGTCGATGCTCAGCGTGCTGAGGTTGCTCAGATTCGCCCATAAACTCGAATGCAGCGGATCCTCGCACTGCATCGTGTAATGGCCGATCAACTGCAGACGCAGTTTGCTGTTCGATGTGAACAGATACGGCGGCAGCGTGATCGTCTTCTCCAGGCTCATGCCCGCCGTGTCTTTCGGCACCGGAATGGACGCCGCGACCTGGTCGTTGATCAGGACGTTGATATGCGACAGGTCCGGCAGCAAGGCTGGCGAATAGGCGTAGCGCAGGTTCAGACGCGCGCCGCTGACCACCTGATCGTCGCGGATACCGACGGGCACGGTATTGCTGCCGTCCACGCCGCGCAGATTCAGCGCATATTGCGCGCCCAATTGCTGTAACGAATAGGTCGTCGTGGTCGTCGGCCCCGTCGACGCGTTGCTGACCGGTGCGGCCGCAGCCACCGTCGGTGCGCTCGGCGCGGCTTTCGGTTCCACGTGATTTGCGGCGGCGGGCTTGGCGCTGGCGTGTTTCGTGACTTCATGCGCATGCTTGTGCGCCGGCGCAGCCTGCACCGTCGACGCGGCACCGAGCACACACGCTAGCAGCAGCGCCGAGCGGATCGGGTTTACGTTCAGGCAAGGCGCAAGGCGTGCCCGGGAGATGTCAGGCCGTCTTTTAAACATGAGAACCTCGTCGTCCTTCTTCTTGTTGCGGTGCCTGGGAAACGTCCAGGGCCAGTCGATTCAACGCACGGCGGTGCAGGAAAACGCCGCCGAGCCATCCAATAAGCACGATACTGATAAGGGTGGCCACGAGCAGCAGCAAGATATGACTCGCGAAGAACCATTCGAGCGCGAGCGTGATCGGCAACGATCCGACGAAATACGTCTGGCCCTTGTTCAGCGTTGTCAGCACGCCGTCGTGGGCGATCACGAGGCTGCCGCCCGCGGTGTCGTTCGGGCTCTTGTTGGCAAGGTAGCGATGCGCTTGCAATACCCCGACGACCGCGTCGAGGCCGGCAGGCGTCTTGCTCGATACCACCACCACGCTATGCCCGCTCGACAACGGCGATTCGAGACCGGCCACGATACCGTCGTGATCGCCGCCGCTATAGAGCGCGGCCGTATCGCTCACGCTCAAGGCATCTTCATCGTCACCGGTCAGGCGATCCCACCACCGCGAAACCGACGCCTGCGTGCCCGATGCGGGACCGAAGAAGCCCGCCGGCATGTCTTTACGCCAGGTCTCCAGCAGCGGTTGCTTGTCGCCGGAGGCCAGCACCAGCAGGTCCTTGTTCCGTACCGAATCGACCTGCGACGGCGCGGCGACGGTCAGGCCGAGCGCCGGATAGCCCGAGGCCTGACCCATACTACCCATCAGCGTCAGGTAGGCCGAATAATCGTCGCTTGTCGACCGTTCCGGCAGGATCACCGCCGTCGTCGACAGGTCCGCCATGCGCGTGAACGGAAAGCCGGCATCACCGAACGCGCGTAGATCCGGCATTGCCGCGTAACGCGGCAGCGCCGAGATATCGATCGTCGATGTCGGATCGATGGCGCTCAGCAACGGACCGCCCGCCTCGTCTTCCCAGTTGTGCTTCGGATGGACGTACTCGTAGCGGTAATCGAACTGCAGCGTCGTCAACGGCGGCATCAAATAGCTGGGGATGCGGATCGACGTCTGCCCCTCCGAGGTATCGCCAGGCAGTTGCACCGTCCCGATCGGCGTATTGCCGATCAACACGCGCAACTGCGATTGCGTCGATTCCGGACGCGCCGTGTAGCGGTAATGCAGATTCAACGTCGCGCCGTTATTGTCGAAACCGAACAATCCCGGCGGCAGGCGCAATCCGATATTGATCGTGCCGGGCTTCGCGCCTGCCACGGTCAATTGCCGCGACGGAAGCAGCTCGCCCAATTGCACCGGACGATCGGACGGCAGCCAGTTCGGGGCGTCGTACGGCTTGCGTGGGGCAACGGGAATCGGTTGGTCGATCTGCACCAACGGTCCGGACAAGGTCTGAGAAGCCATCACCAGTGCCGTCGCGGCCAGACGCATTTCGGCTGCGTTACGCCCGGTCACGAGCAACAGTCGGCCCGCGGCGTCGTTCGGATTGGCGACGATCGCCAGCGTCGGCCCGGCAATATTCGGCATCGTCAGGCCTGGCACTTCGCCTGGCAACGCCACGACGACTGCATGGCCGTGCGCCGGAATCGTGCCGAGCGCGGCACTGAAATGCGCACCGCGATAGCCGGCCTGCGCACCTAACCAGGACGTCACGACGCCGGCCGACGCTAACCGGTCGGCGTCCGGCGCCTGCGGCAGCACGACCGGCAGATCGACACGACGTACATCGCGGTTATCGACGAAAGGCTCCGGCAACTGCGACAGATCGCTGACGCCGGCGATCGGCATCACCGTCATCTCCAATCGGCTACTGGCGCCCGCCTTCAGCCACAGGTCGTCACTATGCGGATTATTCCCTTGGTCGCTGGCCTTGCTATGCGCGATCAGCTCGAGGTCCAGATGATTGAATTCGGACAGCAGCGAGACAGGCAAGTCGACCGTCACATGCGTGACGCCTTGCGCCTGCGGTTGTGGCAGACGGATCGTCGCCGCCACGACGCTATTGAGCAGGATATTGAGATGCGACAGTTCGGGCAGCAACGTGGGCGAGTAGTTGATGTCCAATGCGAGCCGGGCACCCAGCACGCGTTCGTCGCGGCGTAATCCGAAGTCCATGCCGGAATACGCTTCCTCGCCCACCAAGGTCATGATCTGCCCCGCATCCTGGCGTAGCAGCGGAATGCGGTAGGAATAGGTATCGGCCGAGACGCCGGCACTCGGGCCCGCCTGCGCCGGGGTTTTTGCGGCAATCGCCGTCGAGGCCGACACAGACGGCGGTGCGGCGAATGCGGTGCTTGCCCCGAGCAAGGCCACGGAACAGAGCAACGCGCCCGCGGGGCGGCTTGTCAAAGCGCGCAAGGACGACAGATAAGCGGCTCTCACGATTGCTTCGTTCCCAACTTGCTATCCGACACCACCGTGGTGGGACTATGCGGCTCACGTCCAAGTCGGACGAGATGCCGGAACAGCTCCGCGAAGCCGTGCACGCTGACGCCCAACACCTCGATCAGGCTGCGCAGCGGACGGTCGGGGCGATATTGTCCCCATGACGAAATCCAGCTGTCGGCGCGCGAGAACGTGACGCGCATCAGATCGCGCTCCTGATCGATCGTCAGCGTCGGGAAACTGACGCCTAGCGTTTGACCGCGGCACACCTGCACTTCCGCCGGGAATTTCGCCTCGTAGTCATCGCGGAACACCGAGACCATGATGCGATCTCCCACCTCCAGAACCGGGCCGTCGTCCGGCAGCACCAAGCCAAGGCCGCCGTGCGAATAATCGCTGGTATGACATTCGACGCGCTGTCCATCGGCCAGGCGCACCGTTGCCGGAAGCGCGATCTGCACGCGTGGCGCATTACGCAGCTGCCGGGACTCACTCGCCACCCCTGCCGCCGCGCTCAGATTCATGACGTTGTAGATGACCCAGCCCAGGTTGAACAAGATACTCATCGCCTCCGGCCAGCCCGGGCTACGGACCAAACCGATGGCACCGACGATGAATCCGGCAAGGTTGATCAACAACAGTCCGATATACGGCCGCGCCATGGTCCAATCGAGGAAGGAGCGCCGAATCACGCCGCCCTTCGACGTCACGTTGAAACCTTTCCGGCCCGGGAACAGCACGGCTTGCAGCGCGGGCACGATCACGTACCAGGCCAGCACCGTTTCATAGACCTCGCTCCAGAACGAATGTCGGAAGCGGCCGTGAATCCGCGCCGCGCCGATACTCGAGATCACCAGATGCGGTATCGCGTAAGCCAGCACCATCAGCGCCGACGCATGGAACACGTGCGCGCCGAAGAACAGATAGGCCATCGGCGTGATGAGAAACACGATCCGCGGCAGGCCGAAGAAAAAGTGCATCATCGCGCTCAGATAGCAGAAGCGCTGCGGCAAACTCAGGCCGCCGATCAACAAAGGATTGAAACGACGGAAAATTTCCGCCATGCCGCGTGCCCAGCGTATGCGCTGACCCACGTGACGCCCCAGGTTCTCGGTGGCCAGACCGGCTGCCTGCGGAATCGCAAGATAGGCGGTGCTATAGCCCCGCATGCTCATCTTCATCGCCGTCAGCGCATCTTCCGTCACGCTTTCCGTCGCCACGCCGCCCACGTCTTCCAGCGCCGAGCGCCGCAGCACCGCGCAGGAGCCGCAGAAAAAGGTCGCATTCCACAAGTCGTTGCCGTTCTGCAAAACGCCATAGAACAAGTCGCCTTCGTTCGGCACCTTGCGGAAGGTTTCGAGATTGCGCTCGAACGGATCGGGCGAATAGAACACGTGCGGGGTCTGCACCATCGCCATCTTCGGATCGCGCAGGAACCAGCCCATGCACACTTGCAGGAACGAACGCGTCGTGACGTGGTCGCAGTCGAACACCGCGACGAATTCGCCATTGGTCCGCGCCAAGGCCGCGTTCAGATTGCCTGCTTTCGCATGCTTGTTGTCGGGCCGGGTCAGATAATCGACGCCCGCCTCTTCACAGAAGACCCGGAACGCATCGCGACGGCCGTCGTCGAGCAGATAGATCCGCAGCTTGTCTGCCGGCCAGTCGAGCAACGTTGCCGCGAGCACGGCCTGGCGCACGACATCGAGCGGCTCGTTGAATGTGGGAATAAGGACATCGACGGTCGGCCAAGTCGAGGTGTCGGCCGGCAACGGCACCGGGCGACGGTGCAGCGGCCACAGCGTTTGGAAATAGCTGCACAACAACATCAGTACCGCATACCCTTCGGCCAGCAACAGCAAACCACCAAACACCATATCGAGCACGCTGGTGAACTGCAGCGTCTGTGTGACGCGCCAAAACAAATAGCGTAACGACACGAAGACCGACAACGACACCAGGGAGACGGTAAGAATACGGCCACGAATGCGGCTGAGGATAAAGGCCACGCCCATACAGAGGATGCCGAACACCCACTGCGTCGCCAAAGCGAGATTGACGGTCAGCGCGAAAATAAACAGCAGCACGGCTGCCAGCGCGACGAGGCGGCGCCCCCAGCGCGGCGCCAGAATCGACGACCCGGCTTCGAGGAAGCGATCGTCCCAATCGCCGGCGTCGTCGCTCTGGCCTGCACCGATTGATTGTCTTTTTTGATCCGGTTGCATCTGCTTCTGTCCGACCTGTGCCATAAAAAATATCCCCTACCGGGCCCTTCCCAAAAACGATCAGCGGCACCAGCACCACGAACGGCAACACGAACAACACCGAGCACGCCGCATCGCCACGACGAACCGGCGCCCTGCGTCAGGGCGCTGACATCGTCGCTTGATGTGCGTTTGAAGGTAGGCTGTGCCTGTTCAAAAGTCGCCTGCTGCACCTCACGCCTGTATTGCCAGGCGCGTAACGCGCTGCAGCCACCGGCCTCCGACACCCCCCGACGTCGGAAAGAACGGAAAAACAGAAGACGCTACGCGAAGCATGACGCGTTACAGGGCATCCCCGTGCGGCGCATCCTGCTTCAGCAGACGCGCAAACACGCTGCTGAGCGGCGGCGGTGCCGGCATATCGACGACCGGCTCGGTGAACGAAGGCACCACGGGCGACTGCGAGACAGCTGCCGCCTTCGGCGCAATCGATCGAATCTCCATGCTGGACCGCGACGCGGCATCGGCAACGGCGGGCGCGGCGACGGCAGATGCTTCGCCATCCCTTGCGCTGAATGCAGCTTCTTGCGCGTCATCCTCCGGCCAGACGAAATGATCGTCGACCAAGGCGTCGGTCGGCATGGCCCACCGCCCGCGCGCGCCCAGCGATTGCTCCCTGCCTTCAACTTCTTGATATTGCGCAGGGCTCGCGCCCACCATCTCAAAAAGCCTCGAAATATCCGATGCACCGCTCATCTTATTTCCCCGTGTCGTCGTTGCGCTTCCCCGAAAAACGCAGCCTGTGCCGTAGCACGGCCGCCCGTCTTTTATTTCTTACTGCCCAAATCTGAAAACCATACTACCGGAAACATCCAAAGCGTTTGCGGTGGTCATCCGCAGGCGCGGATCGGCGCCTAGCTGATGCATCCAGGCTTCGTAGGCACCCTCCAGGAACGCGACGGACCATGCTTGGTTATCGACACCGAACGTCGCTTCGAGCGGCGCGTTTCGATGTGACAGCTCCAGCCAGTCCGGCGCCTCTTTAATAATGACCTCGCCCCAGCCGATCTCCCGCCAGACCAGATTCATCGCCAACTCCATGTCGGCGACGGTGGCGGCAGGCGCCAACCGGCGATCATGGGCAAATCGCGCGCCGCTGTGCCGCATGACCTGCGCCAGCAGCGTTGGCGTCAGATTCTGCGTCAACTCCTTTACGAAGGACGAGAGAAACGGGCGCCATTGTGCTGCAGACATGTCTTTCATCGCTTTTCCATGCGCGCCATTCGGCCGCGCACCTGTAACTGTAGAACTCGCCGCATCGACGCAAATCCCCATTTGCGCCAATACCGATGGTATGCAATCGCAAAATCCGCCGGACCTCGGCAAGCATGCGCCCCATCCCTCTCGGACGAGGTGTCTGAGTGATCAGGGTGCCATTTTTAAGTCCGCTCTTTCTCGAGAGAAAGAGCCCATCACTTTTCAGCAACAAGCAAACATCTATTTTTATCATGAATCGCGCAAGCGCGTCCGTCGACTAGGTCAAATCGACGAGGACCATTCTAGCGTCTTTTTGGCGGTTGTGAAAATCAAATCAATTCGACTCCGGTGCGCGCCGTGGGGCCAGGGTGAAACTATCTGTATTTTTTTCAATCGATCGGTAAAATTTAAACGAATACAGTCTGCGTTACGGACAATTTTCCGACATTGTTGCCGCTGCGATGGACTGAGCTCGCATCACGGTGGCGATAATTGCGGGGAATCCATCCGCATCCTTGCCCGTCGGGGGTTGGCGCGGAAGGCGCCGCTCAGACGGCGGCGTTCCGGCGGCTTGATACGCTGCCTTTGGGAGCGCCAGCAACCCGCACCAAACGCTCGATTTTGCACTAGCGAAAAAATTTCAAAAATAAAAATGCGCTTAATGCCTAACATCTATAATTTTTAAATTACTCGGAATGTCATCTTTTTATACGTCGATCGTCAAATTAACAGAAATCGATTTCTTTTTATAATGCTTAATTTCTGCCAAAAAAAGCGCACCCCTAGTTCCTTCGGAAAAATGAAACAATGAAGACTGTTTTATTTTTCACAATTAATTTTTCATCACTCCAAAATCAAAAGTCTAAATTCAATAATTTTTATCGACTGATTTTTATTCCATTAAAATATTCAGCCCCGAGGAAATGAAACGTTTTTAAGAAATTATTCTTTCTCTTTTTATTTTAAGTGAAATTCTGCAGCTGCACGTTTAACTCAATCCGGGAATGCCGGACCGCACTAAAATAAATACATCCAAAATCGATAATATTGCACTACGAAAGAGCACCTATGGACCTTGAACCTATCTCGGGACCCCTTCTCCAGCGAGCGGTCTGCGGGCACAGGTAAACAATCGTTTGTTTCCTCGTACGTTCGAGAATACGTGCGGTTTATTAGAAAAGGTTGACAGCCTGCGGGAAAAATTCATTCGGTCGTTTCAATAGATCAATTGTCCCGTGATTTTTCGCGATGATTCTGGGGAAATTGCTATCAATAACGAAACGGGCAAGCGCCGTGCTATGACGCGTCTGAAAGATCCGCAAGCGCTTTCACGACGCGATAATGCCTATTGCTGACATTCGTATCTTGCAACGTATGTCGCCTCGATAAAGCGCTTCGCTATCAATGACAAAGCCCGTCGCCAGCGCCGTATAACCGGCGCCAAGACAACGGGCTGATGATGAAATGCGCTGCAATATTTGATTACAGGAAAACCGCTTGTTTGTTACATGTGCCGTCTCGAAAACGTCTCAGTTTCGCGACCGTTCCTGACGCTCGGCAGAGGCCGCAAGGCAATCTCGAAAACACCAGGCTTCGCGTGCCGACGCCCCGCACGCTGCACTGAAGCGGAATGCCATAACCCGACCGTGCGGTCAGCGCAGCCCGACGGTCTTGTCAATCGGACAGGCCGGGAACGTGGGCCGCTTCCTCGATCAAATGCGCGACAGTCTTCGGATGGGAGATCAGCGAAAGGTGGCTCGACTTGATCTCGATCGTTTTCGCGCCCATACGATTTGCCATGAAGCGTTCGAGATCCGGGTTGATCGTCCGATCTTCCGTCGACACCGCGTACCAGGTCGGCTTGTCGTGCCACGCGGCAACGGTGGTTTTTGCCATCGTGATGGCCTTACCCATCGGCTGCTGTACCGCGAAATACACTTCCGCTTCCTGCTTCGGCAAATCGCCGCCGAAGTCATGCAAGAAGGCATTTTCCGACAGCAAACCGTAACCGTCGGCGCTCCATTGCAAGCCCGCCGACGCCGGCGCGGCCGGGAATTTCTTGGTCAAAGCCGGGTAGTCTTCGCCCGCATCAGGGGCACGCGCGGCGATGTACACCAGTCCTTTCACCTTGGGATTGTCGCCGGCCTGGCTCATGACCATGCCACCGTAGGAATGCGCGACGAGAATCGTCGGTCCGTCCTGCAGCGCGAGCGCATGCTTCACCGCGTCGACGTCGGCGTCAAGCGAGGTCGTCGGATTTTGCACGGCGGTGACATGCAAGCCCTTGGCCTGCAATAAAGGGATCACTTTGGCCCAACTCGAAGCGTCGGCATAGAGGCCGTGAATCAGCACGACGTTCTTGATCTCGCCTTGCGGCGGCGTTGCATCCTGCGCCTGGGCGAGCGGTACGGCGCCGATACCGACGGAGAAGACGGTCAAGGCGGCGATGGCGATTTTGCGGAGGTTCATTGCGGGACTCGTTTGAGGAAGAAGAGTCCACAGTCTGCGGTGCGCGCGCCCTCACCCCGATGACGCAGTCATTACGATTAAATGACAAACGCCCTCTATCGCCGCCGTCGGTCTTCCGCGCGTGTCAGGCATTTGAACAGGAATTTCGGTAATGTCGTGAAAGCACTGACGGTCACCCGCGGCAAGGCAAAGGGGTCGTCGCGCGCCGTCGCCAAGCCCCGCTCGGTTAGCGTCGCGTTGCTATAGCCGGCGTCCCGCACCGTCGCGGCGAGTGCTGGATGCCAGTCACCATACGGATAGCAAAACGACACGACCGGCGATTGTACGACCGTCTCGAGCGCGGTTCGGGATGCGACGATCTGTTCTCCCGCCAAGGCCGGAGCGAGCTGCGGCAAGTGGCAGTGGTCCAACGTGTGCGAGCCGACCTCCTGCCCGAGAGACGCCCATCGCCGCACTTGATCCGCGTCCATCAGGCGCGTTGGTGCAATGTTGAGGTGCGCGTCCCAATCGTTGGACTGTCCGAGCTTTGCCGCCACGAAATAGCACGTGGATGTGAAGCCCCACTGCGCCAGCACCGGTGCCGCGTGCTCCAATACATTGCAATACCCATCGTCGAACGTGATACCGAACACCTTGCCGGCTTTTTCACCCCGAAGATAGGGCAACAGATCGCGCATCGATAGCCCGCGATAGCCGAGCCCGGCCATCCACCGCATCTGCGCGGCGAACGCCGACGGCGCCACCCGCAAGGTCCATAGCGGATCGTCACGCGCGGGCACCGTGTCGATATGGTGATACATCAATATCGGGATGGAACGCACGTTCACGCTGCCGAAAGAGGTTGCGCCATCACGCCGGCCAGGACGATTTAGTGCGTACGCGGATCGCGCGCATCCGCCATTGCCAACGCCACCGCACCGCCGCCATCGCCACCGCATAGACGGACTGCGTGCGTTCGACAAAATCCTGCATCGCGAACTGTTCGATGCTCCGCGTGCGCGCCGCTTCGCCCATTCGACGCAGCCGGGCCGGATCGGCGAGCATCTGGCGCAGCGTGTCGGCTACCGTGACCGCATCGCCCGATGGCACGATCCACCCTTCGACCCCGTCATCGATGTTTTCCGGCAAACCGCCGCTCGAGGAAATCAAGACGGGCAGGCCGGCACTCATCGACTCACGGCAAGCATAAGACAGCGTTTCTTTGTGAGACAGCACGAAGGCCACATCGCTACAGCCCAGGACGACGTTCTTATCGGTGATATGGCCGGTGAAATGGAACTGTTCGCGCACGTTCATCGCGGCCAACTCGGCCAATGTCGCGTCGCTCGGCAACTCGCCCGCCAGCAATACCGAGAAGTGCGCGCGCTGATGCGCGGGCAGCGAGGCGAGTGCCAGCGCCAGCGTCATCCAGCCCTTATGCAGCCCCGTGCCCGCCGTGCTGCCCAATACGATATGCGGCAGATCCACGGCCTCCGAGACGGCGAAGCGCGCCTCGCGCAGCGGGCGCCACTGTTCGCCCAGATCCGGGTGATGGCCGCTTTGCGACGAGACGCCGTGCTTGACCACGGTGAGCGCGCGGTAGGCCGATCCCTTCATGAAGGAAGCGACATAGTCACTGACGGCGATGCTGTGATGGGTGCCGAAAATCGCTCGGAGCCAGTTGCCGACGCTGTTGACCCGATGATCGTTATGCTTGGTGAAGACGATGGCAGGACGCCGCAGCATGAAGGCTGTAGCGAGCATCACCTGGCGATGATCGGCGGACCCATTAACATGGACGACATCGAATTGGCCCGTGCAGATCATTCGACGCAGTTGCCATAAGGACGAAGCCAGATAGCGTAAGCGCGGTTTGAAGTCGACCGGCACGACGGTGACACCCGCCTCGCCCGGCGCCCGGTCGTGCAGCTCGCTGCCGCCCGGCGTCGCAATGACGACGCGGTGATGCGTGGCCAGGGATTTTGCCAGGGCAATGATGTAGGAGGTATGTCCTCCACCGTTTTTCGTATGAAAATTCGTGTAGAGGATGTTCACCTACTCAGCCACCTTATGTTACCAACGGTTACTTCGTCCGGCAGATTCTAGACGACGCAACCCTCGATGAACAAGTATTTTTCGGGGGCCAGGCTAACGATCGAATATTGTTAAGGCATTGATTTCACTGAAGCCGACGGGACGTTCTCCGCCGCCGGTGGCGCGCATGCAGGCGGCCCGGGGAAAACACTGATAATTCAACTGTAAGCAAGGAACGTAAGCAGACCGTCAGTCGATTTATCGTTTTACCGGTGGGGATTACGCGTACCGAAAAGCGCCGCGAGTCCTTGTGGCGAACAAAACACAGCGTCGGCGTCGTGTGCCGCGTTCGGGATCTCGAACGTCGCCTGGGTCGCCGAATCGGCATGCCGCAGTTGCATATAGCGGGTGAAAGCCCGCCCGCGCGCCAAGCGGTGCGGCCCTTGCGCCTGCGCCGCCGCGGAGCGATCCAGCGCGGGATGCGCGGGGTCGTTGTCCTCCTGCCCGAGCAATAACACGACGTCACGGCGCGCATACGCCGCTTCCAATACCGCCGCGTTGGGCAGCACGCCGTCCGTCTTCGCGTAAGCCGGCAGTGCTTCCAGCCCGTACTTCCACGCATTGAAATCGGGACAGCGCGCGCGATCGAATGGCGCGAATCCGCCCGCCTCATCCGGACGCAAGCTATCGAAATACGCGTAGGACGAGGGGTTCGCCACGACGTAACGTGTCGCGATACCGTGCGCGGCAAGCGCCGCTTCGCCGCGCCCCAGTACGGCATAGCGGTGCACGACCTGCGCGCCGCCGGAATGGCCCGCCACGACGACATCGGTCAACGCCGGAAACAACGTCCGATCCGCGAGTTTCTCGATGATCGCGTCCAGGACGGCGAAGGCGCTCAGCGCAATCGGCCCGCGGGCCTCGTCGCCCCCCATCCATCCGGTCCATTCCCAATGCAGCGTACGCGCATCCAATCCATGCGTCTGCACATCGGCATCGGCGAGAAACTGCGGTGCCAGCAGCAATACCGCATCCTGCATCCCCTCCCTGTCCGTCTGCTGTGCAGTGAAAACCGCAAGGGCCTTTTCTGCCATCTCGAAATACGCGTCGGCATTGCGCAGGCGGCCGTGCAACATCACTACGGCCCGGCGCAGCGTCGGCGCGCCCTCGTCCCAAGGTCGGCTGGCGTAAAGCGGTACCTGGGCCGGTCCCGATACAGTGTCGAGTGATAGAAATGTCGGCGCGACAGCCGTGACAGGCCGTTCGTTGGTGGCGCGCTCGTCGGCCATGCCAGATCGCTCGATCTTGGAGGTCATCGTTAAAAAGCATCCTTTGAAGAAAACGGGCGCAGCGCGCTCAGGGAGCCAGGGGTTCGGTCGAAGAACGTCGCGTGCCATAGACCAAAGCCAGCGAGATAAAACCGCAGGCGATCAGATAATACGCAGGGGTCAGGCTGCTGCCGGTCAGCCGCGTCAGCCAAGTAACGGTCAGCGGCGCCATGCCGCCGAACAACGTGACCGCGGCGTTATAGGCGACCGCGACACCCGACGAACGGCTGGATACGGGGAACAGCGTCGCCAACATCCCGGGGTGGGCGCCCGACATCGCGGCGAGGAATACCGTCGAGACGATCTGAGCGAAGAACAGTCGTTCCGGGGATGGCGCGGCCACGACATAGGCGAACAAGGGATAGGCACAGATCATCCACACCAAAATCACCGGGTAAAACAGACGGTAGGCGCCGAAACGGTCCGCGAGCTTGCCGGACAAGGGGAAGAGGAAAAGATTCAGGACGCCGCAGAAGAAAGCACCGCGCAATGCCACCTGCAATGGCAGATGCAATTGGCGTTCGACATAGATCGCGATGTAGGAATGCCAGACATAATTCGTCGCCGCACCCACGCCGATGACACCGATCGCGCACAGCGCGCCGCGGCCATGCTCCCGAAAAAACGTCCGCATCGGCGTGCGCGCCGCCCGCGTGGGCCGCACGCGTCCGCTACTGTCGGCGTCGACTGTCGCATTACGCCGGCCCTGCATCGCGCGAAATTCCGGCGACTCGGCGACACGATGCTTGATATAAAAGCCGACCGGGCCGACCAGCGCGCCGCACAGAAAAGGCAGGCGCCAGCCCCAGGAAAGCAGTTGCGCATGCGTCAGCATCGTCGTCAGGCAATAACCAGCGCCCGACGACAGCAGCAGCGCGAACGACTGCGCCGTCATATTGAAACTGCCGTAGAACATCTTTTTGCCGGGCGGCGCGTATTCGACCAGCATCGCCGATGCCGTTGCAAACTGGCCGCCGACCGACAGGCCTTGCAGCAAGCGCGCCAACACGACCAAGAGCGGTGCCGCAATGCCGATCTGCGCATAACCCGGCGTCAACGCCATCAGCAAGGTACTGACGGCCATTGAAATCGTCAGCAACGCCAAGGCCCGCGTGCGTCCGTAACGATCCGCGTAGACACCCAGCAGGACCCCGCCGATCGGCCGCACGATAAAGCCGATCGCAAACGTCGCAAGCGTCAGAATGATCGACAGATAGCCGCTACGCGACGGAAAAAACACCTGCGCGATGATATCCGAGAAATACCCGTATATCAAAAAGTCGAACCACTCAAGCCCGCTACCGATCACCGACACCACGATCGCACGCCGCACCATGGCCGGTGAGAGCGCCGGGGGCGCGGCGCGCACGGACGTCTCCCCCGCCGCGGCGCTTGCCTGCAGCACCGGCACCGCATTGTCAGTTGGATTCATCGGCATTCCCCCGTGTCGTACATGGCATCGATCGCGCAGACCGACGTCAACATCCGGGCGCCGTTATGCCCAACGCCCGGGACGATATGCAAACTCTGCGTCAGCCCCTGCGGATGCCGCGCTTGCATATACGCGAAATAGGCGGTCGCGCGGGCGACACGCTCGCTACCCTGCGCCTCCGCGGAACAACTCCGGTCCAGTGCCGCCTGTGTGGGGTCGTCATCGTTTCCGCCCACCAGATAGAACACATGACGGGAGGCATAGGTCGCTTCCAATTGCGCCACGCTACGGTCGGCAAGGTAGGCAGGCCGACGCGACATGCCGTACTTCCAGTCATCGTAGCCAGGACAAGCCGACGCTTCGAATGGCCCGAAACCATGATTCGCCGTCGGCCTTTCCTTATTGAAATACGCATAGGACGAGGGGCTCGACACGACGTAACGCACATCGATATGTTCCGTCGCCAGCACGCCCAGATCATGCGCCGCGATTGCATACCGCTGTACGACCTGCGCGCCGCCGGAATGTCCGACGATCACCACTTCGCGCAACGCCGGGAATCGCGTTCGATCCGCCAGGCGTGCAATGATCGCATCGAGCGCACTATACGAGCTGATCGGGCGCGGCGCGACGGCCGCCTCGCCCGCCATCCAACCGTTCGCATCCCAGCGTAGCACGTTGTCCGGCAGCGCCCGCATGCCGAAATCGATCGTCGCCAGGAACTGCGGCGCGATCAAAATCGTCCCGGCGACATTGGCGCCGCCTTTGGCCGCTTCACGCTCGGCCGTCTGTGCCGTCTCGAAATACCGATCGGCATTGCGTAGCTTGCCATGAATCACGATGATCGCCCTGACGACATCCGGCTGAGGCTTCGTCCAATCCCGGGAAAGATACACCGGTAGCATCGCCGCGCCGTCCGGCTTATCCTGCTCCGCCGCCGCCCCATTCGACGGAATGGCGATCATCGTCTCGGCGATGCGGCTGACCGGCCGCAAATGGGGTGCATAGGCATGCCCGGCACTCTCGCCTGCCGCCACGCTCATACTAGACGCCCCTCCCAGCAAGAGTCCGACGCCGAGCGCGATGCCCCCTAGTCTTGCCTTATTCCACTGCATTCCTGCTCTCCTTTCAACCCCATGCCGATTCGCGATCAGAACCGATGCAAGATACCGAGCGTGACGCCGGTTTGATTTGGCCCGAACGCCGTGCTGTCGGTCGTGCCCACCGGGGTATATTGATTGTTGAAACCACGCGTCGCCTGCGCATACGCCACCGTGGCGTAAACCGACGTCCGCTTCGACAGCGCGTATTGCGTGCTGAGGACGCCCATCCAGGCGTTCGACATGCCCGGCGTCTTGTCCCTTTCGTAGTAGTACGCGGCGGTGAGCTGCACGGCTGGCGACACCGGATAGCGAATCCCTCCGAAAAACAGCGCTTGCGCGGCCGAGGCGCCTTTCGTCGGGTTATACAGATAATGCTCATAGCCCGCGGTGATCCTGGCGGGGCCGAGGTTATACCGTCCCGAAATGCTGAGGTTGCGGGATTTGGTCCAGGTGCCTGTCGTATTGATTGCACCATTGCGATAGTCGTAGGCAACGGCCAAGCCGAACGGTCCGCCATCGTAATTCAGTGCACCGCCATAGGCAGCGCTACTCTGGAACGAGTCCGCGCTATTGCCGAATGCGTATTCGGCCGTTGCCGTCAAACCGCGATAGCGCCCTACGTATTTGACGGAGTTGCTATTGCGCGCGCGAAACGCGAAGTCATCCGATGAGCCTGTCGTCGGGAACCACGTGTATTGCTGCCCGTAATCCATCGGATCGTATTGCGCGAGCGTGTCGTACATCGGAGTGTATTGCAGTCCGAAGGAAAGCGAACCGTAGCGGTCGTTCTGCAGCCCGACGGCGGCCGTCCGATTGAATATCGTCCCGGCGGTGGCCTGCGTGCCGTCGTTCGAATTAAAGCCGGACTCCAACACAAACCACGCCGCCGTCCCGCCCCCGAGGGGCTCATTGCCGCGAAAACCAAATCGCGAACTATGCAATCCGCCCGACTGCTCTCGTACGACACTGCCACCGCCCGCGGCGGCATGCGAGAGAAACTCGACGTTGGTGTCGATGATCCCGTATAGCGTGACAGAGCCTGCCGCACTCGTCGATCGCGGTTCGGCGTCGTCGGATTGCGCATAGACGCCCGTGCTGACACTCAACAGCGCGCCGGCCATGACGGCGCTCACGGACACGTGACGGGCGGACAGCGCGGAAGCGGAGAAAATGCGGCGGGCACGGCGGGGGCAAGCCGCCCCGGCGGATGAGGGGTGTCGGTTCACTACAGTCTCCGTCAGGCGATTATTTCGCCTTCTTTTTGGGGTCGTTCCGTCATCCCGTCCCGGGTGACGACATCCTCCCACCTCATCTTTGCAAGGTGGATGGCGCATCGTATGACCGTTGGATTCAGATGTAAAATACTCTTTCGAAGCGTCTGCCATACGCAAAAAATATGGCAATGGTCTGTTGGAAATCGCTAATCTGCACAGTGGGACACTGCGTAAGGAACGCCGATCGACTATGGAATTGCGCCATCTCAGATATTTCCTGGCGGTTGCCGAGGAAGGGCAACTGACGCGCGCGGCGGAACGGCTCGCGATGCAACAGCCACCGCTATCGCATCAGATTCGCCTACTCGAAGACGAGCTGGGCTTCGAACTTTTCGTGCGCCTGCCGCGCGGGGTAATTCTGACGGACGCCGGAAAAGCTTTTGCGCAAAGCGCCGAAACCGTCATGACCTTATTGTCCCAAGGCGTCGCGCATGCCAGACGGATCGCGGAAGGCGAGCTCGGCGCGATTTTGATCGGGCTGACCAGCTCGGCCGCGTTTCACCCGGTGACGACCCAACTGATCGGCGCGTTTCGCAAGGCCTACCCCGACGTGGGCGTCGACATGATGGAATTGAATGCCGCCGAGATCATGGAAAAACTCCGCGCTGAACAACTGCATCTGGCCTTCCTGCGCAAGCCCGTGGAAATTCCCGCCGAAATCGGGCTGTTCCAGGTCCTGGACGAACCGATGGTGGCCGTGCTGCCCAAAGGCCATCCTCTGCTGGCGAGAACACGCGGCAAAGCACGACGGATTCGTCTGGCGGAACTGGCGGACCAGCCCTTCATTCTTGTCAGGCGTCCGGGCGCGCCGGGCATGTATGCCGATATTCTCGCCGCCTGCGACAAGGCCGGCTTCGCGCCGCAGATCGCGCGCGAAGTGCCGCGCATGCTGACCGGGATTCATATGATCGCCGCAGGAATGGGAATTACCTTGGTGCCCGCTTCAATGCAGGGCTATCGCCATGAGGATATCGTCTACTGCCCGCTCCATTCGGATGCGGCACTGTCCGCCCCGCTTCATCTCGCCTACCCGCGCCATGCACCGCACGGCGCACGCACCGAAGACGCCGAGAACGGCTTTTCAGGCGCGAC
This sequence comes from Robbsia sp. KACC 23696, assembly GCF_039852015.1. Taxonomy (NCBI): domain Bacteria; kingdom Pseudomonadati; phylum Pseudomonadota; class Betaproteobacteria; order Burkholderiales; family Burkholderiaceae; genus Robbsia; species Robbsia sp. KACC 23696. The sequence continues at coordinate 1,345,464 of NZ_CP156627.1, read as the reverse complement.
CAATGCGGCGGCGGCGCGGTTTGTCGGCTTTGTCCGAGAAAGCGTCGCGCAAACAGGTTGAACGGCAGCGCTGGGAACGGTTTCAGCCGACGTACTTTGAGATGGAAAATCGCTCGGAAACCGACGTATTTTCTGCGCCGGCTCCTGTTTCGCTGCTTTCGAGTCACACATTGTTCGCGTTAAACCGCGGCGCCATACAAAGATTTTCCATAAGTCCCCTTCATAAATGTTTTACTCGGCCGTTTACCTTTAGGGCCGCTGTCCCACTACGGCATTTACTTTCCCTCACATCAACGGCTGGAAGGACGCGACATTCATGGGCACTATGTCAATTCGTTGGCGCTTGCGCGTCTCCGTTTTCTTTCTCGCGATTCTGGTCGTGGTCGTCGGCGCCTTGGGTTTATTCGGCATGAACAAGGCCGTCGGCAGCCTGCGCGACACCTACCGCAATGACCTGAATGCGACGCGCTACCTCGGCGATATGGAAATCCAGATTGGCCGCGCCCGAGCCGTTGTCTTGCGCGCGCCGCTGGCCACCACGCCGCAGCTCGGACGCGACGATCTCGATAAAGGATTGGTCTATTGGGCCGCGTCGGACAAAGCCTGGGCGCAGTTCACCGCCCTCCCGGCCGACGACGCGGAGAAGCAGTTATCCAGTGTCGTCGCGGAAAAGCGTGAGGCATTGCGCAATGTGTTCGGCGCGTTCTCGGATGCGGTACGCAACGGCAACACGTCCCAATATTACAGCGTCGCCAACGCCGTCGGGAAGGCCTACACCGCTGTCGTCGACGCAAACGACAATCTGAAGGCGCACCAATTCACCGTCGGTAAAACAGCCTATGAGGATGCCGAAGCGACGTACGCCCGCTCGACCGTCCTGGTGCTGGTGCTGATCGCTTTCGCGCTTGCCGCCGCGGCGGCGACGGCATGGTCCCTGGCAAAGGCGATCAACGCACCGCTGGACGCCGCGCTCCTTCATTTTGCAGCGATGGCAAATGGCGATCTGACGCGGCCGGTACAAATCGGCGTCAAAGACGAGATGGGCCGACTGATGGAGGCGTTCGTAACGATGCGCGACGGCCTCGCAGTGACGGTCGGTCGTGTACGCCATAGCGGCGAGGCGATCGCCAGCGCCAGCAAGGAAATTGCGGCGGGGAACAACGATCTGTCGTCACGGACCGAGGAACAAGCGGCATCGCTGGGAGAAACGGCCGCCAGCATGGAAGAGTTGACGGCGACGGTCAAACAGAATGCCGACAACGCACGCGTGGCGAGCAACCTCGCCGGCGAGGCGAAGTCCGTCGCAAACGACGGCGGCGTCATCGTCGGACAAGTCGTGCAGACGATGGCCGATATCCAAGACAGCTCCGGGAAAATCGCTGACATTATCGGGATGATCGAATCGATCGCTTTCCAGACCAATATCCTGGCCTTGAATGCGGCGGTGGAAGCAGCCCGCGCCGGCGAACAGGGCAGAGGCTTTGCCGTGGTCGCAACGGAAGTCCGATCGCTGGCGCAACGCTCCGCGAGTGCGGCCAAGGAGATCAAGAGCCTGATCGACACGTCCGGCAGCCGTGTGGAAGCGGGCTCGACACTGGTCGCCCGGGCCGGCGAAACGATGGAGAAGATGAGCAAGGCGATTCAGCGCGTCACCGATGTGATGGCGGAAATCGCGGCGGCGTCCGAGGAACAGACGCGCGGCATCGAGCAGGTGAATCAAGCCATTTCGCAGATGGACGAGGTCACGCAGCAAAACGCGGCGCTGGTGGAACAGGCCGCCGCCGCAGCCAGTTCGCTGGAAGATCAGGCGTCGCACCTGCGCGTCGCCGTCGAGGTGTTCAAGATCGACGGCGAGAACAACAATGCGGATGCCGCTTTCACGCGCACCGCCGGCTCGAATGGGAAAACGGCATACGCAGCGTCGTCCCGCCTCCAGGCCGCGCACTGAAAGAACGGCGCCGGCCGGGCTTGCCGGCGCGCCGCAAACCGGGTGCGATCGCTAGAAATCCGCGACCTTGCCCCACGACGATACGGCGAATCGCGCCGGATCGTACGGCTTGGGATCGATTGCCGATGTTGCCGCCGTCACGATATCGGCCACCAGATGGCCCGCCCCGGGCCCTATCCCAAAACCATGGCCGGAAAACCCGGCCGCCAACACCAGTCCGGGGACCTCTCGCGTCTCGCCGATCGCCGGAACGCCGTCCGGCGTGCTGTCGATATAGCCGGCCCACCGATGCGTGATAGTCGTGCTCGCCAACGCCGGGATCAAGGCAAGCGCGCGGCTATGCGTGAGCGCAATCGCTTGCTGGTCCGGCGCCGGATTCAATACGCGCATGGTCTCCATCGGCGTGGGAGCATCGAGCCGCCAGCGTGCCAGTGTCTCGTGACCACTGCGTACGCCCTGCAGCCCGCCCGGCGACAGGGCGCGCCATCGCTTGGCGAACATCGGCAAGAATTGCGACGAGAATCGTAGCATCTGTGCCGTCGGATCGACACGGCCTCGGCCGCTGATCGCCAAGGTGTACGCGCCGTTACTACGCTGCGTCAACGAGACGCCGGCCGTATGCAAGGCCGCCGGGAGCACCGCCGTCGGTGCCGATACGGACAGAATGGACGAGCGAATCGATGCTTGCGGAAAGCGAACCCCCAATTGGCGGCAAAACGACGAGGCCCACGCGCCCCCGGCGAGCACGACGGATCGCGTGCGAATCGTGCCCAGCTCGGTCACCACGCCCGACACCGCCCCGCCGCTGCGTTCCAGCCCACGTGCCGCGCATTGCTGATGCACGGTTCCGCCCAGCTTTATCAGCGCCTTCGCGACGGCCGGCGCCGCTTTTGCAGGATCGGCGGTGCCGTCGGACGGCGAGAACACGCCACCCTTCCATGTTTGCGACGTCATGCCCGCCCGGGCCATCGCCTCCTTCGCATCGAGCATATGCGTCGTGACGCCCACCGTCCTGGCGAAGTCGCGCCACTTGGCCCAGCGGGCAAGCTCTTCGTCGTCATTGCTCAGATACAGCAGGCCGCAACGTCGAAAACCGGTGTCCTCGCCACTTTCCAGTGCGAAACGCTCCCATAGATCGAGACTCATCGTCGAAATAGGTAATTCGCGCGCGTCGCGATTCTGTTGTCGGCACCAGCCCCAATTTCGAGACGACTGCTCCGCACCGACATAGCCTTTCTCGATCAATGCCACGCGCAATCCACGCTGCGCGAGGTAGTACGCCGAAAACACGCCGACGATACCGGCACCGATCACGACAACATCGGCCTGTTCCGGCAATGCAGCGCTGCTCTCGACCTTTTCCAATAAAACAGACATCTTCCACCCTCAACGTTTCAACCCATCTTGTGCCACACCGCGCCTCCCGCGTGCCCCAGCTCACTCACTGGCAGCGCCGGCCTTGTCACGCATCCCACCAGACGTATTCACCGAAATAAAAGCCCATCATCGGCCCGGTCGGAATTGATTTCAGCCCCTTTACCCGTTTGTCATAGCCGTCCAGAAAGCTGACGAATGCGGGAATGGCGATACTGCCTTCGGTGCTGACGATCTGTTGCATGTCGCCGTACATCTGCTTGCGCTTCGCGTCGTCGGTTTCGGCGCGCGCCGCCAACAGCAGTTGGTCGAACTTGGGGTTATTCCAGCCCGACTCGTTCCAAGGCGCTTTGCTCGCAAAAAATTGCGAGAACAGCACATCGGCACTGGGCCGCGGGTTGATATTGCCGAAGCTGAGCGGCTTCTTCATCCAATAATTAGACCAATAGCCGTCCGCGGGCACACGGTTCACCGGGAGCGCCACGCCGATCCTTGCAGCCGCCTGCTGTAGAAACACCGCCATGTCTTGCGAGCCGTTAGCCGCGGTCGTGGCAAAGACCGGAGGCGTACTCTTGCCGATGACGCCGGCTTTGTTGAAATGGAACTTGGCCTTGTCGAGGTCGAAAGGCAGTGGCTTGACCTCGGCGTTGTAATAACGGTGCATCGGCGGCAAGGGCTGGTCGTTGCCGATCACCGCATAGCCGCCGAATACCGCATCGCGGGTTTGCTCGCGATTGAACAGATATTTGATGCCTTGTACGAAATCGCGGTTGCCGGTCAGCGGGTCGTCGACCCGCATGATCAGATCACTATACATACCCGATTTCGTTTCCTGAATGGCGAAACCAGGCGCGGCACTGACCTGCTTCGTCGAACGCGGATTGACGGCATTGACCAGTTGCACGTCGCCGGCCAACAATGCATTGACCCGCGCGGCACTGTCGGAGATACCGACCAGCTCGACTTGATCCAGATGCGGCAGGCCGGACTTGAAATATTGCTCGTTGCGGATACCGGCAGTAAGCACGCCCGGCTGGAAGGTTTTCAGTTTGAACGGGCCCGTGCCGATTCCATTGGAGAAATCGGTGGTGCCGTCTTTAACGATGACCAGATGCGCGTCGGCGAGCAGCACAGGCAAATCCGCATTGGCATTCGCCAGCGTCAATTCGAGCTGATTCGGGCCAGTCGCTTTCGCATCGACAAATTGCTCGGCCAGCGTCATCACTTTCGACGCGATCTTCGGATCCTTGTGCCGCAACAGCGAGTAGATCACGTCCGCCGGGACCAGGGATTTGCCGTCATGGAAGGTAACGTCCTTGCGCAGCGTGATCGTCCACACCTTGGCGTCATTGCTGACGATCGACTCGGCCAGATTCATCGTCGGCGCAAGCGTGCCGTCGAGTTGCGTCAAGCCGCTATAGAACATGAAAGCGCGGATATAGTCGCCGCCCGCGGAACCCTTCGCGGGATCCAGCGTATCGCCCGTCGAATTGCTATCGAACGCCGCGCGTATCGTGCCGCCCCGTCGCGGTGTCGTGCTTGCGGCCGGCGCCGCATGCACAAGGAAGCTAGCCGCTCCCCCTCCTACCATGACGGCGGCCCCCAACAGGTTCCGCATCATTTCACGACGACCGCTATCAACACGCTTGACATCATCTTTGCTCATGCGACATGACTCCGAAGGATGGGAAGGACGCCGGCGATCAGCGCGTTCGACGGGTAAGACGACAGACAGTGAAGCGCGCTCATTCACATTGCGACACGCTCGAAGCCCGTTCACTATCTTCGATTACATCACTACAAAATTAAATATAGTGAAATTAGCGATGTTTTTACCCTAATAGACCTGCCCGTCCGGGAACGGCGTTCGGCATGCGTGTCGTTATTCGCTCGATCCCGGCGCAGGCGCAGTACTCTTTACTACTTCGGATTACTACGTATATGATGAAGACCTCGGCGGCCTTCCATGTCTCCGCGCACTTCCCAAGCTGCGCGCGTTTCAAACGCTACCACCAGGCTGACGTTCGATACTCCGCATCCGCCAAACGTTCAAAGGCGCCAATCCTGACAAGACAGCACACACCGTTGTCGAACGCTCAAAGGTGGACCACCGGCGGCCGCACATGCATGATCCAAAGGATGCGCGCTGTGCGCCGCGTCGTGTTGGCTACACTGTGATCGAGCTCGCTATTGAATTGGAAGCTATCCCCCGGACCGAGCGTTTCCGAACGACCGCCAACGGTCAACACGATGGACCCGTCCATCACCATCCCGGCCTTTTCACCCGCCCCTAGCAGAATTTCCTTGGAGCGAGACCCACCCGGGATGGTAATAATCATGAACTGCAGCGCATGCTGCCCATGCGGTGAAAGCAGCTCCTTGGACAAGCCACCGGCCGTCACGGTGAACTGCGGGCGTTGATCGGCGCGCCGAACGAAATCCGGAACCACCGACTCAGGTGCCGCCGCCGTCTCGCTCTCGCCTTCGAGGAGCGTGGTCAGCGGTACATCGAGTGCCACACGCAACTGTTCGAGAATCCGCACGGACGGATTCGCCAGACCGCGTTCGATCTGGCTGATCATGCCGACCGACACGTCGCTGCGCTGGGCAAGCACCTTCAATGACAGCCCGAGCGTTTGGCGAAGCTCCCGCAGTCGCGGCCCCATTTGATTGGCGTCGATCCGCTCCGTTGCGGCACCCCCGCCCGGCGCGAGCACCGACACCGACGCTTCCGATAGCGACATCGCATTCCGCGAATACTGCCGCCCGTCTTCGTTCGACCCTTTTTTCATCGTTTCCACATTCAATGACGTATGCCTGATCCACCGATATCAGCGACGCCTTTTTCGCACACCGCGTCCCACGCCAATGCGACTACAGGCCCAGTTGCGTGGCGAGATCGGGGATGTCCTTCACTTCGTTGACCTCATAGGCTGCATTCAGCGGCTCATGACGGCGATTGACGAAGGCCTTATTTTTTATCCCCATATCATACGCGGTCATTAAGTCATAACGGAAGCTGGACGATACGTGGAGGACATCCGCCGGATTGCAGTTCAACTGCGAAAACAGATATTCGAACGCCTGCTGACGGGGCTTGTAAGCCTGCGCCTGTTCCGCGGTGGCAACCAGATGGAAGGGCGCGCCGAGCTTGGCGACGTTGCTGGCGATCTGCTCGTCCGCCGCGTTCGATAAAATCACCAATTTGTATTTGGACGCCAGCCGCGCCAATCCCGCCGCGGCATCCGGATGCGGGCCCCACGTCGGCACCGTTTCGTAGATGCCCTGCGCGCCGGTCGCGTCGAACGGCACGCCGGTCCGCTCGCACGTCCGCCGCACGGCATTGACGACGACCTCTCGAAACGGCTTCCAGGCCCCTAACACTTCGTCGAGGCGATAACCCCGAAAATATTCGATAAACTCGGCCATTTTCTCGGCACTAAGCTTGTCGCCATAGAGATGCCGCGCCGCTTCCGCCATCTGGAAGTTCGTCAGCGTACCGTAGCAATCGAACGTGATGTATTTGGGCTCGAAATCGATCATCATGCCTTCCTGTTGGGTAAACGTTTTTGAAATACGCTGCCGGTCGCCGCTGCATCGACGGACTTTTCCCCTGCGAGCGAGACCTCGTATAGTGTCTTAAAAGTCGATCAATACGCTCTTGTAACGTTGGCTCGACTCGAATGCCTGGCGACCCAGGTCCTTGCCGATACCCGATTGCTTGAACCCTCCCGTCGGGATGATCATATCCCCGCTCCGCGCATAGCGATTGATCCAGATGGTGCCGGCCGCAATGCCGCGCATGGCGCGCATCGCTTGTCCGATATCGCTGGTATGAATGCCGGCCGCCAGACCGTAAGTAGGGTGTCCCGCCAGCGCGATCCCCTCCTCCTCGTCCTCGAAGGTCTGGACGGTCAGCACCGGACCAAACAGCTCCTCTCTGACAGCGGCAGTGGATGACGTCACATTCGTCAGCAGCGTGGGGCGATAGAAATACCCTTCACCGGTTCCATCGAACAGCCCGCCACCGCACAATACGTGTGCGCCCTGGTCAACGCTACGGTCGACGATCGCCTGAATACGTTGCGCCTGGGGCGCACTGATGATCGGCGCGTAGCGTGTGCTGGCCAGCCATGTCGGGCCGGGCTCGATGCCCTCCAGATGTTGCAAGACGCCTGCGATCAAGCGCTCTGCCAGTTGCTTGTGCACGATCAGGCGTGTGCCGGCGACACACGCCTGGCCGCCGTTGGCGATAAAGCCGCGCGCAACACACCGCGCCGTCTCGTCCACGTCGGCGACGTGCGAGAAGACCAATTGCGGGCTTTTGCCGCCCAGTTCGAGCGTCACCGGCTTCGTGCCGTACTGCGCGGCATCGCGCATGATCGACGCGCCCGTCGTCGTCGAACCGGTAAAACTGATTTTCGAGATATCGGGATGACGCGTCAAGGCCGCGCCCGCGCTGGCACCGCCGCCGTTCACGATATTGAAAAGCCCCGCCGGCAAACCGGCTTCGATCGCCAACTCGGCCAGCCGCATCGTCGAGAACGGCGTCATTTCCGACGGCTTCAGCACCACGGCATTACCGGCGGCCAAGGCCGGACCACATTTCCAGGAACACATGGACAGCGGAAAATTCCATGGCGTGATGGCGCCGATCACTCCGTACGGCTCCGCGGCGACAAAACCAAGGCTGTTCTGCCGGGTGGCCGCCACATCGCCACCGGCTTTGTCCGCAAATTCGGCAAAGAAGCGGATGACCTCGGCGGTCAATGGGACATCGGAGGCGTACGCTTCACTGACGGGCCGCGTCGAATTCAACGCTTCCAACTGCGCCAGCTCGACGCGATGCGCATCGATCAACTGCGCCCAACGCAGCAGGACCTGCGCCCGCTCGCGCGGAGCCCGTCGGCTCCACCCGCTGCTTCGCCAGGCATGGAGCGCCGTCTCGACCGCGAAATCGACTGTCTCAGGACTCGCGTCGGGCACTTGACCGATCACCCGGCCGTCGCTGGGGCGGCGAACGTGGATCATCGCCTCGCCAGGCCGATGGTAGACCCCGGCAATAAAATGGCCCTGCGGCAAAACCGTCGCGGCGGGATCGAAATCGAGAATCGCTGTTGTCATACCTTGGAATCCATCCAAACCTGAAACGGTGATCACCGGGTTGTCGCAGCCGGCGTTGACGGCCGAAAGTCGCGCCGTAGGCCTTGCAGTGCGGTGAACGCCGGTGCATTTTTTTCAGTATAGTGAATATTTCGACAAAAGCCACGTATCAAAATAAATCCGTTTTAGCATGGAGGATGTTGCTCCTATAAAGGCGCCCGGCCCCGCCAAAGACCACGCCTTGGTTTTGAAAAAAGCCACGAACGCTTGGAATGCGTTCAATAAAATGAGATATTGTGTCCAAACCGTCCTTCAGGAGCTGTCCATGGCCGCTGTCGTCCCGTCGTCCCTCGAAACGCCCGCCCCGCGCTACCGTCGAATGACGTCGGCGGATCTATCGAGCGCGCATCGGCTGTCGCAGGCCGTACGTTGGCCGCATCGTCTGGAAGATTGGCAATTCGTCGCGGCACTCGGCACCGGCTTTGTCGCGGAGGCTGATGGCGAATTGATCGGCACGGCGCTATGCTGGGGTTTCGGCGAAAAACACGGCGCGCTCGGCTTGGTGATCGTCGCACCGGATGCGCAGGGGCGCGGCATCGGCCGGGAATTGATGACGCGCGTGCTCGCGGTATTGGGTGATCGCGTCACTTTCCTGCATGCGACCCCTGCCGGGCAACCGCTTTACGAGAAATTGGGATTCGATGCTTGCGGCAGCGTCACGCAGCATCAAGCCATCGTTGGCGAGATTGCTGCCATCGCCCCACTACCCGGGGATATCCTCAGACAAGGCCACGCGGCCGACATGCCGCAGTTGATCGCATTGATGCAACGCAGTTCCGGCATCGATCACCACCATACGCTGCCTGCATTACAAGACGTGGCCGAGACGCTCGTGCTGGAACGCGACGGTGCGTTGATCGGCTGCGCTTTCTTCCGACGCTTCGGGCGCGGTCATGTGATCGGTCCGGTCTTCGCCGAACGGGACGACGCGGCCAGGTCGGCCAAGGTTTTGATCTCGTACTGGCTGGCGCGGCACGCGGGCGACTTTCTACGCATCGATATCGCCGGGAATGCCGTGCTGAGTGAATGGTTGGAAGCCTGCGGTCTGCCGGCGGTCGACACTGGCGTGAAAATGGTGCGCAATGCGGGACCGGACGAGCCGTCGGTCGTGGGGAATACCGACTATGCGACGTACGCGATTCTGAATCAGGCGATGGGATAGCGCTTGCCGCGCGTCTGACGACCGGGCATAAAAGACGATCGCCGAGAAACACTCGGCGATGAAAGCAGACTTGGCTGACAGGCACGTCGGCACATTGCCGCCGAGCGCCGACGGTGCCTTGAACCGTAATGCCGAATCATCGGCATTACGGCTGATGCGCATTTAGAACTTATGCACCAGGCCCAACGTGACCTGAATCTGCGTGGCCGACGAGGACGGTGCGGAGTTGAATCCATCGCCGATCGAAGGCGTCGCGTTGATGATCGACGACGAGCCGGCGGTGCCGAGCGTCTTGCCGCTTGCGCGCTGCCAAGCCTGCAACACATAAATCGTCGTGCGCGGCGACAAGCTATAGGTTTGCTGTGCCGAAACTTGTTGATACTTCGCTGCGTCGTTGATGCCGTTGGCGCGGCTTGCCCACGTGTAGCTATAGCCTGCGCCAAAGCTCCATTGCGGGGCCGGACGATAGTGCAGTACGGCGCCTACCGTGTTGAATACGGCCTCATCGCGGAACAGCGAATTCGTTCCCGGTGCATATTGGACATTGCTATAGGTCGCGCTCATGTCCCAGGCAGGCGAGAATGTGTAGCCGGCGGCCACGGCGAAACGCTGCTGCGACTGCGCCGTTTGATAGCCATTGGTCACGGCGCTGACCGCTTGCTCGCCATTCGTGTTCGCCGTGGAATTCGCGCCGAATGCACCGCCACCCGGCGTTGCATTGTTCAGCTTCATGAAGCCGACGCCGACACCCACCGGGCCCGCGACGTATTGCACGGCCGTGCTCCACGTCGAACCGGCGTTGAAGCTGCCCGGCACGCCGCCCATTGCGTAGTTGCCGCTGAACGTAAAGCCGTACATCTTCGGCGACGTATAGACGATCGAATTATTGACACGAACCGTCGTATCCAAGGCATCGAGGTCGCCCGGATGCGCACCGCTGAAGCCCGTCAGATATTGCGTCGGGCTCCACGGCGACAGCAGTTGATAATACGAGGTGTATTGACGACCGAACGTCAACGTACCGAATTGATTGTTCTTCAAGCCGACCCAGGCCTGACGCCCGAACATGGCATTGGTATATTGCTGCGCGCCGGTGGCACTATTGAAGCCGCTTTCCAACTGGAAAATCGCGTAGTTTCCACCACCCAGTTCTTCGCTGCCCTTGAGGCCGAAACGGCTACCGGTATTGGCGCCGTTGGTCATCTTGAAAATCGAACGGCCATTGGCGGTCGATCCCAAAGCGGTTTGGCTATTTTGATAGGTGATCGAGTTATCGATGACACCGTAGAGCGTCACGCTCGTTTGTGCAAAGGCCGGCACCGACAACATCAAGGCACCAGCGAATGCCGCGATGTGCGCTTTCTCGAATTGCTTCATGATCTCCCCCCATCCCAAAAAGACAACGTCCAACTGTTTTTGTTTAGAACGTAACGATTGATTACTGCTGGCCGAATTGTATAGCAGCTCAGGCAAGCGTGTTGGATCAAACCGTATATGAGTGCCTGATTGATGTCGTATTCGAGAAACACACAGCAAGGTAATGCAGTGCGCTAGGGCCGACCCTGATATCGCGATGAGAGCACGCATGCTTGCATTACGCGCGGTAAATCGCGCGCATCGGCACGACGTCACGGTATGACGCAATGGATCGCGGGTTTGCCATCGTGATGTCACAAAGTCGTCGATCCGATTCGCGCGATGTGCACGACATCGGTAGCCGGCGCGCGCGGCGTGTCATTGTCCTGTGAGTCGCCTCAAGCGCGCCAGCGCATCGACGACGATCTCCGCATAGCTACGGCGTTCGGACTCTGCCACCCAAGTGGAGAACGCGGATTGGAACACGGCGATGGCTGCCTGCGCGAGCAGACTCGCGTCCTGCGCATCGACATTGCGCTTTTGCAAAGCGGCTGCGAGTGCCGCCGATAGCGTTGCCAACTTGATCAGCTCGCGTTCGTGCAACGCCGGGTTCGTTGCGATCACCGCGTTACGCAGACGCGCGAAAGGACGACGGGCGTCATCGAAAAAGTCGCCCGCCGCCGTTAGTGCCGCACTGACGGCATCGATCGGTGCGGCCTCTGGCGGCACCGCGAGAAGCGCCGTTACCAGCGTTTCCTGCAAGCGCTCCGAGCCATTGAACAGGACTTCGGGTTTATCCGCAAAGTAGCGGAAGAACGTCCGCGAAGTCAGGCCGGCACGCTGCGCGATCGCCGCGACCGTCGTGTGCTCATAACCGATCTCCCCGAATAGTTCGATCGCCGCCGCGCGAAAGCGGTTCTCGGTATCCGGCTCCCACCGTCCCATAATTGTTTCCATCAGGTGTTGACACAGTGTGACATCATAGCGCTATACTGATGTCACACAATGACATCACAGGAGTCTTGTATGAAAATCCTCGTCACCGGTGCATCGGGTTGGATCGGATCTGCCAGCGTCAAAGAATTGCTCGAAGCCGGTCATCACGTCCTTGGACTGGCGCGGAACGACGATTCGGCAGCGAAAATCGAAAAGTTGGGCGCGGAAGCGGTGCGCGGCAGCCTGGACGATCCGGAGAGCCTGCGTCGGGCTGCGCAGTCGGTCGAGGGCGTCGTTCATCTTGCGTATAACCATGATTTCTCTCAAATGGCCGCAGCGGCGCAGACCGATCGGGCCGCGATCGAGGTCTTTGCCGATGTGCTGCAAGGCACGGGCGGCCCGCTGCTGATCGCGTCCGGCACGCTCGGGCTTGCAGTCGGCCGCGCGGGCACAGAGCGCGACCTGCCCCAGCCAGGGGGTCATCCACGCATCGCAAACGCCGCTTACACACTGGGCCTGACCGAGCGCGGGATTCGTCCGATCGTCGTGCGCTTCGCCCCGACCGTGCATGGCGCGGGCGGTGATCATGGCTTCGTCGCCGTCCTTGCGCAGACCGCCCGCGCCAAAGGCGTGTCAGGCTATATCGAGGAGGGACGCAATCGCTGGCCCGCAGTGAATCGACTCGACGCCGGCGAGCTGGTGCGTCTCGCGATCGATAAAGCGCCTGCCGGTTCAGCGCTGCACGCCGTCGCCGAAGAAGGCATTGCGACCCGTGACATTGCGACAGCGCTCGGCCAGGCCCTTGGCTTGCCGACCGCATCGATTCCCGCGGATCAGGCCGCCAGCCATTTCAATTGGCTCGGGATGTTCTACGGTGCCGACATCCCTGCGTCGAGCGTGCAGACCCAAGTGCTGTTGGGGTGGAAGCCGACGCACCCGACGCTGCTGGACGATATTGCCGCGGGGCATTATCCCGGACTGTAATGGATTGCCACGCGCCTACCGAGGCGCTTGGATTGCCGTCGTGCGAAGCGCCGCCAATGATTCGCGCTGCACGCCATTGGCGTCGAAATTCCCTTCCGACAACCACGTCTCGAAAATACCGCGCAAGGCCGGCCATTCGCTATCGATGATCGAGAACCACGCCGTATCGCGCGAGCGGTCACGATAGACAAGCGCCTGCCGAAATACCCCTTCAAACGCGAAGCCAAGGCGTTCGGCGGCGCGCTTCGAAGGGGCATTGGCGTTGTCGCACTTCCATTCGTAGCGTCGATACCGCAGTGTGTCGAAGACATACCCCATCAGCAGAAACTGCGCCTCCGTCGAGATCGGCGTCTGCTTCATCAAACGGGAAAAGGCCACGTTGCCCACTTCGATCACCGCGTTCGCCGGATCGATGCGCATCAGCGACAGCGTTCCGACGGCTTCGCCGCTGAACAGATCGATCACCGCGAAATGGATCGGATCCTCCAACTGTGCAACGCGTTGGCAGTATTCGCCGTAGGCCGCCAGCGTCGCAAACGGTCCGGCGGTCATATACGTCCAATCCCGAGCGTCTGGCGCCTGTTGGTAAGCGGCGAAAAGCGCGTCTGCATGACGCGCCGCGTTCAGCGGTTCCAGTCGACAAAATCGTCCCGTCAAGGTGACGCGGGTCGGGCGCGATCGCCCACGCCAATCCGGCAATGCGGGGCCGATCGGCTGATCGAATTCATTGTGTCGAACCATTTTGAGATATTCCTTTCGCGATTGACGGCGGCATGCCTGATCGTTAAATTACGCAAATCATGGCTCTTATAAAAGTGCCAGCGGCACCTCTTTTCGAGGTGCCACGATCTGCGCCCCTCCAGACCGTCCGCGCCGCCCATGGATTTGCAAGACGAACCCCTCGAAAGCGGTCCCGGCGCACTGCCCATGCAGCGCCAGCTGTTTCGTCGTTTCAAGGAAGCCATTCTTGCCGGCCGCTTGATGCCGGGCACGCGTATTCCCGCGTCGCGAGAATTGGCGACGCGTTTATCGGTATCCCGCAATACCGTGACGGCGGCGTACGATCTCCTCGCCGCCGAGGGTTTCATCGAGCCGGACCGGCAAGGCACGCGTGTCGCGCTGTTGTCGCCGAGCCAAGCCCTTCGTACTCCGCCGCCATCGAATAATGACCAGCCACCATTGGCTGCCCGACTGGCGCCGCTGCGGGTGCCCCCGCCTCCCGCCAGCAATGCCGAAGCGCCGCTTCGCCCCGGGGTCCCCGCGCTCTCGCATTTTCCGCTCGGAGCGTGGCGTCGCTCCATCGAGCGGGCGATACACGCGACAGGCACGACGCTGCTCGGCTATGGTGATCCGCTGGGTGAACCGCAACTGCGTGAATGCATCGCGCAGCACCTTGCCTTTGCGCGGGGCGTGCTCTGTGACCCAGCCGACATCGTCATCACCGAAGGTACGCAGGAAGCGCTATCGTTATGCGTTCGACTCTTCTGCAATCCCGACGATAACGCTTGGATCGAGGATCCTGGCTACCGTGGCGCAAAAGCGGCGTTCCGAGCCGGCGATCTCACATTGATCGGGATGCCGGTGGATGCCGATGGCGTGCGCATCGCGGACGAGGCCTGGAGTCGGCATACGCCCAAGCTGATCTACACGACGCCATCGCATCAATATCCGATGGGCGCCGTCCTGTCCGCGCCGCGTCGCCTTGCCTTGATCGACAAGGCCGCGCAGCATGGCGCATGGATCATCGAGGACGATTACGACAGCGATTTCCGGCACGGCGGTAAGCCCATTGGCGCGATGCAAGGCCTGACGCCGCGCGCCAATGTGCTGTATGTGGGCACCTTCAGCAAGACGATGTTCCCCTCGCTCCGACTCGGCTTTTTGGTATTGCCGAACGCCGCGACCAAAGCGCTAGCGGCGCCGTTGCAGCATATGCTGCGCGGCGGCCATCGGATAGAACAGTGTGCAATGGCGGATTTTATGCAGTCGGGGCAATTCACCCGTCATCTGGGCAGAATGCGCCGCCTGTATCGAGAGCGTCAGGCAGCGCTGCGCGCCGCGATCGCGCGACACCTCCTATCGGATGTCGTGTCGATCCAGGGCGGCATGGGCGGCATGCACCTAACCCTGCGTCTGCCGAACCACCTGCCGGATCGCGACATCGCCGAACGCGCCCGCGCACACGGCATGGGCCTGCTTCCCTTGTCGGAATTCGCGCTGGACACGGGCGACTCCGCGCGCGGGCTGGTGCTCGGTTATGGCAATACGGCGTCCGATCGCTTCGACGCGCTTATCAAGACGTTGGCCGCGATCATCGACGAGGTCGACGGCTCCGCCAAACGATAGCCGCGCGCGATTGCGGCCGCGTCAGACGCATAGCAGCCGATCGGTCGCGATAAGCAATGGGCGTAACGCCCTTATTTCTCCCGGTTACGCCACCGGCAATCGCACTCGCTCCATCGTCCCGACGTGCCGCGCCAGCAAGTTCTCCGCGCGCTCATGGTCCTTGGCCTTGAGCGCCTGGATGATCAAACGATGATCGTGATTCGATCGCATTCGCCAACTTGCCGATTGCGCCGCAGCGAACAGCAGACGCGAATTCGTCCACTCCAGGTCGTCCAGCACGCTGATCAGCCGCGGCATGTCACAAGATGCGATCAAGGCCCGATGAAAGGCGCGATTGGCGCCGTCCCATTCGACCAGCGACGCCGCTTTTTCACACCACGCCTGCGCATGCTCGATATCGGCGATATGCGCCGCTCGCATTTTCGGCAGCGCATGTTGTAACGCGAGCGCCATCAATACGCCGCGCATCTCCGTATTTTCACGCGTCACGCCCTCGTCCAACGCGATCACGCGGGCGCCCCTCCTCGGAATAATGGTGACGAGGCCGTTCCCTTCCAGCGCACGAAGCGCCTCTCGGATCACTCCCTGACTGACGGCCAGATCGCGCGCCAGATGATCCTGTCGCAGTGCGCTGCCGCCGGCGTAGACGCCTTCGATGATGCGTTGTCGCAATGTCGCCGTCGCGCTTTCTGCCGAAGTGTCCGTCGTCATTGCTCGCTGTCAGAAAAATCGATAATCGATAAAAGAAGACATGTGTTTGTTTATTGCCTTCAACCCACCCTATTATCGCCTACGATTCGTCAATCGCAGACCGTGATGGTCCGATTATCGATAATTTTATCCAAGAACGCTTTTGGCGACTGTTTCCGGAGAACCGATGTTTCCTGCACCTTTCCGTCAATTGACGCCCCTTCTGGCGGCCGTCGGCCTGACCGCCCTCTGCGCCCCGACGCCAAGCCGGGCAGCCACGATGACGCTGTATGGGATTCTCGATAACGGGATGAACTATGTCGGCAACGAAGGCGGCCATGCCGACACGAAATTGGTCAGCGGTACGATGAGCAGCAATCGCTGGGGGGTGAAGGGAGAAGACACGCTGAGCGGTGGCTGGCGCACCGTGTTCACGCTGGAGAATGGCTTCGACCTTAATAGCGGGAAAATCCAGCAAAATAGCCGACTATTTGGACGACAGGCGTGGCTGGGTCTGTCGAAATCCGATGTCGGCACCGTAACGCTCGGACGGCAATGGGACGTGTTCGGCGATCTTTTATGGGACGGAAACGCGTCGAATACGTTCGGCAGTTGGATGGCGACCCATCCAGCAGATATCGATAATCTCGATTCCACCTACAAGAGCAATCAGTCGATCAAGTTCATCAGCGCACCGCTGCACGGATGGCGCGCCGGGGCCAGTTATGCGTTCGGCAACACCCCCGACGCGCTGTCGAGAGACCAGATCATCTCGATGGCATTGCGATACGACAGGCCGTCGTGGACCCTCGCCGCAGGGTGGATCTCGTTCAACCGGCCCAATCTCTCGGCATGGGACGGCACCGCGCAGAGCGTGGGGGTGCTGACGGTCGCGCCGACGATCGCAGGGGGATATGCCTCGGCACGGCAGCAAACCGTCGCCGCGATCATGGGCATCTATCGTCACGACCATTGGACGTTCGCGGGCTCCTTCAGTCATACCCGATTCTCGGGCTTGGGCTCCGACGCCGGGCCGAATCCGGCGGGCTTCCGCGACGACGTGCTTTTTTACAATATCGAAGGGAATGCCCGGTATCAAATGACGCGGGCGCTGTCGATCGGGGGCTTTTATCACTTCACGTGGGGGCGCCCTCACGACGGCCAAGCGGGCGTCCGGTACCATCAAGTGGGCGCCAGCGTCGACTACGCCTTATCGAAACAACTCGATGTTTATGCGCTGGCGCAATACCAACGCGCGGCGGGGATCGACTCCAGCGGCGCGACCGCTCGCGCCAATATCGACGGCCTTGCGTTATCCAGTAGCGCCCAGCAAAGCGTGGCGCGCATCGGCATGCGCTACCGCTTTTGACGCGCGACCGCGCCCTACCCCGCCCCTCTCAAAAAATCAAACAAACGTACTAAAGTTTTCGATGCCGCTGCCGTTAACCGTCTCGATAACCCCAAATAGTCATGTCACTTCCTGGCGCGACTTTATCGGCAAGCCGTACTCCGGAGCAAACGCGTCGTCATAGTGACGTACTCTGCCCGTCGGTCGCCTGGGTCGTTCCAAGCTTCGACAACGAGCACAGACTCGCCCGAAACCCATGAAAAGCGATTGCTTCCGTCTGTCGACGGATGTACGTGCACCGACAATGGCCGCCAGGGCCGGCCTGCCTGCGTTCAACGCGGCAGCCCGCCCGGTGCGCCGCGTCACGCCCGTGGCGATCGCTAGTCATCGTCAAGCGCCCGTCCGCCACAACGCGGCCGCGGCGTCGGCGCATCCATGAGGCCCGACAACACGCCGTCCCCGGATCGTGTCGCGGAACGCCTTTTGGCCTCCGCCGCACGCTGGCGTCTGACCGACACACACGTCCTGCTGCCGATCTTCTGCCTGATCTTGCTCGCCGTCGGCTGGTTGTCGGTATATCGGCTCCTGCGCGTCGAGGAAATTGCCGCCAACCGCGCCGCGATGCAAAACGCACGCGAATTAGCCGATACGTACGAGGCGCAGTTACAGCGCAACCTGGTCTATATCGATCAGACGCTGCGCATGCTTGCCTTCAATTTCAAGCAATCTCCGCAGACGCGGCTGCGCGAATACGAGGTGCGAGGGATGCTGCCCCCACCGCCCGTCTTCGTCCTGGCAGTCACCGACGCGCAGGGCATCGTGCGCGACTGTAACGGCGGACACAGCCTGGACGGCAGCAGCGTTGCGGATCGAGCATTTTTTCGAGATGCAGCGGCCAGCGCCGACCAGCATCGGCCTGCCGCCGAACCGGACACATTGGTCGGCGCTCCCGCCGCCCGACATCGGCATCGCCTGACGCAGGCACGCCCGGCCAAGCACCTCTACGCGCATGAGCACGAGCACGCACACGGGAAAGAAAAAGCCCACGCACGCGCGCGCAAACGCGAGATTCCACGAGAGCAAAAACACGCCCCCACCGTCGCCGACAGGCGCGCACGCGCCCACAGGCCGCTCCATGCGCAGGCGGCATCGCCACGTCCCCATCGGCATCCTTTGCGACGTGACGGGCTGCATGCCAAGAAAGTAGCGACTACCGCCGGATTCATAAACGTCGCCGATCACGATGTGCCCGCCGAACCCGAGGCCGTCGAATACGACGATGCGGATGGCGCCACACTGATGAGCGAAAGCATCCACGATCCGCTTGCACCAAAGGGCCTAGTCACGTTCAGTCGGGCGTTGTACGATGCGGCCGGTCGATTCGTCGGCGTGGTGCTCCTCACGGTGGATGGGCGCTATTTCACGAGCGGATATGACCGGAACCGCATGGGCGATGCCGGCATGCTATTGCTCGCTGGTACCGATGCGAAGGTTCGAGCCGCGCAGATCGGCGATCGGACTGCGTGGAACGACACATTGATCGACGCCGATGCCACGCCCTTGGTCGCCCATCCGTCCTATGCGGTGACGCGGGTTCGCTGGGGCGACGGCACGGTGCGCCTGACCAGCGCGCGCGCCTTGCACGATTTCCCGCTGACGGCCGTCGTCGGCCTCTCGTTCGACGAGGAGATGGCGAACTACCGCGCCAGCCGCCGGACCTATCTGCTATCGGCATGGGTCGCGACAGGCGTCCTGCTGCTGTTGACCGCGTTGCTGAGCCGCATGAGCTGGCAACTCGTGCGCAGCCGCCATAATGCACGACAAATCCAGCGGACCTACTTCGCCGCATCGGAAGCAAGCCTCGACGGCTTTGTCGTGCTGCGCACGCTGCATCGCTGGCACAAAGGGGGCGTCTCCTTTATCGTCACCGCCGCGAGCCGACGTGCCACCCAACTACTGGGCGAGTCGCAGATCGCGCTGGTCGGCCGGCGTATCGATGACGCATCGGCAAATCTCTTCGGTCCCGACGGCTTTCCCGCGCTGATCTCCGTCGCCACGACGAGCAAGACCGAGGCGAGCGAATGGCTGCACGAGCGCCCCGACGGCACGCGAATTTGGCTGCATCGGCAAGTGGTCCGCGTCGAAGACGGTCTGGTGTCGATCATTCGCGATATCAGCCCGCAAAAGTTGACCGACGTGCGGCGCGTCGAGCAGAACCGTCTGCTCGAAATGATCGCGACAGGCACGCCGCTCGACCGTATTCTCGCGCATCTGCTCGAAACGCTGGATGCACAGATTGCCCATGCGCGATGCGCCATCCTGCTTTGCGCGCCGGACGGCACGGCATTGCGCATCGGCGCGGTCGGCGACATGCCGAGCGTCTATCGCGAGTTGGCCGACGGCGCACCGATCGGCCCCGATGCGGGCCCCGGTGGTCGCGCGATTCACTATCGTCGGCCGGTGCATCTATCGCGCACGACCGATCCGGAATTCGGCGTCATGCTGGCGCGCTGCGGCCTGCATGGCTTCGCCGACTGCTGGGCCTTTCCGGTGCTGGCACATAGCGATATGCCAGGCAATCAGGCACTGACCGACGTGGAGCGCACCGGCTATGACGTCGAGCTAGCCCACGCCGGCATGGCCCGCCCCTTGGCGGCGCTCCTCGTCTTCGTGCGCGATCCACGTTCGGCATCGGAAGCGGAATTGGAGGCAATCGCCGCGGCGACGCGACTGACAGCCATCGCGGTCGAGCGCTTCGAAGTGGAGAAGCGGATTCGCCATATGGCAAAGCACGATGCCTTGACCGGCCTGCCGAACCGCATCCTGCTGTCCGAACGTCTCGGAGAGGTGTTGGCGCGCGCACGCACGCAAGGCGGCCAGGTCGCCGTCGTCTTTATCGATTTGGATAATTTCAAGCTGATCAACGACAGCCTGGGTCACCACGCCGGTGACATTCTGTTGAAAACGGTAGCGCACCGAATGATGGCGGCGATCGAGCCTGCCGACATGGTTGTGCGTCTCGGCGGCGACGAATTCGTGCTGGTGCTCTGCGCGCCGGAGCACCACGCCGATGGTCTTGCCAGCACCATCGCCTATATCCGGACCGTCATCGCCGAGCCCGTCTGCCTGCTCGACGAAGACTATCGGATCAGCGCCAGCATCGGCTCGGCACGCTTCCCCGAAGACGGCGACGATACGCAGACGCTGCTGATGAATGCCGATGCGGCGATGTATCGGGCGAAGGAAAGCGGACGAAATACCTGGCGCGCCTATACATCGGAGATGAACGCGCGGGCGCGCGAGAAACTGCGCTTGAAAGAAGCGCTGCGACATGCGCTGGATGGGGGCGAGTTTCAGCTCGTCTTCCAACCGCAGGTCGATCTCGCCGCCTCGCGTATTTTCGGGATGGAAGCGTTGCTGCGCTGGCATCATCCCCGACACGGGGTGATCATGCCCTCCACGTTTATTTCCTTTGCCGAAGAGAACGGACTGATCGTGCCGATTGGTGCCTGGGTCCTGGAAGCGGCCTGTCGCCAAAACAAAGCGTGGCAGGATGCCGGCTACGATCCGGTCATCATGTCCGTCAACGTGTCTGCGCGGCAATTCGCCGACGACAGCCTGGTCGATGCCGTAGCCGACGCGCTGCGTCGCAGCGGGCTGGATGCTGCCTATCTGGAACTCGAAATCACCGAGAGCGTCATCATGCTGGACGTGCCGCGCGCGGTCGCGCGGATGCGCATTCTCGAAAAAATGGGCGTGCGCCTGTCGATCGATGATTTTGGTACCGGGTATTCGAGCCTCAGCGCACTGAAGTCCTTCCCGATTGCGCGTCTAAAGCTGGATCAGTCCTTCGTGCGCGGCGTTACCGAAAACAAGAACGATCAGACGATCGCCCGCGCCGTGGTAGCGCTATGCCGGCAGTTGAATCTGGAAGTGATTGCGGAAGGCGTGGAAACGCGTGCGCAACTGACATTTTTGATAGACAACGGCTGCTCGGCGATCCAGGGTTTCTGGTTCAGCAAGCCGCTGAGTGCGACGGAGGCCGGCGCGATGTTGTCGCGGCCATTTCGTCTTCCGACGTATGCAAACGATGCACCCAGTCACGGTGCCAAGATCGCCCCCTCGCAATAAACGCAGAAGGGGCGAGACGCCGTCGAAACGCGCTTACTGGCCGTGCGGGGCGTTGGCGGCGGCCTGATTGGCTTCCTTCTGCTTCTTCGATGCGTGGTGATGGCCGATAGCGCATCCGGCAGCGGCACCGAGGACGGCGTGCTTACCCGCGACGTGGCCCGCCACACCGCCTACCGCGGCGCCTTTCATACAGCCTGCAGCCGAAGCGGTGCCGGACAACGCGATGCCGCATGCGGCGATAATGATGGCGATCGAGGACTTCATGAACAACTCCTTAAATATGACCATCATACCGGTCCTGTGCCGGATGCGCTGAGGTCCAGCGTGCCAGAGAAAAAAGTCAATCACGCTGGCATCGTGGTCCTCAGGCAGACAGCTTACGCATCTCCGCGATCAGATCGGCCTTGCCTTCGAAGCCGATGCCGGGCAAGTCCGGCATCATGATATAGCCGTTATCGACCTTCACCCCGTCGGGGAAACCACCGAAGGGCTGGAACAAATCAGGATAGGATTCGTTGCCCCCCAGGCCTAATCCCGCCGCGATATTCAACGACATCTGATGGCCGCCATGCGGGATGCATCGCTTCGGCGACCAGCCGTGCTCGCGCAGCATCTCCAGCGTACGCAAGTACTCGACCAAGCCATAGCTCAAGGCGCAATCGAACTGCAACCAGTCACGATCGGCGCGCATGCCACCATAGCGAATCAAATTTCGCGCATCTTGCATCGAGAATAAATTCTCTCCAGTCGCCATCGGCTTTGCGTAATAGTTTCGCAGCGTCGCCTGCAGCTCGAAGTCGAGCGGATCGCCGGCTTCCTCATACCAAAACAAATCATATTGAGACAACGCCTTCGCGTAGCGAATCGCCGTGTCCCGATCAAAACGACCATTGGCGTCCACCGCGAGCTTGTGGCCATCGCCCAAGACACTCAAGATCGAATCGATGCGCCGCAAGTCCTCATCGAGCGAGCCGCCACCGATCTTCTTTTTCACCACCGTATAGCCGCGATCGAGATAGCTGCGCATCTCGTCCTTGAGCTTGCCGTGATCCTGACCCGGATAGTAATAACCGCCGGCAGCGTATACGAAAACCTTACGGTCCGGCTCACCGTCACCGTAACGGTCGGCGAGGAGCTGGAACAGCGGCTTGCCTTCGATTTTTGCGACAGCGTCCCAGACCGCCATATCGATCGTCCCGATCGCGACGGACCGCTCGCCATGGCCGCCGGGCTTTTCGTTGGTGAACATCGTCGCCCAGATCTTATGCGGATCGAGGTTATCGCCGGCATCGTTGACCAGCGTCGCCGGATCGGCCTCGAGCACACGGGGAATGAAGCGCTCGCGCATCAAGGTCCCTTGTCCGTAGCGCCCATTCGAGTTGAATCCATAACCGACGACCGGCTTGCCATCGCGTATCACATCGGTCATTACCGCGACGAGACTCAGCGTCATCTTGCTGAAATCGATGTAGGCGTTGCGAATCGGCGAACTGATCGGCAGCGTGATTTCGCGAATTTCCAGAATTTTCATTGTGAGATGTCCTTGTTTCGAGCGGGTCAGGCGCGGTCGTGGCCAGTCGACCCGCCGACGGTCGACGGGATAGACGCTAGGATAGTCCCGTCTGGACGGACTATAATTCGCTAACATTCACTTCATTGTTTACCCAAAGTGAAAACTGAAGCGACATCCGATTTCGCGTTTTTTATTGAATTGGCCAAGCGGAAAAGTCTGTCCGGGGCGGCCCGTGCACTGGGTTTGACCCCGCCGGCGGCGAGCAAGCGGCTCGGTCTACTTGAGCAAAGGCTTGGCGCACGACTGGTCAACCGCACCACGCGCAGTGTCAGCTTGACGCCGGAAGGCGAAACGTACGCCGTGTATGCCGCGCGGATACTGGATCAAGTGCGCGAGATGGAAGATTTGATCGCAGGAACCCCGTCGGATCCGCAGGGCCTGCTCCGTATCAATGCCACACTGGGTTTCGGCCGCACGACGATCGCACCGCTCGTCTCGGAATTCTCAAAACGCTACCCGCATATCGACATCGAATTCGTCGTGACGGACCGTCCCGTCGATCTTGTCGAAGGCGCATTCGATATGGGTATTCGCTTCGGCGAGCTGCCCGACAGCCGTCTGCGTGCACGGCGTTTGATGAGCAATCGGCGCTTCCTTTGCGCATCGCCGAAATACCTCGAACGTTTCGGCACGCCGCTGAGTAAGGAAGATTTGCACCAACATCGCTGCATCGTTCATTCGCAAAACGACGATGCGCACGGCGTCTGGAAATTCCTGCGTGACGCGCAGTGGGAAGCGCTGAAGGTCAAGGGCGCGATGACGAGCAACGACGGGGATATCGTGCTGCGCTGGGCCCTCGACGGGCATGGCATCTTGATACGCTCGGAATGGGATCTCGCAAAATACATTCAGAGCGGCCGATTGAAGTGCGTACTGCCAGACGTCACACTGCCCGCGGCCGACTTGTTCGTATATTATCCGGGGCAACGCACGCAGTCGCCCCGCGCCCGTGTCTTTATCGATTTTCTCGTCGAGCGCTTTCAAGTGCCCTTCATCCCGATCGATATCGACGCGCTTCAAACGCAGCACGACAAGAAGCGGCCGGCGCGAAAAAAGCGCTGATCCGACGCCCGCGCGCGGTCGGCGTGCCCCGACATACCGGCACGCGCCGCGCGCCCCGTGGTCGTTCAGGGGAGACCGCGGATCAAGCCCTGAATCGCCTCGCCCGCATCCTCCAGCGCGCCGTCGTTGCGCAGCCTCACCACGCGGCAACCGTCGGGCACCGCGAACTGCTGTGCACCGCGTGCCAACCGCGCCGCGATGGCAGCGCCGCTCTCTCGACCGCGCTGCCGCAACCGTGCCGCGAGCACTTCCGGATCGACGGTCAATTCGATCGCATAGAGGTCCGGGTATCGCGCGCACGCCTGCGGCAGATAATCCCGCGAGCCGTTGACGATCACGGTCAGGCCGGCGGCGCGCCATGCATCCAGTTCGATCCCCACGCCGTAGTACACGTCATGGCTGCGCCAATGCATCGCGAAAAAACCCAGCTGCATGCGGCGCTCGAACTCCGCATCGGATAGCGTCACGCCCGCTTCGTTCGCATCGCTCTCGCGCGTCAGGTATCGATGCGCAGCAACGATGCGATCGCTTTCTTGCCATTGCGCGCCCAACCAGCGCAATACACTGTCCTTGCCGCTGCCCGACGCACCCATCAAATACACCAGCGCACCGCGCCTGACAGCGCTGCCTTCCTGACTCATTCCGCAATCTCCTTGTCGGCACGATGTCCTGCATCGACCGCTTTTTCGCCGAGCGCCGCGGCCCCGGCGGCATCCCGTACACGACCGTCGAAACCGTAATGGCGCGCGACGACGAAAGGGCGATCCGGCGCGGCCTGGATGAATAAGGAGATGTCGCGCACCGGCATGCCGTGCGCCACGCCCGATATCACATCGCGCCTGTCCGACGCACCGTCTTTCGTCGCGACCCAGCGCGCCAAGGCCGCCAGAACACGGCGCGCGGCCGCCTCCTCGCCTGAGGCCAGACGATTCGTCAGCGTGATATGAAAGCGAAAAGTGTCGAACACATAAGGATAGCCCCAGCGTTCGAGATGCGCCGCTTCGCGTGCATCATAGACTTTCGCCTCGCCGCCAGCTTTTTCGAGACGTCGCGCCCGGTCTTGCGCCGTCGGCGGCGCCCGGAAGAGGTCTAGCTCGCGCACGCACCGGTCCGCAAGGGCTTGCAGCGCACCGCGCTCGATCGCCGGTTCGGCGGCTTGCCACGCCAGAAAGCCGCGCAAGGCGCGCAGCTGCAAGGCGAGCGTGAACGGCGGCGTCGAGGCGGCCAACGCACGCAGCGCCGCATCCAGCGCAACGACAGACTGCCCGACGGCCAGCCGAAACGGTGCCTTCAATGTCGCGTGCAATCCATAGCGGCGCGGCTCGCGCGTCCAGTCGTCGAGCAGCGCCGCCGACATCGGCGCATCGGGCGCGGCGGGGACATCGGTCGCGTCATCTGCACCGGGCAATGCGCGCGGCTCGCGCGACAGCACGTCGAGCCAATCCCGTGGCAACGCGCTATCTTGCTCGGCATCCCGGCCGAGCCACATAGTGCCGACCTCCTTCCATGGTCCCGAAGGCGTCAGATAGATCGCGTAGCGCATATCGGGCTTCACGGCAGGGACCGATCGGCGAACACGATGCGGCCCGCCACCACCGTCGCGACGACGCGCGGCAGCCCAGGCAGGCTATCGTTGACCAGGATCGCATCGGCACGCAGCCCGGTGGCCAAGACGCCTCGATCCGAGAGATTGGCCGCCAGCGCGGGATTGGCCGACACCAGCGGCCAGGCATCGGCGAGGCTGCGCGCGCCTTGCGCGACCATCATGAACACCGCGTGTAGCGGCGCCGGATAGTAATAATCGGAGGCCAGCACCGTGCAATAGCCGGCCTGCACCATGTCCAATGCGCTCGGCGCATTGACGTGGCTACCGCCGCGCACCACGTTCGGCGCACCGAAGATCACCGCATTGCCCAGAGACCGCGCCAATGCCGCCGTGGACACCTGCAGCGGGAATTCCGCCACCCGGCAGCCCATCGCGTCGTAGTCGCGGCGCACGGTATCGTCGGGATCGTCATGCGACGCCACTTGCAGCCCCGCGGACAGTGCGCAATCGACCAGACGCGCCATCGCCGCCGGCACCTCGGCCGCACGCGCATGGGCATCGCGAATGCGCTGCGAGAAGGTGTCGATATCGCATTGCGCGCGGTCGGCATATTGCAGCAATTTACGATCGTTACCCAGGCGCTGATACATCGAAGGCAGATGGTCGTTCAGCGCCACGAAACCGATACGGCCTTCGCGGATCCACGCGCAGGCACGATCGACATCGTTCAGATTGTGCGTCTCGAAACGCAGATGCACCTGGTGCTGCGCACCGAGCACAGCGGCATGCCGTTGCAAGGCGTCGAACATGCGCTCGGCATACGGCGCGCCGCGCAGCCCGCCTTCCCACGAAACGGTGACACCATGAAAGGCGGTCGTGATGCCGTTGACGAGCAACTGGCGATCCACGTCCCACAAAGCGTGGCCATAGTCGAAATGCACGTTCGGGCGCGGCATCACCGCCCGCTCGAACGCGTCGCCGTGAATATCGACGATACCCGGCAGCACAAGCAGATCGCCGGCGTCCAGCAGGCCTGCATCCGCGCGATCGGCGGCGGCGTACGATATCTCGCCGATATGCGCATCGTCGAATCGGAGCCGCGCGGCGCCGAGCCCCTGCTGCGTCAGAACCCGTCGGCCGACGATCCCTTGCATTGCGAGAGGCGCGTGGCGCGATGTCGCCGATGCCGTGCCGGGGAAGTCTCCCGAATCGGACATCGCAGTCGTGGAGGCGCGCGTGGGCGTCGGCAATACAGTGGCATCGGTCATATCGAGCTCCGGTGAGATCCGTGTTTTTGAGAAATCGGTGATCGTTTTCCGATACCGTTGCTCTACAGTCTGCCCCCCGACTATGACATTCGGATGTCTAGACGTCCTCGTTGCTCACCATCAGCTCGACGCCGTCTCCGGCGAAGCGCGCGATCGTGTACTGCAATGGCGCCCCGGCCGTATCGGCGTTCAATGCTTCCACTTGCAAGATCGGGCGAACCTTCGGTTGCTCGAGCAGCCGCGCGATATCGGCCTCGGGCAAGCGCGCGGTGATCCGCGACCAGACGCGAATGTAATCGGCAATACCATGCCGCGCGAACGCCGTCGATACCGATGCGGTCTCTTCCAATAGCGTGGCAAAATCCGGAAAACGACGCGCATCGAAATAGTTGTCGGAGACGCTGACAGGATTTTTTTCCGCATGCCGGCGCATCCGGACGAACAATACCTTCGCCTGACGCGACAGCCCCAAGTGACGCGCTATCGTGGCGTCCGTGATCACCGCGCTATCGATCACGGCGGTCTGCCCGTGCATCCCCTGCTGCCGCAGCGTCTCGGTAAAACGCGTTCGCTTGCCGATGGCGTAGCGCAGCGCGCTCGATTCAACGAACGTGCCCCGGCCGCGTTCTATCCGTATCAAGCCATGCTGCGCCAATTCGCCGATCGCCCGTCGCACCGTATGGCGGTTCACCGCATAGTGCGTCGCCAATGCCATTTCCGTCGGCAGCTGCGACCCGGGCGGATAGCGCCGCGCGCGAATGTCTTCCGCCAGCGACTCGCCGATCTGCCGCCAGACCGCTACGCCTGTATCACGCTCAACCATATTGCCTTTCCAGCGATGCCGCCCAGGGCGGCGATTCAAGTTCCGCGTTGCCGCATCGACGCCGTGCGACGTCATGCCACCGCCTGCCCCAGCCCCGACGCGCGGGGCCCGCGGCGCAATCGATCCCGAATTTTACGCGAAACGGTCAAATCAAATCGCGGCAAAAGCGCGGCGCTGTCACGATAAGGTCACATCAATCCGTTTGAATGGCTCCATTCGCAGCACGCAACCGATCCCGCACTGCCGCCCACGTTGTCTAGACATCTACATATGAACGACGAATCTTCTGGTTTCTCATTCACTGCCGGGGCGACTGCCGACGCTGGCGTCGGGCGGCAGACTGCAGCACCGCCCCGTGCGGCCTGGATGCGCGATCTAGCGCTGGCCGACACCCGAGCGCTCGACCTGGCGATGACGTTGCTGAAGCAACACGGCGCCCTGCCCGCGTTTCGCACGATTCGTGCGCCGGAAACCGGCATGGCGATGGTGCGTGGCCGATCCGGCGGCAGTGGCGCCCCGTTTAATCTGGGCGAAATGACGATAACGCGGTGCGCGCTGGCCCTCGAGGGCGGCGAGTTGGGTCTGGCCTATGTTCAGGGACGCGACCGCCGCCACGCCGAGCAGGCGGCCTACGCCGATGCCTTGCTGCAGACGGACGCATGGCACACGCCCACCACGCAAACCGTGCTCGCGCCTTTACGTCGAGCGCGCGCGGAACAAGCGGCCGCCCGCGCAGCGGACAACGCCGCCTCCCGCGTCGATTTCTTCACGCTGGCGCGCGGCGATGCCGACGACGATCTCGACGACGATGACGAGCGGCAACCGACCAGCGATACCCCGGAGCACGATAACCATGACGATTGAATCGCCCATGACGGCGCATTCCGGATCCGACGCCGATGCATTGCACGATGCATCCGCACGTGCGTCGCACGGCGTGCTCGATCCGGTCGGGCCGACATCTCGAAAAGAACCGGCAGACGCGTGGATGCTGCGCGGTTTCCTCGACCCGGTCAGCGGTTCGCAGGCGGCATTCCGTTGCGCCCTGAACGCGCTGGCCCGTCCCGGCCGCCTCCATACGATGCCCGACGCCGCACGCTGCGAGGCGCCCGCCGGCCTCTCTCCGGCGATGGCAGCACTGCTGTTGACGCTCGCGGACGCCGATACGTCGGTCTGGCTGGCGCCGGTGTTCGGCGAACCGGCGCGCCGTTTTCTGAGATTTCACAATGGCTGCCCGCTGACCGAACATCCCGAAAAGGCGGCCTTCGCGGTGTTGTCGGCGACGGACCGGACAGCGGTTGCGACCTGGCCATCGTTATCGGCGTTTGCCCAGGGCGAATTGGCCAATCCGCACGGATCCACCACGCTGCTGATCGACGTGCCCTTCCTCGCCGACCACGCAGAGGCCGTCGTGGAGCGCGACGCGGAGGAGACCGCGACGCTGCGCGGACCGGGCATCGCCAACGCGCAGACGCTGCGCGTTGCGGGTCTGCCCGACGACTTCTGGCGGGAATGGCGCGCGAACCATACGCGCTTCCCGCTGGGCGTCGATGCATTTCTGATCAATGGTGCGTCGTTCTGCGGCCTGCCGCGTACGACGCAACGGGAGTCCTGATATGTATGTTGCCGTCAAAGGCGGCGAGAAAGCCATTCTCGCCTCCTACCGCCTGCTGGACGCATATCGACGTGGCGACCCAGCCTTGCCCGCGCTGTCGATCGCGCAAATCGTCGAGCAGATGCCGTTGGCGGTATCCCGCGTGATGTCCGAAGGGGCCTTGTACGATCGTCATCTTGCCGCATTGGCGATCAAGCAATCGGCGGGGGATCTCGTCGAGGCGGCGTTTCTGCTGCGCGCCTATCGGACGACATTGCCACGCTTCGGCCATTCGCATCCGATCGCAACGGACCGCATGCAGGTACGACGCCGTATTTCTGCCACGTATAAAGATGTCCCTGGCGGACAGTTGCTCGGTCCCACGTTCGACTATACGCAACGTCTGCTCGATTTCTCCCTGGAAGCGGAGGCCGAGGCAGACATCGGCGGATCGGACGTGGGCCGTCATGCGGCCGCCCCGACGGCGCACCGACCCGATGCCAGTGACGTTGCCGCTTCGCCCGAGGGTCCTTCGGCCACGACGCCGCCGGGGGTCATGGCCATTCTGGAAAGCGAAGGCCTGGTCGAATGCGAGTCGGTCCTTGCCACGCACCCGGCTCCCACCGACCTGACCCGTAGCGCCCTGTCCTTTCCGGCAGATCGCAGCGCACGATTGCAGAACCTGGCGCGCGCCGACGAAGGTTTCCTATTGGCGATGGGCTATTCGACGCAACGCGGATACGGCAATACGCACCCGTTCGCGGCAGAAATCCGCTTTGGCAGCGTCGAAATCGAAATGGATCTGCCAGAGCTGGATTTCCCCGTCGTCATCGGTGAAATCGAGATGACCGAGTGCCAGATGATCAATACCTTCGCCGGCGATGTGCATCATGCGCCGCAATTCACGCGCGGCTATGGCGTGAGCTTCGGCTATGGCGAGCGCAAGGCGATGTCGATGGCCTTGGTGGACCGTGCGCTGCGCGCGAAGGAATTCGGCGAGAGCGGCGATTCCCCGGCAAACGATGAAGAATTCGTCCTTTATCACAGCGACAACGTGGAAGCGTCGGGCTTCGTGCAGCATTTGAAACTGCCACACCAAGTCGATTTCCAAGCCGACCTGAGCGTGCTGCGCCAATTGCGCGCGGCGTATGAAGCAAAACACGCGGTCTCGGGCAGCAACGGTCACGGCGACGGCACCGTTCCGACCATGACACCCTCGTCCTCGACAAAGGAAGGTGTATGACAAACCCGATCGATACGACAGCGCTGCCGCCGCGCACCGCGTCCAAGGCTTATGACGCGATCCCGACCCGGGACCCGCACTACAACTTTGCCTATCTCGATGAGTCCACCAAGCGGATGCTGCGCCGTGCTTTGCTCAAAGCGGTCGCGATCCCCGGCTATCAGGTGCCGTTTGCAAGCCGCGAGATGCCGCTGCCGTACGGCTGGGGTACCGGCGGCATTCAGGTCACCGCCGCGATCATCGGTGCCGACGATGTCTTGAAAGTCATCGACCAGGGCTCCGACGACACGACGAATGCAGTCAATATCCGACGTTTCTTCGGTCGCGTGGCGGGCGTCGCGACAACGGACAAAACGGCTGCGGCGACGATTGTCCAGACCCGCCATCGCATCCCGGAAGCGCCGATGCACGAAGGACAGGTGCTCGTCTTCCAAGTACCGAAGCCAGAACCACTGCGTTGGCTGGAGCCGAGCGAGCGCGAGACCCGGACGATGCATTCCCTCTCGGAATATGGTCCGATGTACACGAAACTGTACGAGGACATCGCCCGCTATGGGCAGATCGCCACGTCCTACGACTATCCGGTCATCGTCAATGACCGCTATATGATGAGTCCGTCACCCATCCCGAAATTCGACAATCCGAAGTTGCATGCGAACCCGGCGCTGATGTTGTTCGGCGCCGGGCGGGAAAAACGGGTTTATGCGGTGCCCCCGTACACGACGGTCCGCAGCCTCGATTTCGACGACCATCCGTTCACCGTCGAACGCTGGCAACATCGCTGTGCGATATGCGGCGCAGGCGACAGCTATCTCGATGAAATCGTCGTCGACGACAAGGGCGGCCGGCAGTTCGTGTGTTCGGACAGCGAGTATTGCGCCGAGCGCGTCGCCGAAAGTGACCACGCGGTCGACCGGATCGAGGAGCGTCACGCATGAATGCCGCTCCTCTGCTGTCCGTCCGCGCGCTGTCCAAAACCTGGGATGGCGTCCATGGTTGCCGCAATGTCGACTTCGACCTGTACGCCGGAGAAGTGCTCTGCATCGTCGGCGAATCCGGCTCGGGGAAATCGACGCTGCTACAGGCCATCTCCGCCCAGACGCCACTGGAAAACGGCACCGTGCACTATGCGATGCGCGACGATGGCCCGACGGATCTATCGACGCTGAGCGCGGCGCGCCTACGACTGCTGGCGCGTACCGATTGGGGCTTCGTGCGCCAACATGCCCGTGACGGTTTACGCATGCAGATCAGCGCGGGCGGCAATATCGCCGAGCGGCTGATGGCAATCGGCGAGCGCCGATACGACGCGCTGCGCTATCAAGCCACGCAGTGGTTGTCGAGAATGGAAATCGACACTGGCCGGCTCGACGACAAGCCCGAGACCTTTTCCGGCGGTATGCAGCAGCGCCTGCAGATTGCACGCAATCTGGTAACGCGGCCACGCCTACTCTTCATGGACGAGCCGACGGCATCGCTCGATGTCTCCGTGCAGGCGCGCCTGCTCGATCTGATTCGCCAACTGGTCAACGACCTGCGTCTCGCCGTGGTCTTCGTCACCCATGATCTCGCCGTGGCGCGCCTGCTCGCCCATCGGACGCTGGTGATGCAGGGCGGTGAAGTCGTCGAAAGCGGTTTGACCGATCAGGTGCTCGACGACCCGCAACACCCCTATACGCAACTGCTGGTTTCCTCGATGCTGCAAGGTTGATGATGACCCATTCCGAACCGATGATCCGCGTGCGTGCGCTGAGCAAGACCTTCACGTTGCACAACCAGGGCGGTGCGCACCTGCCCGTGTTCGAACACGTCGAATTCGACGCCGGCGCCGGCGACTGCCTGATACTGGCCGGCGCGTCGGGTGCCGGCAAGAGTACGCTGCTGCGCTGTCTGTATGGCAATTATCTGGCCAGCGCCGGCAGTGTCCGTATCGATACGACCGCCACCGGACGTCACGCCGCCGGGTCCGCGATAGACCAGGCCGCGCTGCCGGCGCACGTTAGCGACGGATGGCTCGAACTGGTGGGCGCACCGGAACAGGACGTGCTTTGGGCGCGGCGGCATGCGATTGGCTATGTGAGCCAGTTCCTGCGCGTGATCCCGCGCGTCGGGGCGCTGGATGTCGTCGCCGAGCCCTTGCGCCAAGCGGGCATCGACCTCGATACCGCGCGCGACCGTGCCGCTGCCCTGCTCCGCAAGTTGCGACTGCCGGAACGGCTCTGGTCGGTACCGCCAGCGACGTTTTCCGGGGGCGAACAGCAGCGCGTCAATATCGCGCGCGGGTTCATCGCCGGCCATCCTATTTTGTTGCTCGACGAACCCACCGCATCGCTCGATGGTGAGAACCGCGAGGTAGTGGTTGCCTTGCTGTTGGAAGCGCGTGCCGCCGGCCGCTGCCTGATCGGCATCTTCCATGACGAAAGCGTTCGCGAAGCCGTCGGTACGCGGAGCTTGTCGATGCGGGCGCTGAGCGATGTCCCGAACACGCAGCCGGCCAGCGTGCCGACGCGTGCGGCGCCGGTCGGGCTGACGATGCACGCGCCGACCGGCGCACCATTCGGCTTAGGCGCCGCCTGAATTTCCGCGTTCGAGCACGGCGCCTGAATTGCAGTGCTCCTCCCTGTTCCGTTTGGATGGCCGTGTCGCCACGCGACGATGGTCGCTTACCCGGAGTTCCCGATGCAACGGTACTACCTGCACGGTGCACGCATCGTGCTTCCCGACACAGTCCTGGAAGACGGTGCGCTGTTGATCGAAGCCGGCCGGATCGCGGCGATTTCGCCCGACGGCGGCGGTGACGCCACGCCGATCGATCTGCACGGCCACACGCTGATCCCCGGTCTCGTCGATTTGCATTGCGATGCGATCGAAAAAGAGGTCGCGCCGCGTGCCCGCGTGCTCTTTCCCCTCGATTTCGCTGTGGCGCAAATCGATCGCCGCAATGCCTCGGCCGGCATCACGACGCCGTTCCACGCGATTTCCTTCGCCGACACCGATGGCGGCGTGCGTGACATCGGCACCGCAAAGGCCTTGGTTCACGCCTTATCGGCCTATCGGGGTCGCGGGCTCGTCGACAACCGGATACATTGCCGCTACGAAGTCACCGACACCGACGCGGCCGGCATGCTCCATGTCCTGCTCGACGAAGGCCTGGTCGGCTTGCTGTCGATCATGGACCATTCACCGGGCCAGGGCCAATTCCGCACCGTAGACGCCTATATCGACTATATATGCGGGAATCATGCCCTGCCACGCGAAACCGCTCAGGCGATCGCCGAATCCAAACTCGCGGGGCGTGCCGGTGCGATCGAACGGATCACCGCCTTGGTCGAGCATGCGCTGGCGGTGGGCGTGCGCGTCGCCAGCCATGACGACGACAGCGTCGCCCGCGTGGCGGCGATGCACGCGATGGGCGCCAGACTGACCGAATTCCCGATCGACGCCGAAACGGCGCACGCGGCGAAAGCGTGTGGGATGGCGACACTATTCGGCGCGCCCAACGTCTTGCGCGGCATGAGCCAAAGCGGCGCCATGCGGGCGATCGACGCCATCGTCGCCGGCTCGGCCAGCTGTCTGTGCTCCGATTATCAGCCGTCGACATTGGCACCCGCCGCCTTCCTCGCGGCGGAACGAGCCGACCTGCCTTTACATGAAGCCGTGGCGCTGGTCACCCGCAATCCGGCCGATGCCTGCGGCCTGCACGACCGCGGCCGCATTGCCGTCGGCATGCGCGCCGATCTGGTCGCCGTGCATCTGGATCGGGACGGTGCGTCGCGTTGGCCCACGATCACGCAGACCTGGTGCGAGGGGCGTCTGGTGTTTTCCGCGACTTATCCCTCGGGGTCGGCGTCCGGATCTGCATTCGCGTCTCTGAAAATGGCCAATTCTGCTGCAGCGCCGACGACGGAGCCGGGCGTTCTTACCGATCGGCGATCGGTCGCCACACTGAATAGTTAACGAAACGCGCCTGTCACAAGCGCTACATATCTTCACACTACGATGATACAAGACGGCAACTTATATTTCGCAATCCGAATCGTTTTTCATGGGAAGAAAGGCTGGCGACGGTCTTTCGTCTCGCATTAACGCCCCACCCCGGTTCCGGCCTGATTCTACGCCTGGTGCTTCGTCTGCTTCTTCACCTGCTGTTCTTTTAAAAAGATAGGAAAACAAGTGAACGTCAAGACTTTTGCCACTTCCCTGCTGGTTTCGTTCGGTACGCTGCTGACTGCCGGCGCCGCGCACGCCGCGCCGGCCTGCCCCGGCGACGGCACGGTGCGCTTTGGTGTCGAGCCCTATGAAACATCGGCTCGGATGATCCCGGTCTATAAATCGATCGGCGAGCTGATCTCGAAGAAACTAGGTTGTCCGGTCCAGGTGTACGTCGCCACCAGCTATAACGCCGAGATCGAAGCGATGCGCAATAACAAGCTCGATATCGGTCAGTTCGGTCCGCTCGGCTATGTACTCGCCCATCAGGTCGCGCATGCGGAAGCCGTCGCAACCTTTGCCGACATGGCCGGCAAGCCCTCGACGTACACGGCATCGATCGTCACGTGGCCCGGATCGGGTCTGACGAAGATCGCCGACGTGGCGGGGCAATCGTTCGCCTACTCGGATCCCAGCTCGACGTCCGGCCACTTGTTTCCGGCGTTCGGCCTGAAGAAGGCGGGCATCGATCCGGATTCGGGCGTACGCGCGCTTTATGCCGGCAGCCACACCGCTTCTTTCGAAGCGATCCGCAACCATAAGGTGAAGGCGGGCGAGCTGAACAGTGAAGAAATCGACAGCGCCAAGCTGCACAAGGAATACGATCCGAGCGCCTTCGTCACGCTGTGGCAATCGGATCCGATTCCGGTCGATCCGATTGCCGTGCGCGGCGCCTTGCCGGCCGACTTCAAGGCCAAGTTGACGACCGTGCTGCAAAACCTGGATCTGCACGAACTACCGGAAGACGCGCAGAAGTTCATGGCGGCGAACGCCACGCCGGCGCTGAAGACGGTTCCGCAAACCGATGCGTCCTACGATCCGATCCGCGCGCTCGTCAGTACGCTGCATATCGATCTCAGCAAACTATGAACGCCTTTCTGAGAACCGCGCCGGGACGACAATCGGGCGCGCACGCGGCGCCGGCCGGCGCGCTATCCCTACCGACGACCGGCGTGACGGGCACCGTCGCCACGCCGCGGCTGCGTAGCGTCCCGGGCGGCCTGGCAGTCAACGCCTTGTCGATGCGCTATCCCAATGGCCATACCGCATTGAAGCACATCGACCTGGAGGTGGCACCCGGCGAGTTGATCGCCGTGCTCGGCGCAAACGGCTGCGGCAAGTCGACGTTGATGAAATGCGTCGTCGGCCTGCTCCAGCCTACCAGCGGCCACATTCATGTCGCCGGGCAGGATCTTGCTGCCTTGTCCGGCGAGGCGCTCCGTGTCGCACGACTCCCGGTGGCGCTGATTTCGCAGCACGCCAACCTCGTCAAGCGCCGCAGCGTATTGGCGAATGTGTGCACTGGCAGCCTGGGCCGGCATCGCACTTGGACGACGGCGTTGGGGCGTCTGCCGCGGGAAGAGATTACGCCGGCCCTGGCGTATCTCGATGAAGTCGGTCTGCTGCATCTCGCCGCGCAACGTGCCGGTACGCTGTCCGGCGGTCAGGCACAGCGCGTCGCGGTTGCACGCGCGCTGACGCAACGTCCGCAAGTCCTGCTTGCCGACGAACCGCTCGCGAGCCTGGATCCGGAAGCCGCCGACGAAGTCATGCGCCTGCTGCAACGCCTCGCTCGCGAAGAAGGCCTCGCCGTCATCTGCGTGCTGCACCAGCCGGAATTGGCGCAACGTTACGCCGATCGCTTGATCGGCCTGCATCGCGGCGAAGTGGCATTCGACGCCCCCGCCGCCCGCGTCGACAACGCGCAAATCGCCAATCTGTACCGATCGGAGGCACGATGAGTCGAGCCCTTCCCCCTTTTGCTCCGCCCGCTCCGCGGACGGGAACGCACCGCGCCACGCCGTCCAGAGACGTCGAAGCGGCGGCACAGGCGTGGCGTCGCCGCTCGCGCGTGGCGCCCTTGACCTTCGTGATGCTGCTGCTGGGCGCCGCCCTGCTCGCACAGTCCTTTTATGTCGTCCAGGCGCGGCCGCAAGATCTGCTGACGGGCGTGCACGGCATGCTCGACATCCTGTCTCGGTCCTGGCCGCCCGATGTCCATAAACTGAAAGAAAGCCTGCACCCGGTGCTTGAAACCATCGACCTGGCTATTTTCGGGACGGTAGGCGCGGTCATTTTCGCTTTTCCGCTTGCGATTTTTTCCGCCAGCAACGTTAGCCCGGCCAAGCCGCTGTACTACGCATCGCGGGCCTTTATCGGAATAACGCGGGTCGTGCCGGACCTCGTCTGGGCCTTGCTGTTCGTCACTGCCGTAGGGCTCGGGCCGTTTCCGGGCGCCTTGGCCCTGGCCGTGCATTCGATCGGCATGCTGGGTCGCCTGTTCTCCGAGGTGATCGAGGATATGGACATGGGGCCCGTGGATGCGCTGTCGCTGACCGGTGCCAGCCGTCTGCAGATCTTCACGCATGCGGTGGTGCCCGGCGTGCTGCCGTCGCTGCTCGGCATCACCTTGTATCGCTTCGATGAAAACTTGCGATCGTCGCTGGTGCTGGGCTTTGTCGGTGCCGGCGGCATCGGCTTCGAGTTATTGACGGCGATGAATCTCTTCGACTACCAGACCGTCTCGCTATTGCTGATCATCACCTTCGTGCTAGTCACCGGTGCCGAACGGGGATCGTCTTATCTGAGATCGAAGGTGCAATAAGGTCGGCCGGGTCGGCATATCGTCGCCGATCCGCCTTATTTCGAGACACATCGGCCGCAGACTCACAGCCGGAACACGGCCACCGATTCGCGCAGTGCGTTCGCCTGACTGGCCAGCGCCTGGGCGGCGGCGGATGCTTCCTCGACGAGTGCCGCATTTTGCTGCGTCACGCTGTCCAGTTGCGTAATGGCCTGATCCACCTGCTCGATGCCCACCGATTGTTCGTTCGATGCCGTCGAGATGCGCCCGATGATGTCGGACACGGAACGGACATTCCCGACGATATCGACAATGACGGTGTCGGCCTCCGCAACCAGGGACGCACCCGCCCGGACGCTCTGCGACGACTCCAGAATCAGTGCTTTGACTTCCTTCGCCGCCTGCGCGCTACGCTGGGCCAGGCCACGCACCTCCGCCGCGACGACGGAGAAGCCGCGGCCCTGCTCACCGGCGCGCGCCGCTTCCACGGCCGCGTTCAGTGCAAGAATATTGGTCTGGAAGGCGATCCCATCGATGACACCAATGATTTCCGAGACACGCGCGGAGCGGGTTTCGATATCGCGCATCGTGTTAGCCATGCGCCCGATCGCCTGCTCTCCGCGCTCCGCGGTCGTGAATGCACGGCCCGCGAGACCGCTGGCCTGCTGCGCCTGATCGCCGTTGTCGCGGGCGGTACGCGTGATATGACTCAGGCTGGCGGCGGTTTCGCCCAACGCCGCTGCCTGCTCTTCGGTACGCGACGAAAGGTCGAGATTGCCCGCGGCAATTTCGGTACTCGCGGCAGCCACGCCTTCGGCGCTCAACCGTACTTCACGCACCACGCTCGCTAAGCTATTCTGCATATGCTCCAAAGCCTGCAGCAACTGCGCGATTTCGTCACGCCCCGTACTCCCCACCGTCTGCGACAAGTCGCCGGCGGCCACGGCTTGCGCGCAATCGAGCGCCCGCCGCAACGGCCCCGACACCGAGCGACTGAAGCGGAAGCTGCCGGCCAAGGCCAGCGCCGCCGCAACGAGCATCAGCAAGACGCTCGACAGCGTGGCGCGCCGTGCCTGACGATCGGCATTTTCCGAGACGGCAGCGCTCGACGCGGCGATATCGTGCGCCGCTTTTTCGAGAAGCGCCGCCGGTGCGCGATCGACGCCGGCAACGGCGATGTCGCCCGGGACCGGATCGAAGTTCGCGGCGACGAAGGCGTCATATCCCTTACGATAGCCTTGCCCCATCGTGTGGTGGGCATCGCCGAACTGATCGACGAGATCGCGGCTCGGTCCGGCCGGCAAGCGGTCGCGCAGCGCGGCCGTCATCTGGTCGACGCGCGCTTCGCGTTGCTGGAAGGCGCCCCAATACTTCGCGCGCGCGGCCGAATCCTTGCCCCGCAGCAGCGTGTCTTTCCATTCCTGCACCTGGAGCTTGAACTCGACCAGCGTGGCCGACACCATCCGCTCGTTCTGGACGCCTTGCTGAACCTCCAGACGATACTGATCGAGGGCGCCGTTCAGCATATAAATGCCGTAACCGGCGGCCGCAAACACGCAGACAATGGCGCACGCGAACGCGAGCGGAATCTTGAAACTGAGCTTCATGGAGGAATGTGAAACGATAAGAAGCAGCGGGTGCGCTGCAGAACTGCAGACGCGGCAGCGGCCCCGAACAAGCGGTGGAGCGCCGTTTCTGGAGATACTCACCGGTTAACGGTCGTTCGACGGAAAAATGTAGCGTCCGAAGCCGGGGCATTTCCCAAAAAAGACACCTTGTCGTAATAGATCGATAATGCGTGCGTCGACTTGTCACGGCATGGCGCGCCTTCGCCGCGTCCCCTGCCGCGGCATGCAATACCGCCATTCACGCAGGACATTTCGCCATGAAGAAGATCGGGTTTTTATCGTTTGGTCATTGGAATCCGTCCATGCAGTCGCAAACCCGCTCCGGCGGCGACGCGTTACTGCAGTCGATCGACCTTGCCGTCGCAGCGGAAGCGCTCGGCGTCGACGGTGCCTATTTCCGCGTACACCACTTCGCCCGCCAGCTCGGATCGCCTTTTCCACTGCTGGCGGCGGTAGGCGCGCGCACGCGTCATATCGAGATAGGAACGGGCGTCATCGATATGCGCTATGAAAATCCGCTCTATATGGCCGAAAGCGCCGCGGCCGCCGACTTGATCGCGGCAGGACGCCTGCAACTCGGGATCAGCCGGGGATCCGGCGAACAGGTCATCGACGGCTGGCGCTATTTCGGTTATCAGCCGGCGGACGGCGAGACCGATGCGGACATGGCGCGAAAACACACGACCGTCCTGCTCGATCTGCTTCGCGGCGAGGGCTTCGCCGAACCGAATCCGCGCCCGATGTTCCCGAACCCGCCCGGGTCGCTGCGTCTGGAGCCGTTCTCGGAGGGCCTGCGCGAGCGGATCTGGTGGGGCGCCAGCTCGAACGCGACCGCGATCTGGGCGGCCAAATTGGGTATGAATCTCCAAAGTTCGACGCTGAAAGACGACGAAACGGGCGAACCATTCCACGTCCAGCAGGCCCGGCAGATTCGCGCGTATCGGCAAGCATGGCAGGAGGCCGGGCACAGCCGTCCCCCGCGGGTCTCCGTCAGCCGCAGCATCTTTGCACTCGTCAACGATCGCGACCGCGCCTATTTTGGTGGCAACGGCGACGGCGAAGATCAGTTCGGCTTTCTCGATCCGCAGAAGCGCTCGATATTCGGCCGCAGCTATGCGGCCGAACCGGACACGCTCATCGCGCAACTGGCGCAGGACGAGGCGATAGCGGAAGCGGACACGGTCTTGCTGACCGTGCCGAATCAACTGGGCGTCGATTACAACGTGCATGTACTGGAGTCGATTCTGACGCACGTTGCGCCGGGCCTGGGTTGGCGCTGATGGATTCTAGGCACGGCAGGGCGCGTCGCCATCGATCCGATCGCCTCGCTGCGTTGCGCTATGATAAGAAATTTCGCGCGGGACAAGTTATGCCACTCACGCAGCTTCTTCCTCTGATATGGGCGCGTCTCGCCGGGGCTGGAGCGCCGTCGCGTGCGGCCTTCGGTCTACTCCAAGCGGCCACGATCGATCCCGACGGCGCGCCCGACGTGCGCACGGTCGTGCTGCGTGAAGTGTCCGCTGCCGACCACCGAATCCGCTTCTATTCGGACAATCGCTCACCAAAAATCGGGGCGCTGCAACGCGACCCTCGGATTGCCTTGGTCGGGTATGACGCCGAAACGCGGACGCAACTTCGCATGAAAGGGCGCGCGACACTCGCGCCCGATGCGGCAAGGCGTCAAGCATGGGAGACCCTCGCAGACCATGCGCTGATCGATTATCAAGGACGGGTTCCCCCCGGTACGTCGATCGACCAGCCCGGCGATGCCGCGCCGCAAGCGCACACCGCCGACAATGCGTCGGCACCACTCGGCTATGCGCACTTCTGCATCGTCGACGTCACACTCGACTGCGTCGATTGGCTCGATCTATCGGACCGAAACCTGCATGCGCGCGCCCGCTTCGAGCGGGACGGGACGACATGGCAAGGTGGGTGGATCGCTCCCTAGGCGCAGCGTCTTTGCGCCGTTTGCGCCACGCGTTTTGCGCGCGATATGCTCGCTGACAGAGCGGACTCGACGAGAGCACGCCCCGATCCGCGTTACAATTCGACTGCGCGATTTTGCCGTCCATTCGAATTGTCATGCCGCACCCCACACGGGAATTCCTTCTCGGGCCGCTGTTGAAAGGCGTGTCCCGCTCGTTCTATCTGACCTTGAACATCCTGCCGGCCGGGATGCGGGACCCGATCGGTCTGGCCTATCTGCTTGCGCGCGCGGCCGACACGATCGCCGACACCTCGCTGATCGCGCCGCCGCAGCGGCTCGGCCTGCTGCTCGCCTTGCGCGAATGGGTCGCGGGTGCGCCGCCGGACACCGAAACGCTACGCCGTCTCGAAACCGAGGTCGCGTCGCAACAGACGCAATCGGATGAAAAAGCCCTGCTCCAGTCGCTGGAGCCGGCGCTTGCCGTGCTGATGCAACTGTCCGAATCGGATCGCCGCGCGGTCCGCGACATCGTCTCCACGCTCAGCGACGGCATGGAGTTCGATCTGCGGACCTTCCCCGACGAACAGTCCGGCGATATCGTCGCCTTGCCCGACTGGTCCGCGCTCGATCGTTATACCTATCTCGTGGCGGGCTGCGTCGGCGAATTCTGGACGACGATGACGTATGCGCATTTGCCGAATACCTTGCCGCATCCCGCAGACACGATGATGGCGCGCGGGATCGCGTTTGGAAAGGCCTTACAGATGACGAATGTCCTGCGCGACTGCGGCAAGGATCTGCGCATCGGTCGCTGCTACTTTCCAGCCGACAGTCTCGCGTCTTTCGCGTTGACGCCGCAGGATCTGCTCGCACCGGCAAACAGCGTTCGCGCGCGGCCGCTGCTGTTTTCGCTGATCGAGCGGTCCTTGCCGCTGTTTCGCGAAGGCCTCGCCTATCTGTGCGCGATCCCCGCGCTTTCGCTGCGATTGCGGCTTGCCTGCCTTTGGCCGATCGTCATCGGTCTCGAAACGCTGCTGCTGCTAGCGCGGAACGAAGCCTGGCTCGATCCGGCACACGTCTCGAAAATCAAGCGCAAACAGGTCTATCGCATCATCGCGCGATCAATCGTGCTGGCGCCCTCTAACCGCGCCCTGAAACGCTGGATCAACGGGCTGATCGGCGCTATCGAAGAGGAGATACGGGGCCGATCGGCGCATTGATCGCGGCATGATCGCAGGACGATTGGAACCTTCCGCGGGCGCCCATCAACCTTGCCGACGAATGAACGGCGCTCCGCACCACGTCATCCCCCGCCAGCCGATTCCGATCCGCAACGCCGCATAAAATTTATCGTATCCGAGAAAAATCATTTTTTTCTCATAT
The DNA here is from genome assembly GCF_039852015.1 of Robbsia sp. KACC 23696. NCBI lineage: Bacteria > Pseudomonadati > Pseudomonadota > Betaproteobacteria > Burkholderiales > Burkholderiaceae > Robbsia > Robbsia sp. KACC 23696. The sequence goes on along the minus strand of NZ_CP156627.1, from coordinate 1,303,183 downwards.
AGGATAACGACCACGTTCCAGCGCTCATCGGGAGTCGATCGTGTCGTCCCTATCCATCTCAAAATTGCATGCCTCCAGAACCTATGTGATCGCCGCGACGACGATCGGCACCGCACTGGAGTTCTATGACTTTACGATCTACAGCTTCTTCTCGATCCAGATCGGGAAACTTTTCTTTCCGCAATTCTCGCCGCTGAGCCAATTCCTGCTTTCGATCGCCGTGTTCGGCGTCGGCTTCGTCGTGCGCCCGGTGGGAGGCATCGTTATCGGCGCCTATGCCGACCGAGTCGGCCGAAAAAAGGCGATGGTGCTGACGATCTCGTTGATGGCCCTAAGCTGCGCCATGATCGCCGGCGCGCCGACGTATGCAATGATCGGCATTGCCGCTCCGCTCCTCGTGCTTGGTGCACGACTGCTGCAAGGCTTTGCCGCCGGAGGCGAGTTCGGGCCGGGTACGACCTTGCTGATGGAATACGCAGGCACCCATGATCGTGCATTCTTCGCCAGTTGGAACTTCGCCGCCACGGCGCTCGGCCTGGTTCTCGGCTCTATCGTGGCAACGCTGATCAATACCATGCTCGACACGGAAGCGATCGCATCCTGGGGCTGGCGCCTGCCGTTTCTGCTCGGCATCCTCGCCGCGCCGATCGGCATGCTCATTCGAAGCCGCCTGGACGAAACATTGGATGCGGCCACCGCCGCCTCCGCCGCGAAGCAGCCTGCTTTCGCGGCACTGCGCGCGGTCCTGTCGACGCACCTCCCGATGACCGTCGTCTGTACGCTTGCGGAACTCGGCGGCTCCGTCTCCGTCTATGTCACGGCATTTTTTCTACCGGCCCACGCCGTGCGGTCCTTGCATATGTCGCCGACGCAGGCGGTATTCTCCGGTCTGGTCAGTGCCGTCATCATGTTTCTTTCCGCGCCGATCATGGGACGCCTCGCCGATCGTTTCAGCCGCAAACGGGTCTTGTTGATCGCGCGGTCCGCAATGATCGTCCTGATCTACCCGGCTTTCCTGCTTGTGAGCACGCATCCGACCGCGCCGATGCTATGTCTGGTTTCGGCACTGCTGGCGCTCCTGGTAACGGGGCAGATCATTCCGGTGCTGGTCATGATCCCGGAGATGTTCCCGAAAGCGGTGCGGGCGACCGCCATCGCGTTGACGTATGTGGTGAGCGCGTCGATCTTCGGCGGCTTCTCCCCCTTGATCGCGGGCCTGTTGGTCGCCAAGACCGGCAATCCATTGGCGCCGGCATGGTATGTTGCCGCTGCCTGCCTCGTGTCGCTGTCGGCGTTACTCTGGATGCGTGACCGTACCGGCGAGACACTCGCGTAATAAAGAGATAGAGAACGATGAAACATCACGCCGCGCTTGTCGCGCACTCCGCACCGACGTTGCGCGTCATGATCGCCAACAAGGACATCTCACCGGTCGAATTGCTGGAAGCCTGCATCGAGCGGATCGAAGCCATCAATCCGGCCGTCAATGCGGTCACCGCCACCTGTTTTCCGGAAGCCCGCGCTGCAGCGAAGGAAGCGGAACGCAAGGTGCTGCGCGGCGAGCCGCTCGGCTTGCTGCATGGCTTGCCGCTAGGCGTGAAGGATCTCGAAGACACCGCGGGACTGTTGACGACGTATGGCTCGCCGCCGAAACGCGCGCACATTCCCACGCGGGATGTGGTCCTGGTGGAACGACTGCGTGCGGCCGGAGCGATCCTGGTCGGCAAGACCAATGTTCCGGAACTCGGCGCCGGTGCGAATACGCGTAATCCGGTCTGGGGCGCGACGGGCAACCCCTTCGACCCCGAACGCAATGCGGGAGGCTCCTCAGGGGGCTCCGCCGCCGCCCTGGCCTGCGACATGCTGCCGATCTGCACCGGTTCCGATACCGGCGGATCGCTACGCATTCCCGCGTCGATCTGCGGCGTCGTCGGGATGCGTCCAACGCCGGGCCTAGTACCCAATTCTCGCCGGTTATTGGGATGGACGCCGATCTCCGTCGTCGGGCCGATGGGGCGCACCGTCAAGGAGGCCTGTTTGCAGCTGGCGGCCACCGCCGGCCTCTCTTCGGGCGACCCGTTAAGCTTCCCGACGGATCCGCTACGTTTCTTGAATCTCCCCGACATCGATCTAAGCACGTTGCGCGTGGGCTGGACGGAAGACTTCGATACCTGCGATGTCGACGAGAACATTCGCGCGACGTTTCGCGCCCGCATCGCGGCCATCGCGCCATGGGTCAAAATCTGCGAAGCGGTCCGCTTCGATCTGGCCGATGCGCATCGGTGCTTCGACGTCCTCCGCGCCGAAAGCTTTGTCGCAGGACTGCGCGACACCTATCTGAAAGACCCCATGCTGTTGGGCGAAAACACCCGGGCGAATTACGAGATGGGTGCCGCCATGTCGCTGGCAGATAGCGCCTGGGCACAGGCCGAACAAACGCGCATCTTCCGCAGATTTCAGACGTCGTTTGCACAGTACGACATCATCCTGTCACCCACCACGCCTATCTCGCCGATGCCGTGGCGCACGCTGTATGCGGCATCGATAGCAGGCCGCGAACAGGAGAACTACTATCGCTGGCTTGCCTTGACCTATGTGGTAACCTTGGCGACGCATCCTGCCGTGTCGCTGCCGTGTGGCGTCGACGATCAGGGCATGCCCTTTGGCTTGCAGATTGTCGGGCCCTTCCACGGCGATGAAAGGACGTTGGCTATCGCGCATGCGCTGGAGGAAGCGTTCGCGCGGTCCCCTGCGCTGCAACGTCCGCGACCGGACCTTGCGACTCTCGCCGTTGCGCGCCCCGATCTCAAATCGATCGTGACGGCGCCTCCGGTCTTCGATCCCGCCGGCATTCCGGATGCCGGCCCTTCTGTGGTGTAACGCATGCAAAACGAAATCAAGCGCTTCAAAGGCAATCAACGGATGAGCCAGGTCGTCGTATCCAACGGCTATGTGCATCTGTCGGGTCAGGTGCCCACTTCGACGAATGCGTCGGTGACCGAGCAGGCGAATGAAATTCTGACGCGTATCGAATCGTTGCTGGCCGAAGCGGGCGTCGACAAAACGCGCCTGGTGTCGGCGAACATCTGGCTGACGGACCCGAAGCATTTCGCCGAATTCAATGCCGTCTGGGACGCCTGGGTCGTCGAAGGTCACGCACCGACGCGGGCCTGCGTGCAAGCGCTGCTGATGCGCCCCGGCATCGACGTCGAAGTGGCCGTCGTCGCGGCGCTGTAACACGCCGCACGTCGTCAGCGAGTAAAGCGCCGTACATGGAACGGCGCCGGATCGACGAATGGCGTCTGGCCCGTCATCATCTCCGCGATCAGCCGGCCGGTGACGGGACCGAGCGTCAAACCGTGATGCGCATGGCCGAATGCGAACCATAGCCCCTCGTGTTGCGTCGGTCCGATGATCGGCATCATGTCCGGCGTGCAAGGCCGACGGCCAAGCCAAGGCGTCGGATCCAGACGTTCTCCCAACGGAAACATCTCGCGCGCGCTGCGTTCGGTCAACTCGACCTGGAGCGGCGTGCTGGGCGCATCGTCGCGCGCCAGCTCGACGCCGGTCGTCAAACGGATCCCACGCAGCATCGGCGCCAGCATATAGCCGTTTTCCGCATCCAACACCGGGTGCTGCAATTGGGCACCGGTCTGCGGCGCGTAGTGCATGTGATAGCCACGCTTCAGCCCGAAAGGGATGGTATAGCCGAAGCGGGCAACCAAGGTACTGGACCACGGCCCGAGCGCGACGACGATCGCGTCGGCCTGTACCGCACCCTCCGTGGTTGTAAGCTCCCAGCGCGGCGACCGATGCGTGAGCGAGGCGGCATCGCCGACGATCACCACGCCACCCAGTGTCTTGAAATACGCCAGGTACGCATCGAGCAGGGCCTTCGGATCGCGCACCGTTTCCGAGCCGGTGTAGCGTACACCCCCTAGCAATACCTGCGAGAGGCTGGGTTCCAGCGCCCTTAACGCCGCGGCATCGAGCGCTTCGTATGTCACGCCATATTCGTGCTGCCAACGTTCGACTGCACGCAGCTCGGCGTCTTGTACGGCGGGGCGACGAAAGACCTTGATCCATCCTCCTTGGCGAATCAGATGATCGGCGTCGGCAGCGGCGGACAAGGAACGATGTTCGGTGACGCAGTGTGCGATCAGCGTCGCGTAGGAACGGGCGATGGCGGCGTGGCGTCCCGGTTCGGAGTGGTACCAATATTTCGCCAGGAACGGCGCGTTGCGACCGATCGCATTCCGGTGATATCGCACATCGGGCGAGCGATTTTTCGCATAACGCATCAGAGAGGCCGCGTCGCGCGGAAAGGCATAGGGATAGACGCCTTCGCGCTGTATCAAGCCCGCATTGCCCAAGGACGTTTCATTGCCCGGCGCCTTCCGATCGACGATCGCCACCGACCGCCCCCGCTTCAGCAAATGGATCCCGGTCGAGACACCAACCATCCCGCCACCCAGCACTACCGCATCAAATTTCATTGCTTCGCTCTAGAAAAGTAGTGTGGGTCGGGACCGCTTGTGTCGGCGTCGGCGCGGAACCGCCGCTTTTGAGATGCGCTATCATATCAGAGAAAAAACGCATTTCTCGTATACGATAAAACGGAAATTCCACCGGCGCATGCCCCCTTCTTCGAAAAAGCCGAATAGCGTCACGCCCGCCCTCTCCCCGCTTGTGCTGGATCCGCAAACCGTCGGCGCACGACTGCGCAGCCAGCGCAAGGCGCACAACCTGACGTTGGCGGCGTTGTCTGCACGTTCCGGCATCGCCGTCTCGACGATATCGAAGGCCGAGCGCGGCGATATCGCCTTGACCTACGATAAATTCGCTGCGCTGGCCCAGGCACTCCATATCGACTTCGACGAAATCTTCGGACGGGGTGTCCATTCCCGGCCAGCGCGCGAAGTAACGCCGACCCTTACGCGCTCTGGCGAGCAAGCCATATACGACACGCCGAATTACGAATACGGCATGCTCGCGCACACGCTGACGGGCAAGCGGATGATACCGATGCGAGCGCACATCCACGCGCGTAAGGTCGAGGACTTTACCGAATATGTTCGGCACGCCGGCGAAGAATTCGTGTTTGTCCTGAGCGGTAAGCTGCGCCTGCAGTTCGAGGATGGCAATGCGTACACGCTAGCGCGGGGTGACAGTCTGTATTTCAACAGCGCCATCGGTCATGTGTATTTAAGCGCGAGCAAAGACGATGCGGAGGTGCTCGTTTGCTGCGTGGACGCCGATGCGCATCGGCCGGAAGGCGTCATTTGATAGGCGGCACGCCGGGCGTCCCGGGCGCGGCGTAGAGCGCCTCGATCAAGCCACTCAGCAGCGTCAACTCGGGGGACTCGTCCGCGAGCCGAGTGCTCATGATGATCGGCGAAACAACGGTGGCATCGTCGAGCGCTTGATACACCACTTCATCGCGTCGCAATCGCTCGACGCTGGCCGGCACCAGCGCGATCCCGATGCCTGCGGCCACCAGACCCAATGCCGTCTGCAACTCCTGCACCTCATGGACGTCGACCGGATCCAGCCCCTGGTCCTTGAATGCCGACAATACTTGATCGGCATAGCTGGGACGCGGTCGCCTCGGATACACGACCAACGGTTCGCGCACCAGCTCGGCGAGGCGCAGCGGCCCGGTACCGCAAAGCGGATGGTTGTCCGGCAAGGCGACCAGCAGCCGCTCCTCGCGTAGCACGACGCGCTTCACGGTGACATCGTCGAAACGGATACGCCCAAAGCCCACGTCGATCGCGCCCGAATGCAAGGCCTTCAGCTGATCGAGCGTCGACATTTCGACCAATGAGACATCGGTATGCGGCGAGGCCGCGCGAAAGCGCCGCACCACGGTCGGCAAGCCGCCGTAAAGCGTGGATCCGACAAAGCCGATAACCAAGCGACTTTCGATATGGACCGCGCGACGCGTCAGCTTCGGCAGATCGTCCGCCTGTTCCAACAGGCGCCGTGCCTGTCCCAGAAAAAACCGCCCGGCTTCGGTCAGCTTGACCGGCCGGCTGCCGCGCTCGAAGAGGCGGGCCCCCACTTCGTCCTCGATTTGTTGAATCTGGCGGGACAGCGGCGGCTGCGAAATATTCAGCATCTCCGCAGCGCGGGTGAAATTCTGTGTGGTCGCCACGGCCACGAAATACCGCAGATGGCGCAACTCCATTTTGATACCTTTGAAGTATTGAAATATGCCCATGCGGTCTTGGACACCGGCTGCATGCTCTTTCTATCATAGGAAAAAAGACAAGGCGCACCTATGATACCTTCGACAGCAACAATCGAATCAGTAGAAACCCTGATTCTCGACGTGCCGACGATCCGTCCGCACCGGCTTTCCGTCGCCATCATGAAGGGGCAAGCGCTGGTCATCGTGCGCATCCGGCTTTCGGACGGCACCGTCGGCCTTGGCGAAGCCACAACGATCGGCGGCCTGAGCTATGGCGAAGAAAGTCCGGAAAGCATCAAGGTCAATATCGACACCTATCTCGCCCCGCTGCTGGTGGGGCGTGAAATAGGCAGTGTTTCGGGATTGATGGCGCCGCTTCGCAAGAGCGCGCAAGGTAACCGTTTCGCGAAATGCGCGTTGGAGACCGCCCTGTTCGACGCCACCGCGAGACGCCTGAATCTGCCGCTGTCGATGTTGTTCGGCGGCAGCCAGCACGACGCTATTCCCGTCGCGTGGACGTTGGCAAGCGGCGACACATCGCGCGATATCGCGGAAGCCGAGCAGATGTTGGAAAGCCGACGCCATCACGTTTTCAAGCTGAAGATCGGCGCACGCTCGATGGCCGACGACGTCCGGCATTGTGCCGAAATACATCGTGCACTGGGCGACGCGGCGCGTATTCGCGTCGATCTCAATCAGGCATGGACCGAAACGCAAGCGGTCGGCGGCCTCTCGATGCTGGCCGATGCCGGCGTCGAACTGGTCGAACAGCCCATCGCCGCCGCCAATCACCGCGGCCTGAAGCGTCTGACCGATCTGGCGCGCCTTCCCATCATGGCCGATGAGTCCCTGCATGGGCCAAGCGACGCTTTCGCCCTTGCCCGCGATCATGCCGCCGACGTATTCGCCTTGAAAATCACGCAATCGGGCGGCCTGATGGCGGCTGCCGACGTGGCCGCCATAGCGCGCGCCGCCCATATCGATTTGTATGGCGGCACGATGCTGGAAGGACCGATCGGCACGATCGCAACGGCGCACTTGTGCGCCACGTTCGATACGCTCGCCTGGGGCAGCGAACTGTTCGGCCCCTTGCTGTTGACCGAGGAAATCTTGACCGAACCGCTGGTCTATCAGGACTTCAAGCTGCATCTGCCGCAAGGCCCCGGCCTTGGCATCACGTTGGACGAGGAAAAGGTTGCGCGCTTCCGCCGCGCCGGCGCCACGTCATCGACGCGACCGACATCCCATTAAGGAGACACACCCATGCTGTTTATCGTCGATATGGAGGTGTGCCTGCCTCCCGATATGCCGGAAGCGGACGCCACCGCGTTGAAAGCCCGTGAACGTGAAATCGCGCAAGGCTTGCAACATCGCGGCGTGTGGCGACACCTATGGCGCGTTGCCGGCAAATATGCGAACGTCAGCGTTTTCGACGTCGTTGACAATGCGCAATTACACGATGTCTTGATGTCGCTGCCGCTCTTTCCCTATATGAACATCAGCGTGCGGCCGCTGTGCCGCCATCCTTCGTCCATCCACGAAGACGATCGCTAGAGCCGTCCGAACAAGAAAAGCCCCGCTTACAGGAGACAAAAAATGAATCGCGAAGCCATCGACGCCGTACTGTCCGCCATCACCGGCGTTGCAAGCAAACCCGGGAACGAGCGCGTCACCGCCATCGTCAATCGTATCGTCAAGGATCTCTTTCATACGATCGAAGACTTCGATGTCCAACCCGCCGAATTTTGGCATGCGCTCGATTACCTCGCCCAGGCGGGACGCAGCAATGAACTCGGTTTGATCGCGGCGGGCCTCGGGTTCGAGCACTTCCTCGATCTGCGCATGGACGAAGCCGAAGCCAAAGCAGGTATCGAAGGGGGCACGCCGCGTACGATCGAAGGTCCCTTGTATATTGCCGGCGCCCCGGAATCGGTCGGGCAGGCGCGTTTGGACGACGGCAAGGAAGACGGCGAGATCCTGTTCATGCAAGGTACGGTCTTCGATGTGGAAGGCAAACCCCTGCCGAATGCCTTGGTCGAAGTCTGGCATGCGAACCGACTCGGAAACTATTCCTTCTTCGATTCGACGCAGAGCGACTTCAATTTGCGTCGCAGTATCCGCACCGATGCCGATGGGCGCTACCAATTCCGCACCATCATGCCAGTGGGCTATAGCGTTCCGCCTGGCGGCGCCACCGACAAGCTGCTGCAACAGCTCGGGCGGCACGGCACACGGCCGGCGCATATCCACTTCTTCGTGACGGCGGACGGACATCGCAAGCTGACGACACAGATCAATATCGACGGCGATCCGTTTTTATGGGATGACTTCGCGTTCGCGACGCGCGAGGGGCTCGTGCCGAAGATCACGCGCGTCGACGATGCAAAGTCGATGGATCGGCATGGCGTCGAGGCGCCGTTCGCGTCAATCGATTTCGACTTCACCTTGCATCTCGAGAACGAGAAAGCACCGACGTCGGATATCGTCCGCTCACACGCCGGCGCATAAAGCCAAAACCGGGTCCGGGTCAGCCTCCACCGGACCCATGGCCACCGCCATGACCCACGCCATGTTCGCCGCCGTGGCCCCCCGATTCTTCGCCGAACCACGCTCGGCCCGATCCGCCACCACTGCCGCCGTGCCCGCCACTGGATGCGTGTGCGACAGGACAGACAAAGCCGCCGCGTGAAATCAGCGCCGCCTCCGCGGCAGCCTCCGCTTTCGGCGTTCGGCGTAGCACTTGACGATCGTACTCCAGCTCGCATTCGTTGACGGTGAGTGTCGAGGTCGACAAGGCAGCGTCTTGCAGGCGAACGACGGAGAGGTCTTCTTCGACGGCACCGGACGCGTGATAGATGACTCCTTGCTGCGTGTAATACGGGCCATACCATCCGGTCTCGTCGTCGAGAACTGCGGCGACCGGAACGGCCAGCGGCGCGACAGTCGTCCCCATCGCAACGCCGAGTGGTCCTGATGCGACCTGCGTCGGGGCAACGGGTTCCGGTAACGGTGACGTTTCCGCGAGCAGGACATCGCGACAATCACTGCCGTCCCAAATACGCAAGCAATCACTTTGCGAAGCATAGTGGCGCCGCTCGACATTGACCATTGTCTGCGCACTCCCGTCGTAGCCGCCGCTATCATCATCGGTGTCGCCTCCTGAAAAGTAGGCGATCGCTCCAACCCCGACGACGACAACGCCACCAATGCCGATGAGTACCCGCCGTGGACGTGTCGGTTTTTTCATCGCGTACTATCAGTGTCGAAATAATGCGGCACGAAAAAGGATGTGTTCTTCGCCACCAGGCCGACCTGCTCTCGGACACACAAACCGGAGGGCACATCGTCGACCATCCATGCGCCGAGCGTGATCGAGTGGTCATCGAAGCGAGGCGCCGGCGCATAGGCCTGATAGATAAACCCCTCGGCACCGTACGGGCCGGGATGCACAACGCGGCCCTCCGGCGTCACCAGTTCGACGTTACTGCCTTCTCTCGAAAAGAACGGCTTGCGCGCAAAGTGGCGACCGCGGAATGCGGCCGCATCAAAGCTGGCTTCCAATAAATGCGGATGGCCTGGAAACATCTGCCACAGTATCGGCAGAATGCCCTTGTTCGACAACACGGCTTTCCACGGCGGCTCGACCCACCGGCCGCAATCCTTCGCCAGCTCACCGCCGTAGATCGAAGCCGACATCCATTCCCACGGAAACAACTTGAACATCAGTGCAATACGGCGATTCTCTCGATCGTAGAAATACCCGTTGCCGTCTGTCCCGATATCCTTGACGTCCACCAGCTTCACCGACCATCCCGCCTGCACCGCCGTGTCCATCAAATATTCGACGTTGCCGATGTCTTCCTGACTGTCGAACATGCAAGCGAAGTGCAACAGCGTGCCCTCACGATAATGCGCTTTTATCGCGGCCCATCGGGAGACCAAGTTCTCATGGAGACTGTTGAACTGCCCGGCGCCAGGCTGCACGTCTTCTTTCCAGAACCACTGCGCCAGGCTAGCCTCGATGATCGAGGTGGGCGTATCGGCATTGTATTCGTACATCTTCGGCACGCCGTCCGGACCTATTGTCAGGTCGAAGCGTCCGAACAAGGTCGGGTCGTCGCGCTCCCACGATGCCGTGATCATCGGCACCATCTCCGGCGGAATCGCCAGTCTCGAAAAAAGATTCTCGCGGATCACGTAGTCGACCGCATCGAGGCAGCGTAGATAGAGCTCGCGTGCCGCCGCATAGATCGACTCCACTTCCCGCTCGGAGAAGCGATAGGCGACATCCTCGCGCCAATAGATAAACGCGCCATCCGGCAAACGCGTCGGTTTGTCGAATTCATCGAGCGAATGGAAGTGGAAGCCGATCGCATCGAGTCGCGTCTGCCAGTCGGGTCGGACAATCTGTTTGATCCGTTCCATGGGGTGCGCAATCAGCCGGCTATCACGGCATCGTCGGCTATGCAGGCCGAGCGTTGCAGCGCCGAAAAGGTCAAGCGCCGCATACCGCCGACTTCGTCGCGGTGCGGCCAATTCGTCGTGGCGCCGTAGATCGGTTCCCAGTATGGCGCCGTCATGTCGTACACGCTATCGTGCGGTAGCGCGTCCGATTCGACGATACCGGCATTCGGGTGATGCATCGCCCACCGCAATGCGGCAACGATGCTCGATGTCACTTGCAAACTCGTTGCATTGTTATACGGTGCTCGCCGCCGCGCGTCGGCGATGGACAGTCCGGAACCAAGCCAATAGGAGGGCAAGGTCTTGCTGATCAACAGGATCCCCAGTTCATCGATACCGTCTTCGATCTCCGCCTTCATCACATGCTCTCGCCCCGGCGATTTTGCCGCGTCCAGCATCGCCAAGGAGCGCAGGGTGGCATCGCTCGGCCTATACGCGTAATAGACTGTCGGACGATAACGCGGCATCGCCGAGCCCTTGGCACAGAACAGCGTCAAATAGTCGGCGATGGAAAGCGATTCGTTATGCGTCAAGACCATCGCGGCGAACGGCCCCTTTCGGGGCGACCAGCTATCCACCCACGTCTCGGCGCCTACACTTTTCAAGGTAACGGAGGCCTTGTCGGCGCCATTCTGGCGCGCGCCGTCGGGCACCGGCCCTTCATGTGTGCCGTAACCTATTTCGGCAGCCTGGCGACATTCGGTAATGAAGCCTGACACGGACCAGGTATTGACGAACATCTCGGACGGAAACGGCGCCGCCGCACGCTGCGTATCGTTTTCTGAGATTTGGATGGTGCAAATTCCGAGATTCGCCGCCAAGCCGGCCCAATCGGCGCGCGAGACGCTGTGCGGATCAAAGGAATGGACGATCCCGTTGCGGCTAGCCATCTGCAGCAACGCCCGCTTCACCAATACGGAAACGAATCCAGGATTGGCGCCATGCGCGACGATGGCCGTGCTCGCCCCAGGCGTGCGCCGCTGTAACGTCAATATCCGTTCACGCAACAAATGATTGCTTATTGGTCGATCGACAGGCTGTTCTGCTTCCCACGGCTCGATATTCGTATCGAGATAAATCGCCCCTACCGACTGCGCAAAGACAATCAGGTCCATGCTGGACACGTCTGTTGCCAGATTCAGCAGGATATCGCCGCCGCGAACGCAAGGCGTCAGGACGTCCCGATATGTATGCTTCGAGAAAGCCTGTTGCCGCAATGCGATGCCCGTCTTCCGCGCGATCGCGCGCTGATTTTCGTCGATGTGCCGGTCGAACGCGAGGATTTGACGATCAGGAAACTGTCGTTTCAACAGCGGTACGACGCCTTGCCCGATACTGCCGAAGCCGATTATGACGATGTGAGATTGCATCGATACGAAAGCAAACACCGCGATTCCGAGGGAAGGAATCGCAATAATACAGTAAGGCGTCGGCCCTTACGCTATCCCACAAATGTCGTGAATCCACTCACCGGCTCCCGCACCGTCTCCAGGGTATTCACGATGGCATCGGGATCGGCCCAGCCGAGCGCCATCCCGCATACCAACTGCTCATTGCTCGGAAAACCGAGGTGCTCGGCGATGATCGCGTGGAATGGCGTGAATGCCGCTTGCGGACAGGTGTCGAGTCCTCGACCTCGCGCGGCGATCATCACCGACTGCAGGAACATGCCGTAATCGAGCCAGCTGCCGCGCTCCAAGACGCGATCGATTGTAAACATCAGCCCGACCGGCGCCCCAAAGAAGCGGTAGTTTTGTGCGTGTTGCGCGTGCATCCGCGCCTTGTCCCGCTTATCGATGCCGAGCAAGCCGTAGAGATCCCATCCCACCTTGCGCCGACGGTCAATATACGGCGATATCCATTCGTTCGGATAGTAGGCGTATTCTTCGCGATGGACGGCGGCGTGTCCCGGATCGTCGTAGGCAGCGACGAGTTTGTCCGATAGCTGTTGCAACGGCGCGCCCGTCACCACATAGACTTTCCATGGTTGGGTATTGGTGCCGGATGGCGCACGGCTGGCCGCGGCCAGGATGCACTCGATGTCCTCGCGCGCGACCGGTTTCGACAGAAAGGCACGGACGGAACGCCGCGACAGCAGCGCGGCGTCGACGTCGTTTTGCGGTAAATGGGGCAACATCGGGATCTCCTCAAAATGCTTCTCCCGGCATTGTACCGAAGGCTCAGATTTCCTTGAGCAGGGTGTCCGCGATACGGATACTCAAGGCCGCACCGGTCAAGGTCGGATTGACGCAACCGACGGCAGGCATCACGCTGCAACCGGCGATGAAAAGGTTCGCATGGTCGTGCGTACGGCAGTCCGCATCGACCACGGAATCCTTCGGGTCCGACCCCATGATCGTCGTGCCCATGATGTGCTGGCGGTTCTGGTGCCCGACATCGATCGACTTGACATCCGCCTGCAGCAGCGTCGCCATCCGCTGCAGATCCTTGACCGCCACATCGCGCCCGGCGTTCCAATAGTCGTCGACGTTGTAATGGATCGACGGCACCGGCAGGCCGATCGCATCGGTTTTCTTCTTGCTGGGCGTCACCCGGTTTTCAGGCAAGGGCAACATCTCGAAATCCACCGCCCAATTCATCCCGCGCGCGGACTGATTGCGAATTTCGGCGTCGAGCTTGCTTCCAAGGACGCCTTTCGAAATCAGCCCCGCCGTCAACTGCGATGTCGGTACCGTATTCCGGACTTTCGTCTTATAGCTTGGATAGTCCTTGCGGAATGCGCCATCGCGGCTGTTCAAATAAATCAGCAGCTCAGTCGGCCCCTGTCCCGGCCACATATCCTCGTTCGCCATCATGCTCATGCTGATGCCAGTGTTGTCCATCAAATTGCGACCGACCATATCCGACGAATTCGCCACACCGTTCGGATAATCCGGAGACGTCGACATCAACAGCAACTTCGGCGACTCGATAGCATGCGCGGCCAGCACGAAGTAGCGTGCCGTCAGACGGTGATCACCACCGTCCGGTGTCTTGTAATGCACGGCACTGATCTTTTTGTCCGTGCCGACCTCGATGCGATAGACCACGGCGCTGGCGATCAATTTCGCGCCGGCCCGTTCCGCCACATCGATATGCATCGAGCCGTCGTACTTTGCACCGATCGGACAGACCGGATTGCAGTTATTGTTACCGGCGCAGATCGGGCGATTGCCATAGGGTGCCGTCGCGCGTCCGTTCGGCTCGCTGATCGGGTGGTATCCCCCGGCGGCCAGCATCTCGGACGCGCGATTGAAGAAATAGCTGTTCGGCAACCCCTTCATCGGATAAGGCTTCGAACGCGGCGGGAAGCTGCCACCGCCCTGCCCGCTCTGATCTTCTTCGTCCACTCCGCTGACGCCTAATTCGTATTCGGCGCGCGTGTAGTAAGGCTCCAGCTCCTCATAGGCGAAGGGCCAGTCACGCCCCCGCCCGTACAGCGTCTTCAACTTGAAATCATTCGGGATCATCCGCCATAGCGCCGAGCCGAAATGCCAGGTGGTACCGCCGACGACCCGCAGATAGGCCGTCTTGTACGGCACCGGACCCGTCTGCTCCAGGTAGTCGCCATACGTCGACGGTGCGTAAGGCATGCTGGGAAACGGCGAGCCGGCACCCTGTAGCTTCATGTTCGCCAGAGACAGCTTCACTGGTGCGTTACGGAACGTCTCGACGACCTCGCGCCGATTCACGCGCGGGCCGGCCTCCAGAATGACAACCGACTTGCCGGCCTTCGCAAGCCCGCTGGCAACCAGGCCACCGGACACCCCCGAACCGATGACAATGACATCTGCATCAAAATTGCGCATCTTCTTCTCCCGCCCCTATACGTGGGACGTTGCTGTAACGGCGGCCATGCGGGCAGTCATCACCGCCTGCGCACCGGATGATGTCAATGCGGCGGGACCGATCGGTTTGGGGCCCCATGCCAAAGGCCCCGGACCATACGTCGGCACGGCGAGAATGCCTTTGGTCGGCACGTACATCAGCGCATCCGCATAGGTGATCAATTCAGAATCCGCGCCGTCGCCGACGATGCCCAGATACCAGGCGGACACGATTTGCGTGGCAGTCTCCCGCATTGCCTGCCATGCCGCGTCGGGCGCACCGGACGTTCCTGCGCCGCTTGCGGTTGCGAGGAATGCGTCCATATTCGGCAGCGTCCCTTTCTCGATATAAGCGGACAAGGTCGCAACGCTTGTAGCGAACGCCGCGTCGCGCTTTGTCAACGCCGCCAGGAACCGTTTGCCGCTGGTCGCGTTCAGCGGTTTGTTTCCCGTCACGAATGCGGAAACGCGCATGAACTGGCTCAGCGCGTCGCCGGCGACCGCGGAGGACGTCCCTTCGGCCTGCGTGCCAGCAGCCAGAGCCTGTGACACCAACCCCCTGGACGACAGCACGCCAAACGCGCCGAGCGTGCCCGTGATCGCCGCGCCGAAGAGAAATACGCGACGGCCGACAGCCACGCCACGCGGGCGATATGAATTTTTCGACTCGTTGTACATGGTTCTTTTCCCTCAGGTCTTACGTCGCGCGCGCCACAAGCCGATTAGCAACACGATCGCTATCACGATGACGAGCAGTGCAGGAATCGCGTAGCTGCCCAGCCTCGCAAGCAACACCGGCGGGCCACCCCGACGCACCGTGGCAACATCGTCCGCCGTCACCGCAACATGCGCGTTGCCGAACTGCGTCAGTACATAATTCGCCACGTCCGCCACGTCCGCATCGGTCAGGCGGTCCGTAAAGCTCGCGTTCGGACCGAAGGCGGGCATATATGCCGGCTTGCCCGCCGCATCCCGATGCAGACCGAAGAGAATCGTGGCAATCAGATTTTCGGGATGGGTACTGCCTGTCGCCGTGTTATGAAAGAGCGACGGATAATCGCCATTCGATAAGCCCGCGCCGTTCGCCTGATGGCAGGCCGCGCACGAGCCCGAGAACAGTTGGAAGCCGCGCGGCGGATTGGCATCGTTGCCTCGTATTGCCGCCTCCGACAAGGGTTGCCCTTGCGCGGCGCGCGATACCGTCTCGCCATTCGAGATGGGGCGCGTTTGCTTCAAATAAGCCACGATGGCCGCGCTGTCTTCGTCGCTCAGATACTGCAGGCTATGATCGATCGCTTCGGCCATCGGACCGCCAGCCTGCGCTTTCCCCGGCACCGACCCGGTGCGGAGATATTGCGTCAAGTCTTTGTCGGACCATGCGCCGATGCCACTCACCGGGTCGGACGTGATATTCGGCGCGTACCACGACCCCAGAGGGCTGCCCGCCAGTGCATTGCTCTCGCTTTGCCCCATCAGCGTGTCACGCGGCGTATGGCAGGCAGCGCAGTGCTCGAGCGCGCCCACCAGATACGCGCCGCGGTTCACCTGATCGGTCTTCGACGGATCCGGCACAAACCGTTTGTCGTGCAGGTAGAGGACGTTCCACAGCGCCATCGAGGCACGAACATTGAACGGAAACGTCAGCGCCGTTCGCGGCGCGGCAACATCCACCGGGGCCACCGCGGTATGGAAATACGCATACAAGGCATGGATGTCCTTGTCGGTCAACGCCGTGTAGTCGGTATAGGGCATCGCCGGGTAGAGATGCACGCCATCGCGCCGGACACCGGATCGAACGGCACGTGCAAAGTCCGCCTCCGTGTAGTCGCCGATGCCGCCCTGCTTGGCGGGCGTGATATTTGTCGAATAGATCACGCCCATCGGCGAATTGACCGGATAGCCACCAGCGAATGGCTTGCCGCCCTGCGCGGTATGGCACGCCGCGCAGTCGGCTGCCGTTGCCAGATACTGCCCAGTGCGGATCAGATCCGCGTCCGCTACTGACGCGGTCGCCGGCAACGGCACGGCGGCCGCCGGAATCACCGTGGCGGAAACGGCAGAGGCCGGCTGCCCCAGCGCCAGGGGCGAGACCGCCCCCATACCCAACGCCGCCGCCAGGGTCCCAATGGCCTTGGCCCTGCCCCATGCTTTCATAACGCGCATTTTTTCGATTGTGTGGTTCGACTGCATTGACGACGATCTCAAATACCAGCGCACCCAAAACATACGATGTCATATAACTGTTGACACTTTGGCACGCTTGCGTCACGACGTCACACCGGTCGGACAGATTGTCGCAGACGTCGAATTATAGGTCGACTGTCATTTTCTTGTCTATATCGCGACAAATGCCCGACGAAACCGTAATTATCGAAAGCTTTGACAAAATTCAACTATATGAATATTTATCAGACGTCTTACGTTAATTTCTCTCACTCCCGTTGCAGCGATGGATACGCGCCCGGATATTGCCGGCAGGCGCGTTCTCGGGTCGAAAAAAAAGCGCGCCAGAGGCGCGCTTTGAACGTCATTCCATATTACTTTTTACGAGGATCGAAAAGGATCGCTCAGTGCGTCTTTTTCGAACGTTCGACGGCGTCCCCAGCAGCCTTTTCCGTCTTACCGGCGGCTTGCTGAAGATTACCCTTGGCTTGTTGCGCCTTGTCACCGGTGACCTTGCCAACCAGCTCGTTGGTCTTGCCCTTGACTTGATCCTTGATGCCTTCGGTTTGTGCCTTATTCATCTCGTCTCCTTAGCGTCGTTGCGAAAAGCCCTGCTGGCTTTTCTGATACTAGGTTAGCAGTTGCAGGAAAAATAGCTGTCCTACAAAGGCTGATAGCAGCGTAGGACAGCGCTGACGCGTACCGCGCTGCATGCAAAAGACGCCTTTATTACGGTGCAACACGACACGCGGGCCTTTTCTTTCGAACCATTACAATCCGCGACAATGCTGCGCATTCTTACAACATCGCTTACGCGATCGTCAGTTATCCTGTAGTGCCTGACTTATTTCCATCCAGACCGACTCTGGATTTGCGCCGATGCCCGATGTACCGTGTAGTGTGTTGTTGATCGATGATGATGCCGCGTTGCGGGCCTTGATAGAGACATTCTTCGCGTCGCGCCAGATTCGCGCGGTGACGCACGCTGATGCGACAGACCTTCCGGGACACGTCATGCGCCTGCGCCCGTCAATCGTCGTGTTGGATCGCATGATGCCGGGTATCGACGGCCTGCAGGCGCTCCGCGCACTACGGGCAAGCGGTGACACCACGCCGGCGATCATGCTGACGGCGCTGGACGAAGGCGTCGATCGCATTCTCGGGCTCGAATCCGGCGCGGATGACTACGTCGGCAAACCGTTCATGCCGCAGGAATTGCTGGCCCGCATTCAGGCAGTACTGCGGCGTCATCACCATATTCCGGAGACGGCCACGGGCCTCCCCGCAAGCGCGGCCACCCGTCAGCCGTCGGGCAGCGATGTCCCCGGTGTGCCCGCCGCCATCGTTCCCTTCGCTACGTCACAAACGCCGGCGCCGCTCCGTTTCGGCCGCTTCGTCCTGGATTTTGGGATGCGGCGACTGCAACGCAATGGCGAAACGATCCGATTGACCCATAGCGAATTCACGCTGTTGAGCGTGCTGGCGCGTCATCCGCACGAGGCACTGTCACGGCCGCGATTGTTATCGCTATGGCATGGTGGCCATGCGGCGGCGAGCGAACGGGGGATCGACGTACCAATATTCCGCCTGCGCCGGTTTTTGGAAAACGACCCTGGTCGTCCTGAAATCATCCAGACAATCCGCAGCGCCGGTTATATGTTCGTTCCGCCGCCGGCGGAAGACGACACGTCGCCCGGCGAGGCGCCCGGGGGGCAGCCATGAGTATCGCCGATACCTGGCCCCGTCTCGCGGGTGGCCTGAGACGCGGCATGCGCAGTTTGAATAGCGTCTTCGTACGTTATGCGCTGCTCGCCATCGTGTTGCTGATGCTGACCCAATGGATCTGGATATTTTTGGTCGGCAGGCAGCACGCCCGAATCGAAGCGGCGCACATCGCGCGGGTTTCGGCCGTGGTCTATGGCGAGGCAAGAGACGCCAATACGCCCACCTTGTCCGCCTCCCAACAGGACCGCATGGCCGCCACGCTGCATTTCGCCTTTGCCGACGTCGGCCCGAAAGGCTATCCGCCGGGCTGTCCCGATGGCTGCGTCGATACGACCGATGCCGTCTTCGGCCACCAACTGCTCTCGGACCTCCCCGAGCACAGTCGCGTGGTGTTGGATGGCCATGTATCGCAGATCTGGCTGCGCTACGGCAATGCGGAACGCTGGCTGCGCGTCCCCGTCGATTCGCCCGCGGTGGAACGTTTGCTGGGCGCGTCCGCGACGATGCTCGCCCTCGCCATTGCGCTGGCCTTGCTGGGCGCGTGGCAAATCCAGCGGCCCCTGCGGCGTCTGGCCCGCGCGGCGCGCGATCTGCGCATCGGCATTCGACCGGCGCCCGTCCGCGCCGTCGGACCCAGCGAAGTCAAGGGCTTGATCACCGACTTCAACGAAATGACCCGCGAGATCTGTGATGCCGATCAAGAACGCGCGGTCATGCTCGCCGGCGTCGCCCACGATCTGCGGGCGCCCCTTGCGCGAATGCAGGTCCGCGCCGCCCTCATCGCCGACGAGCGCATGCAACACGGCTTCCTGAACGACACCGCCGCGATGACGCGTATCGTCTCGCAATTCCTTGCGTTCGCCGGCAGCGAGTCCAATCGCGTCGGCGGCGACGTCCCGGCACCCAGCTCGATGGGCGGCCCCGGCACCGATTTGACGTCGGTGGATGCGCTATGCCTGCAACGCTATGGCCAGGACGATGCGATGGCGACGTCGCTCGCGTCGGAGAGCGCAGCAGACGGCGACGCCGAGGAAACGCCGATGATTCGCCTCGCGCTCCACGCCGGGCCGGCCTTCCGACTCCCCACCGTCGATATCGATCGGATCTTGTCGAACCTGATCGAGAATGGCTTCGCCTATGGCGCACCGCCTTTGATTATCGAGACGCACCGTCAGGCCGACCGTTTCACGCTCGCGGTTCGCGATCATGGCGCCGGCATTCCGCAAGCCGATATCGAGCGCGTGCAACGCCCCTTCGTGCGCCTCGACCTAGCACGAGGCGCTGGCGCGCACTCGGGGCTGGGCCTGGCCATCGTTCGACGCCTCGCCCGCTCCTACGATGCCGATATGACGGTGGCGAACGTCGCCGAGCGTGACGGCGGCGGCTTGCGCGTCGCCTTATCCTTTCCAGTTCGCTGACGCGTGCCGCGCGACGCGGCAGAACCATTCCGTCGGGTTTTTCCACGAAAATTACAACTGGTAACGCGACCCTAAGCCTTTGTAAGACGTCGATCTGTAAGATTCGCTGCTTTGCTGGTCAGGGTCTGCCTGGCCGGCCGGGCAGACACGGCACCACCGGCTGCCCGGCAAGACGACTTAAGCCGAGGGGGGCGTCAGCCGGTATGCAACAAAGATCAAAAAAGGCGACGCAGCGTCGCGCACGGCATCGGGCAGTATTCGCAACCTGTGTCGCGCTATCGGCCGCCGTAGCGGCCACATTGTCGGGCTGCGGAAAATCGGCTTCGCCCGAAAACGCGGATGCCAACCAACACGCTGCGCCGAACGTCACCGTTCAGACGGTGCAGCCTCGCGCCATTGCGCTCGTCGATACCTTGTCCGGCCGCTTGTCGGCGGTCGAGGATGCCGACGTGCGCCCGCAGGTCGACGGCGTCGTGCAAAAGCGTCTCTTCACCGAAGGGGCCACGGTGAAAGCGGGTCAACCGCTGTACCAACTGGATGCCGCCAGCTATCAAGCCACCTATGACACGGCACGCGGCACGCTACTGAAAGCCGAAGCCACGGCACACGCAGCCGATCTAACCGCGCAACGCTATCAGGCGTTGCTGAAAATCAATGGGGTCAGCCAGCAGGACGTCGAGAACTACGTCGCGGCCGCACGGGAAGCCGACGCCGACGTGATCGCCGATCGCGGCACATTGGAAAGTGCCCGCGTCAATTTGACGCGCACGCGTATCGTCGCACCGATCAGCGGTCGGATCGGCAAGTCGTCGGTGACGGCGGGCGCACTGGTCACGGCGGACCAAACCACCGCGCTGGCAACCATCCAATCGATCGACAACATGTACCTCGACGTCACGCGCTCGAGCGCGGACGGTCTGCGCCTGCGCAAGGCGATTGCGGCCGGCCGCATCACGCCGGCGTCGGCAGCGGTCACGCTGATGACGGAAGACGGTGCGACCTATCCGATAAAAGGCACGCTGCAGTTTTCCGACATATCGGTCGATACGACCACGGGGTCCGTCACATTGCGCTCCGTCTTCCCGAATCCGCAACACGAACTGCTTCCCGGTATGTTCGTCAGCGCGACCTTCAGCGAAGGCACCCAGCAGAACGCCCTGCTCGTTCCGCAGGCCATCGTGTCGCGCGGCTCCGGCGGCCTGTCGACGGTGTTGGTGGTCGATGGCAATAACAAGGTCGCCAGTCGTACCGTCACCGCGGATAGCGCCTATGGAAACCAATGGATCGTGACAAAAGGCCTGCAAGCGGGAGACCGCGTGATCGTCGACGGCCTGCAATCGCTCAGCGCCGGGATGACGGTGACGCCGGTCGAACAGCAGGCGACGGCGGCGAATGCGACCGCTGCGTCGAGCGCGACGGCCGCCCCGGCATCGGCCGCTTCGGCAAGCGCGACGGCGCAATAAGGAGCCGACATGTCCCGATTTTTCATTCACCGACCGATTCTGGCCTGCGTTTTCGCGGTCGTCATCATGATGCTGGGTGGCGCGGCCATCACGACGTTGCCGGTCGAGCAGTATCCCACCATCGCGCCGCCGACGATCCGCGTGTCGGCCACCTATCCGGGTGCGTCGGCCGACACCGTGGCGACAACCGTCACGCAAGTCATCGAACAGGATTTGAGCGGTCTCGATAATCTGCTCTATATGTCGTCGACCAGCAGCTCGGCCGGCAGCGCGCAGATCACGCTGAGCTTCAAGGCCGGGACGAACTCCGACGTCGCGGCGATGCAGGTCCAGAACAAAGTGCAGGAAGCCAATGCCTCACTGCCGACGGCGGTGCAAAGCCAAGGCGTCGAGGTCTCGAAGGCCGGCACCAGTTTCCTGATGATGGTGTCGCTGTCGTCCACCGACGGCAGCATGAACGATGTCGACCTCGGCAATCTGATCGCCACCCGCATCGAAGATCCGCTGACGCAGATCAGCGGCGTGGGCGACGTGAAGCTGTTTGGCGCGCAGCATGCGATGCGCATCTGGCTCGACCCGCGCAAACTGCGCAGCTATGGGCTGATGACCAGTGACGTGACCACGGCGATCACGAACCAGAATACGCAGCTCTCGCTCGGTCAGATCGGTGGCACACCGTCGACGAGTCAACAGGTGATCAACGCGACGATCACCGCGAAGGGCATCCTGAAAACCACCGACCAATTCGGCGATATTCTGCTGCGGGTCAATACCGACGGCTCGCGGGTCTACCTGAAGGACGTCGCACGTATCGAGGTGGGCGGCGACGCTTACGATACGACATCGCGCGTGAACGGCAAACCGGCTGCGACGATGGCCGTGGAAATGGCCACTGGCGCCAATGCGTTGAACGTCGCAAAGGCGGTCAAGGCGAAAATGGCCGTGCTGCAAAAGCAATTGCCGTCGAACGTGGCCATCGATTATCCCTACGACACGACGCCCTTCATCTCGATATCGGTCAGTGAAGTCGTCAAGACCTTGCTGGTGGCCGTGGTGCTGGTCTTCCTCGTCATGTTCCTGTTTTTGGGAAACCTGCGTGCGACCATCATTCCGACCGTTGTCGTACCGGTCGCGCTGCTCGGCACCTTCGGGCTTATGTCGGCCTTCGGCTTTACGATCAATGTGCTCTCGCTATTCGCGATGGTGCTGGCCATCGGCCTGCTGGTCGATGATGCCATCGTCGTCGTGGAGAACGTCGAACGGATTCTGCGCGAGGAACGGCTCAGCCCCGCGAAAGCGACGATGAAGGCCATGGGACAGATCGGCGGCGCACTGGTCGGCGTTACCGCCGTGCTCGTCGCCGTGTTCGTCCCGATGGCCTTCATGTCGGGCTCCACGGGCGCCGTCTATCGGCAATTCTCGCTGACGATCACCGCCGCCATGGTGCTCTCGGTCGTGCTGGCGTTGACGTTGACGCCGGCGCTGTGCGCCACGTTGCTAAAACCGGCGAAAGACGAGCACGAACGAAAGGGATTTTTTGCCTGGTTCAACCGAACCTTCGACAATGGCAGCCGACGTTACAGCGTGTGGGTGGGCGCCATGATCGCGCGGCCTTTGCGATCGTTCCTGGCCTATGGGGTGATTTGCCTGATCGCCGGGCTGATGTATTGGAAATTGCCGAGCTCCTTTCTGCCGACGGAAGACCAGGGCTACTTTATGACGACGGTGGCCTTGCCGCCGGGTAGTTCCGCGAACCAGACCGATGTCGTCGAACAGCAGGTCGAGGATTACTTTCTCAAAACCGCCGGCGTCGACAAGATCATCATGCTCGGGGGCTTCAGTTTCAATGGGACGGGCCAGAATAACGCGATGGCCTTCGTGCGCCTGAAAGACTGGAGCGCGCGAAACGGCAACGAGTCCGCGCAAGCGATCATCGCGGCCGCAAATCGCCATTTCGCCGGACAGAAATCGGCCCAGATTTTCGTGATGAATCCGCCGGCGATCCAATCGCTGGGGAATTACAGCGGGCTTGACTTCGAACTGGAAGATCAGGCCGGTGCCGGCGCGGATGCGTTGGCGAAAGCGCGCACGCAATTGATCGCTGCGGCGGCGAAGGACCCGCTGCTGGGTACCGTCCGCTCGCAAGGGATGGCCGATCAACCGCAATACGAAGTCGATATCGATTATCTGAAAGCCGCCGCGATGGGCGTGACGGCCGCCAATATCAACAGCACGCTGGAAACCGCCTTCGGTTCATCGTATGTGAACAACTATATCGATACCGGCCGGATCCAGAAGGTGTATGTTCAGGGCGATGCGAAATATCGAATGATGCCGTTCGATATCGGCACCTGGTACGTCATGTCGACTGCGTCGACGAGTAGTTCCACCGCGGCTTCAAGCAGTTCGAGCACCACCTCGACGAGTACGTCCACGTCGTCGAGCAGCACATCGACCACGTCGACGAACTACGATTCCGAGATGGTCCCGTTCTCCGCCTTCGCAACCGGGCATTGGACGCTGGGCTCGCCACAGGTCGAGCGCTATAACCGCGAATTGGCATCCGAAATGTCGGCGCAGGTTCCGGACGGCGTCAGCTCGGGTCAGGCGATGCAGGAAATCGAGAAGCTTGTCGCGCAACTGCCGCAAGGCGTCGGCATGGAGTGGACCGGTGAGTCCTACCAGGAAAGCCTCGCCGGCTCTCAGGCGGCCTATCTCTACGCCTTGTCGTTGATCGTCGTGTTCCTGTGCCTCGCCGGCTTGTATGAAAGCTGGTCCGTGCCGATCTCGGTCATCCTCGTCGTGCCGCTCGGTGTCGTGGGGGCCTTGGCCGCCGCCCATTTGCGCGGACTCGACGACGATATCTACTTCAAGGTCGGCTTATTGACCACAGTCGGCCTGGCGACGAAGAACGCGATTCTAATCGTCGAGTATGCCAAGTCGCTGCAGGAGCAAGGTCGCGGCCTGATCGAATCGGCCATCGAGGCGGCGCATCTTCGCCTGCGGCCGATTTTGATGACGTCGCTGGCGTTCGGCTTCGGTGTGCTGCCGATGGTCTTCGCCTCCGGTGCCGGCGCCGCGAGCCGGCAAGGTCTGGGGACCGGCGTTCTCGGCGGCGTCATCGCAGCCACGGTATTCGCCGTCCTGCTGGTCCCGGTGTTCTTCGTCGTCGTCCGACGCTTCTCCGGCAAGACGATCACGACGCGCGATGATGACGAAAACGATGAAGATGGCGACGATGCGCGCGACACGCGCCACAGCGACCGTCCGCGGAAGGAAACATGATGCATTTGAAAAATGTCTTGAAAATGCGTGGCCCGCACACGCGTGACGTGCATGGCGCCGGCATCAAACGCCCGTCGCAAAAAACCGCCGGCGGCGCCATGACGATACTCGCCGCCGTCGCGACGGCGTGCGTCTTCGCCGGCTGCAGCTTGGATCCGACCTACCAGCGCCCCGCCGCGCCGATGGCAACGCACTACGATCCGAGCGGTGGCGTGGCCGCCGTGCGCGGCAACAGCGCGACGGCAGGCGCATCGGCGTCGGCATCAACGTCGGCCGTCGAAACCGAGCAGACCAATCGCGATCAAACAAGTGCGCCGGTGCTCGCCGACTGGCAGCAATTCATCCTCGATCCCTATCTGCGTCAATTGATCGCGCTGACCTTGGACAACAATCGGGACCTCCGCGTCGCCGCGCTGCAGGTCGCCGAATACGAGGCGGAATATCGTATCGCCCGTTCGGATCTCGGCCCGACGTTGACGGCCACCGGCTCCAGCTCCCGCTCTCACTCGCTCGGGACGACGACAGGCAGCAGTTCGGTCAGCCTCGGCACGTCTTCCTGGGAGATCGATTTCTTCGGACGCTTGCGGAGTTTGAAACGGCAGGCACTGGAGACCTATCTGTCCACCGACGCGGCGCGTCGGAGTACCCAACTGAGCCTCGTATCGACCACCGCCACCGACTATCTGGCGTGGTTGTCCGACCGCACGCTGCTGAACGTGGCGCGCAAGACGGTGGCGTCGGATCAGCAGACCTACGACACGACGCTGAAGGCAGCGCAGCTTGGCAACGAAGCGATGGAAGACGTGCAAGAGGCACGGACGACGCTGAGCAGCGCCAAATCGAGCCTGGCGGCCTATGAGCGGGCGGTCGCGCAGGATCGCAACAATCTGATCGCCGCCATCGGCGCGCCGTTGCCGGATGGCTTCCCGGACGACCGCACCTTGGACGACGTCACGCCCTTCGCCCCCGTGCCTGCGGGGCTGCCGTCCGAGCTGTTGACGCGCCGTCCCGATATTGTCGAGGCCGAGCACGCCTTGAAGGCCGGGAATGCCTATGTTGGCGCCGCGCGTGCCGCTTTCTTCCCGACGATTTCGCTGACCGCCAGCGCCGGCACCACCAGCTCGCAATTGTCGCAGCTGTTCAAAGCGGGAACCGGCGCCTGGGCGTTCGCACCGACGATCTCGACACCGCTGTTCAGTTTCGGCGAATTGAAGGCTTCGCTGGATGTGGCAAAAGTCGAAAAGGACATCTACGTCGCCGATTACGAGAAAGCGATCCAGACGGCATTCAAGGAAGTATCGAACGCCTTGGCGGGACGCGCCACCTATGACGACCAGTTGGCGGCCGATGCGGAATACGTCGACGCGGCGCAGAAGTATTACGATACGGCGCTCGGGCGCTATCACGCAGGGCTGGACAGCTTCCTCACGCTGCTGACGGCACAACGCACGCTCTACACCGCGCAGACGCAATGGGTCAGCGATCGACTCAGCCAGCAGGAGAACCTGGTGACGCTCTACACGGCACTCGGAGGCGGATGGAGCGCCAACGCCCGCGCGGAAGCATCGCCGGTCCAAATGACCACCGGCGCATCCAAGGCGCCCTGACGGCCACTCCGTCCGTTCGATCGGCCCCGACACGCGTCGTGGGCCGATTCGAAAGCGTCGCGCTTTATCAGCGTGACAGCATCCTCGCTTTATTCGTCGGCGCCCCTTTGCCCTGTCACTTGCCTGACAGGTACGCGGCTTGCACCACGGGTGCCATGAATACGACACCCAACCCCACACACGCCCCCCACGCCAACGCGACGACGCATGCCGCCTCGCCGTCGACGGTGCAAGTAAAATCCGTGGTCATCGGCAGCGGTCGCCCGAAGATCGTCGTGCCAATCACGGCCACGGACCAAGACGAGGCGCATTCGATGGCGCAGGCCATCGCCGCCAGTCCGGTCGCCGACCTTGCCGAGTTTCGTATCGATTATCTGCGCTGGGATTGGCCCCCTAGTCGTGTGTCCACGCTATGCCAGTCCCTGACCGAGATACTGAAAAACAAGCCGCTGCTCGTCACCTTCCGCACCAAGGACGAGGGTGGCGCGCGCGCGATATCCGCCGATGATTACGAGGCGCTGTACACGGCCGTCCTGCGCGATCGCGCGGCGGACCTGATCGATCTGCAAATGATGATCGAGCGGCCGCACGTCGCGCGTCTGGTCGCGCTGGCACGTCAGCAGGAAGTGGCGGTGGTCATATCGCATCACGATTTCCAAGATACGCCAGAGACATCCGTTTTGATATCGCGCTTGCGAGAGCAACAGGACATGGGCGCCGATATCTTGAAAATCGCCGCGATGCCCCACGGCCCCGGCGATACGCTGCGCCTGATGCAAGCGACGTGGGAGATGTACAGCCGCCATGCACGCCAACCTCTGCTCAGCATGGCGATGGGACCGGACGGCGTCGTATCGCGTCTTTCCGGTGCGCTGACCGGCTCTGCACTCAGCTATGGCAGCATCGGCGCGTCTTCCGCGCCCGGTCAATTGGACGCTGGAGACCTGTACCGCATATTATCGATCATCGATACGTCCGCGCACGCATAACCGCTACCCCATCCGACACCGTCGACGATCTTGCGCGTCTCACGCGTGACGCCGATGGGCTCTGCACGGAGTGCTTACGAAGATGCCAATTTGAGATGGTCTTGCATACGGTATCATGGCGGTCGATCCGGCAAACGTCATCGGAAGAAGCACAAAGCGTTGTTGCTTTTCTCCGCGTGACACACTTTATTCATATTCAGGGCCGATTTGCCGTCATCACCGACGCGAGTCGACGACCTGGTACCGCATGGCACATCATGTTGAGAGCTTTTTCGAACGGCATCGTTCGTCCCGAGGTCAAGCAGCGCTTCGTCGCTGACTCCCTCGCGCAACAGCGGCGCTTTTGTACGACGATGATGTCGTACTCGGTATTGGCCTTCATCGTCGCATCGATCGTGCGGCAGCTCAGCTATGCCGACGCCAGTCCGATCAGTTATCGCCTGCTCTGTACCGCTGCATTGGCGGCGCTGAGCTTCTTGATCGCACGTGCACGCACACCGGCCTTTTTTGGACTGATCGGCCTCGCCTTCGTGCTGGTGCTCGAATGCGGCATGTGGCTGAACGCGGCGCATGCAAGCGACCCGCTATGCTGGATCCTCCCCAGCATCGTGATGATTCCGGTGTTCGCGTCGCCGCTGTGGCTGACACCCGTTCACTTCGTCATCGGCACAGCCAGCTTTTTCGCGCTCGGCTCGGTGATGGTCAACACGCTCGACCTACGTCATGACGCGGAAATCCTGTGCGTTTTCTGGGGACTGGTCAGCGTCGCCGCCTGCGTGATTTTCGAGACGGGCTTTTATCGCTTCCGTTTCCGGCACTTCCAGCTCAAGCGGCGCGTCGAAGCGTTGGTTCGTGCGCAACATCCCGCCGCCGTGGACGCGAGTCTGTTGCAAACGCCGGCTTCGTGGGCCGGCATCGATCTCAAATCGCACTTCCAGCCTTTGTTCAGCCTCTCGCACCAAAAGGCGGTCGGGTTCGAAGTACTATTGCGCGGCCATCGCGCGGATGGCACGGCGGTGTCTCCGCCCCATATTTTCAGCGCGGATCCCAAGGCAGATCTATCCGATCTCGATCGACTGACGCAGCGCTTGCACCTGACCACGGCGCGCCGTGCTTTGCCGCAAGGCGCATGGCTCTTCCTGAATGTGCTGCCCGCGACCTTCCTGCGGCCCGACCACCCGGCGTTTCTCGCCGACCTCGTCGAGAACGCCGGTCTTGTCACGTCGAACGTCGTCATCGAAGTCCTCGAATCACAAGGCGGCGATATCACCGCATTGTCGGAAGCCGCCGCACGATATCGTCATAAAGGTTTCCTGATCGCGATCGACGACTTCGGCGCGGGACATTCCAA
Organism: Robbsia sp. KACC 23696; assembly: GCF_039852015.1. NCBI lineage: Bacteria > Pseudomonadati > Pseudomonadota > Betaproteobacteria > Burkholderiales > Burkholderiaceae > Robbsia > Robbsia sp. KACC 23696. The sequence goes on along the minus strand of NZ_CP156627.1, from coordinate 1,274,698 downwards.
CTTGGACCGTCTGCTCCGGATTCAGCCGGACATCGTGAAACTGGATGGCGAACTGATCCGGGCACGCTGCCGCGCCACCACGCAACCGATGCTGCCTTATCTCGTTTCCCTGCTGCACAACGTCGGGATGCTAGTCGTCGTCGAAGGCGTCGAGACCGCCGAGGATCTGCTTCTGGCGGTGGAATCGAATGTCGATATCGTGCAGGGCTATTTGCTCGGCCGGCCCGATCTCGCCGCCAATCTGACCGTGTCGGGAAGCAGCGAACGCGTTGAGCAAGCGTTCCAGCAAGCCGGTGATATGCGCGCCGCGCAGCGGCAGACCTACGAAGCGCGCCTGCAACCGTATCTGGCGGCCATGCGACAGTCGGTGCAGTTGCTACAGGAAGAAAGCCTGCCGTTCGACAGCTTTCGCAAAAGCCCGATACTCACGTTGCCGCTATGCTATGGCTGTTATCTGCTGGACGCATCCGGCCGCCCCTTGGCGGACCCGAGCTATCCGAGTGGCCGTCCGCCCCCCATTCCGCGCTTTCCCCCCATGGCGAGTAACTTGGACACGCGTTGGGATAACAAACCGTTTTTCGTCGCCGCATTAGCCTCGATCGGGCAAGCCGTGTTCAGCCAACCCTATCATTCGTTGACGAGCGGACGCGCCTGCGTGGCGCTGGCCTGTGCCATCCCGCACCGGGATCAATTGGTGGTGCTGGTGACCAAACTCGATTGGACCTCTCCGTCGCTGCCCTGGCCGGTCGCCACCCCGTTGTAAGGGATTCGGGCGCACCGTCTCGGTATCGCTCAAGCGGACGACGTAAGCAATGCGCCGCGTTGTTCCGCGAATGCCCGGGCCAGGTCGCCGATCACGGCCTGCAACTCCGGCACGTTCATCTCTTCCGCCGTACGCCCTTCCATCACGCTTTTTAAGACACGGCGCAACAACTTTCCGGAGCGTGTTCGCGGCAGTGCGGGCACGCATACGATGCGCCATGGCCTGGCGTGCGAACCGATGCAGCGCACGGCCGATGCACGCAGCCGTGCGATAACGGCGGCGGCCTCCGTAACGGCATTGTCCGCGGCACGACCGCCGTCGGTCGAGCCTGCAGCCTCCAGCGCCCCCAACTGCAAGACGACGAAGGCGACCGGCGCCTGCCCCCGCAGTGCATGCGCGATACCGACCACGGCGACCTCTGCCACCGCATTGTCCGCCAGCAATACCGCTTCTATTTCACGCGTTCCCAGGCGCTTGCCACTGACGTTGATCACGTCGTCCGAACGCCCGAGGAGTCGCAGGTCGCCATCGGCATCGACGACAGCCCAATCGAACGTCTGATACGCCCAACTCGCATGCTTGCGCCAATACAGACGACGATAATCATCGTCGCGCCGCCAGAGCGTTGTGAAACAGCCTGGCGGCAAGTGCCCCTCGGCGATCAGCAGCCCCTGCTCCCCCGGTGCGCAAGGCATGCCCGTCGTCTCGTCGATCACGCGCAGCCGATAGCCCGGAGCCGCCCGGCCCGGCGAGCCGCACTTCCGCCGTCGGGTTCGATCGGCGTCTGTCTCGAAAATCGGCGTCGCGATCATCGGCGTGCCACTTTCGGTCTGCCAGTAATGGTCGACGACCGGGCAAGCCAACGCCGCTTCGACCCACGCCGACGTCGGCTCGTCGAGCGGCTCCCCTGCAAGAAACAGGGTGCGCAATGTCGGCAGCGCCTGCCGTTGAAAATGGCTTGCCCCATGGCGCTTCAGCAAGCGCATCGCCGTCGCGGACGACAACATCAGGCCGACACGATAGTGCGCGACCAGACGCCACCAGACGCCCGGATCCGGTTGGGTTGCTTGCCCCTCGTACAGCACGCTGCACATGCCCATCAACAAGGGGCCATACACCCCGTAGCTGTGTCCGACGACCCAGCCGAGATCCGATGTCGCAAAAAACGTCTCGCCGGCTTTCGCCTGAAACAAAAGCGTCATCGACGTCATCAGCGCGACCGCATAACCACCGGTATCGCGCTGCACCCCCTTTGGTGCGCCGGTCGTACCCGAGGTGTAGAGCACATAGGAAGGTGCGCTCGATTCCCGCCAGACGCAGGGAAGGATGGCATCGGCGTATTCGCGACGCAGCGCGCCATACGCGAAATCGCGTCCGGTCTCGGTTCGATACGGCAGGATCCCGCGATCGACCACGACCACGGGACAGCGATACGCCGCTTGCGCGAGCGCGTCGTCTACCCATGCCTTGTACGGCACCGCGCGCCCCGATTGAAAACCAGCGTCGGCGCAGATCAGCAAGGCGGGCGCCGCGTCGTCTATGCGCGCCGCCAGACTGGCTGCCGCGAAGCCGCCGAATACGACGACATGAATCGCGCCGATACGTGCACAGGCGAGCATCGCGATGGCCGCTTCCGCGATCATCGGCAGGTAGATCAATACGCGATCCCCTTCTCCGACACCCAGCCCGCGCATCGCGGCCGCCATCGCATTGACCTCGTCGTATAAGGCCCGATAAGTCAGCACCTGCTCCTGCCCGGTTTCACCCGACACGGCGATCAACGCGGTCTGTTGCGATCGATCACGCAGGTGTCGATCCACCGCGTTATGGCATAGGTTCGTCCGTCCGCCTTCATACCACCGCGCGGCAGGCGCGTCACTGTCGTCGAGGACCTGCCGGTAGGGTGTTTGCCAATCGATCAACGCGGCTTGCGCGCCCCAAAACTGCCGTGGGTCTGCAAGCGCATCGGCCAGCAGCGCATCATAAGTCGCATACGAGTCCGGCACGGACGGCAAGGAAACAGAATCGGGCTGGCGCATTTTCCGTTTTCTCTCTATTCACGGGGCAGGTTCACGCAGCATGCGATACGTCGGCTAACGCACTGTCCGATCGTCGCTCGCGAATCGCCGACAAAAGATGCGCCGCATCGCGCGCAATGCCGGAAAAGCGACCCGAGCCCCAGGTGTACTGCCACGGAAGACCGAGGAAATACAAACCGGGCGCGGCCGTCACGCCCCGGTCGTGTCCGGGATACCCGCGGCCGTCGAAGATCGGTTCGGCGATCCAGCTGAAGTCCGTACGAAAGCCGATGCACCACACCACGGCAGATACGTTCGACGCCGACAGATCCAGCGTCTGCGGCAAGTCCGCCGGGGGATGCCATAGCGGCACGTAACGCGCTTCGATGGGCGCTACGATACCGTGTGCCTCGATATGCCGATCGATACCATCCTTGATGCTTTCCGAGACAGCGTCGGCATTATCGAGATAACCCGCCAGGCCGCCGCCGAACCGCGCCGTCGCGCCGTCGAGCCCCTCGAAACGCCCGTAGAGTCGCATGCCCTCCAAGGCGAATTTGCGCAGATCGATGTCACGACCGCCGTCGCGGCCGGTCACATAGTGATTCGTTTTCTCCCGCACGCCATTGCCCAGGGGATGACGGTCGACCGGGAGATCGTAGTACTGCATCAGATCGAGCCATTCGACGACGTCCTTGCCGCGATAGGTCCGCGCCACACGGGGCGCATCGCCGACGCACAGATGCACGCGACGGCCCGCGAGATGCAAATCCTCGGCGATCTGGCAGCCCGACTGCCCCGTCCCGACCACCAGCACTTCGCCATCCGGCAAGGAGGCCGGATTACGATAGGCGCTCGAATGAATTTGCGCGATATCGACAGGCAGCGTCGCGGCAGCCGCCGGCACGATCGGCGTGTGATAGCCGCCGACCGCTATCACGACCTGGTCGGCCGTGTAGTCCCCTTCACTCGTCGCGATGCGATAGGACGCGCCGTGGCGCCGCACGCCCAGCACGGTCACGCCTTCTCGCACCGGCGGCGCGAAGTACGCGACGAAGCCGTCGAGGTAGGCGACGATCTCGTCTTTCTTCATAAAGCCGTAGGGATCGTCGCCCTGATAAGGATAGCCGGGCAAGGTGCACTGCCAGTTCGGCGTTACGAGACAGAACGTGTCCCACCGTTCTTCGCGCCATGCATGCCCAAGCCGGTTCTTTTCCAGAACGACGTGCGATATGCCATCCTGTTTCAAGTAATAGCTGATCGACAAGCCGGCCTGGCCGCCACCGACGATCAGGACGTCATAGTGACGTGTTGAATTCTGCGCTGTATTTTGCATGATGCTTCTCTCGACATGAAACGAGGACCTGCGTCCTCAGGGTTCGAACGCTTCAACCAGGACCTGCGGATCGTCCGCGTCCGCGAAGCGCATCGCGGTGTCCTGAAGGATCTGCAACTGATCCATTGCAGCGGAACAGGCAAAGCCGTATTTCTCACGCACTCGCTCACTGCCGATGTTCAAGGCGGTGGCGCTGAGCGACATGAAGATTGCCAACGGGTACGATCGCCCCGCTTCGAGGTAGTCCCTGACAACCAGCGACGGCGAATAGCAGCGCGTCACGGTGTCGTCTGGCCAGCGCACGACAAAGCGCATCTCAGGCATCGAGCATCTCCTGTGTTCGGTTGGTTTCGAGATAACGACGGTAGAGGCTGTCGTGACGTTCGGCCGAGGCCTGCCAGGAAAAATCGGCGGAACGGCGCATGCCGGCGACGATCCGCGCATCGCGTTGCGGTGAAGCGATGACATCGCACAGGACGCGCGCGATGCCGGTGCTATCGAGCGGGTCGACCCAGGCGCATGTTTCCCGATCCAGATACTCGGTAAAGGGCGGGATTTGCGAGACGACCACGGGCAGCCCGCTGGCCATGGCTTCGAGCACGACCAGACCGAAACCTTCCTTCAGCGACGGAAACACGAAGGCATCGGCGCATCGATAGAGGGATGGCATGTCGGCATCGGCCACGGTGCCGGTGATCAGCACTGGCGGCGGAGCGTCATCGGTTCCCGTCGTGCGGCACTGCTGGCGACGCGGTGCGGAGTCCGACGCCCGCGAAGGGAGCAGGCCATGCGCCGCGAGCAAGTCTCGGCATGCATTTTGATACGTAGCGTGATCGAGCACGGAAGCGCCGCCAGCGATGACCAGTTGCGCATCGGGCAGGACGGAACGGACCTTCGAAAAGGCATCGATCAAAGTCAGCGTGTTCTTGCGCGATTCCAAGCCGCCTACGGTCAGGAACACCGGTGACCCGGTCAATCCATATCGCCGACGCACCACCTCGTCGCGCGCGGCGGGAACAGCGGAATAGCGACGTGTATCGACGCCATTGCCGACGCATTCCGCCGTCACGCCATGCTCCCGCGCAAGCAGATCCTGCCAAGTCCGGCTAACGCACAAGCGTTGCGCCGCTTGCCGATAGCCCCGTTCCTGCCATGCCGCGAGCTGCGGATCCTCGAAGTGATCCAAGTGATGTATGGTGCGGATATACGACGGTATCGTGCCGCGCTCCACCAGATCGGCGAGGGCATTCGCGCTGATCGAGTCCTGCGCGTGATAGATATCGAACTGCCCGATGTCGGACGTGCGGAAATACTGCACATACGCATCGATCCCTTGCCGGACCCGCTCGACGATCCCGCTTGCTTCCATCGGTGTATCCAGCGCCTGAAAATGGCAGCCGCTTTTCCGGAAAAGACCCTGTGCCCGCGGATCCGGCGCAAACAAAGTGACGTCATGACCCAGAGCGTGCAAATGCTCGCTCAGGCTCAACGCGTGAACAACGCCGCCGCGCGGATTCACGGAATGGGTCAGCATGGCAATCCGGAGCGCTGCCGTGCAGCGTGCCGTCGTCGGCAGCGCTAGAGAAGCGGCGTGCTTAACCATCTCGGCGCCCCCTTCCTGGACCGCATCCGATCAGGTCATCCGTCTCAAAATTCCAGAACGGCGTTGACGCGCCGGACATCGTCAACGTCACCTTACGCGAATCGTCGATGCGGCCAATGGCGGCACACGCAATCTCGCGTCGCGCGAAACGATCGATTACTTCCTGCAAATGGGCGTCCCGAACGCTGAGCAGAAATCCATAGCTGGGAAAGGCGCTCAACCATTTCAGGAGCGGCACATCTGCTGGACGCGGTATCGCGTCGATATCGATCGTCGCCCCGACTCCCGAGCACTCGAGTAGCATCAAGGCCGTACCAATGACGCCGGCCATGCTGATATCTTTCGCGGCCAGCGCAAGGCCATCGGCGGCGATCTCCGGCAACAATTCCAGGTCGGCGCGTAGTCGCGCCGACGGCGCGCCGACACTGGCATTCCAATTGGGATAGGGATCCTCGAAACGCCCACGCAAGTCGATCGCCATGACCAGATGATCGCCGGGACGTGCATCGAAGCTGCTCAGCAGATGCTTGGCGCGCCCGATGATCGATACGGCTAATTGCGCCCGATCCGTGCGGCGATTGCTATGGCCGCCGACAATCGGCACGCCGTACACCTCGGATGCCGCCCTCAGCCCGTCGAGAATCGGCTGCGCCGCATCGCCTTCGCGGCTCCATAACGCGTCGACGACGGCGATCGGCCGGCCGCCCATCGCATAGATATCGCTAACGTTGACCATGATGCCGCAATAGCCGGCAAACCAGGGCTGCTGCTCGACGAACGCGTTGATAAAGCCCTCGATCGCAAACAGCAGATAGCCGTCGCCATCCGGAATGGCTGCACAATCGTCGCCCAACAAGATCGCGTCGGACGGCATCGTGCCTTCCGGTGTCACCGTTCGCAGCGCGCGCATCACCGCCTCGATGTCGCGCTTGTGCGCGAGGCCGCGAGACGCACGCAGCGCCTCGGCCAGCGTATGCAGCGCTAGCGCGGCGTCAGTGCGTTGGCCACTCTCATCGGCATCCGGCGTCGCGTTCATGACGTGCTCCTCGGCGGCGCGAGATCGAGTTCACCAACGGCATTGGGTGGGTAATAGCTGAGATCGGCCTGCATCAAACGGTGTACGACCCCATAGGCCTCGACGTCGCACAAGCTCTGCCAATGCAGCCGCCGAAACAAGGTCACGTTTTGCGGTTGTACCTCGGCAAGAAAGGTGTGGCAACCGCGGGCATGCGCGGTACTGACCGCCAGCTTGATCAAACAGCTACCGATATTGCCGATGCGGCGCGCGTGTCGCGCTACCGCCAGGCGCGAGCCATGCCAGACGCCGGGCTCGGACATATGGATTCGCACGGTCCCGATCACTTCCGGTCCGGCTTCGGTTTCGCGCAATGCCACGATCAGCACGGCATGCGCGTCGATCGCATCCAGATCGTCGCGCTCGAACAAAGCCTGTTCGGTGCAAAACACTTCCCGACGCAATTGGCGCGCGCCGGCCTGCTCCCACGGCGACACGGCAAGCTTGACGCGAATCGCGCAAGTGTCAGGACTCGTTGGCGCCGGCAGTGCCGTCCCGCGCGCCATCGAAACAGCGGTTTCGACTATCGCGTTCATCGTTATCGCCGCTCCAGGCTCGACAACGACGAACAGGCGCCACACTTGCCGCAACCGGCCTTGATGTCGCCCGAGGCCATGCCCGCCGCAGCCAGACTATCGGCGATCGGTTGTAGCAGATTACGCATGAAGCCGGCGTCCGGCGCGGGATGGTCCTCCAGAGGCGTGCCAGAAATAGGCACGAATGGCACGACGAAGGGATAGACGCCCAGCGCGATCAGGGTCTCGCTCATGCGGATGATGGCATCCGGGCTATCGCCGAGACCGGCCAGAATGTAGGTACTGACCTGCCCCTTGCCGAACACCGCCACCGCGGCTTCGAACGCATCCATATAGCGCGACAGCGGCACGCTGGCTTTTCCTGGCATGATCCGCGCACGCACCGCAGGCGTGACCGCTTCCAGATGCATGCCGAGCGTGTCGATTCCGGCGTCGTGCATCCGGCGAAACCATGCATCGTCGTCCGGCGGCTCGCACTGACCTTGAATCGGCAGATCCACCGCGGACTTCACGCCGAACGCACTTTCGCATAGCAACTGCGCACCGCGATCGGTGGCGTTCGGGGTACCGGTGGTCATCACCATGTGTTTGACCCCGTCCAGCAGGACCGCCGCGCGTGCGACCTCGCCCAGTTGTTCGGGCGTCTTGCGCAGAATCGTGCGCCCGGCGGCCAACGACTGTCCGATCGCACAGAATTGGCAGGACTTTCGCCGACTCTCGTACCGGATACAGCTCTGGAGTATCGTCGTGGCCAGTACATCGGCACCGTGCAGCGCCGCTATCTTGGAATAAGGGATCCCGTCGAGCGTCTGCATCTTATAAAAGCGCGGCTCACGCGGAAATGCGACGACGCCCACTTCCACGCCGTTGCGCATGATCCGGCTTCGGCCGTCTCGACCCGGTTGCTCCGCTACGTACGGCGAGCGCCACGCGCCGGCCGTGTGCACCGGGATCATCACCGTATGTCCGTCCACGGTGACGGCCTTGTGATCCGACGGTCCGGCGCCGCCGCGACGACTCGGCGCGCCGGCACCGGGATTTTCAAGACGCAGACCGACCGATTGCAATTCCGTGATCAGTTCGCTTCCCGGCGTCGTCGCCGACGTCGCTACCGGTTTGATGGCTATCTGCATACGCAACCTTCGCTTGGTTGAACGTCTTCGGCGTCAGGTGCGCCATCGACGACGGAGTGGACGGCGATTTCGACATCGAATCGCCGGGAAACATCGACGTCATCGGCACGGCTGGTCGATCGTCGATCACGAGATGCAATAGTTCCGGACGCGCGTAATGGCCTACCGAGTCCATCATGCGTTTGCGCTTCAACACCAAGGACATGTCGAGATCGGCGATCACCATGCCTTCACCGGCGCGTAACGGCTCCGTCAACAACTGTCCTTCCGGCGAGACGATGGCGGTGAAGCAGCCACCGCGCAGCGCTTTCTGCCGCCCTGCATCAGGCTCGATGCGCGCGATCTGCGCATCGGTCAGCCAGCCCGTCGCGTTGACGACGAAACACCCGGATTCCAGCGCATGATGCCGAATCGTCACCTCCATCTGGTCGGCGAAGATCTGCCCAACCATCGAGCCGGGAAACTGCGCGCAATGGATCTCCTCGTGCTGCGCCATCAGGCTGTAGCGCGCAAGCGGGTTGTAGTGTTCCCAACACGCCAACGCCCCCACCCGTCCGACCGCCGTGGGCACGACCTTCAAGCCACTGCCATCGCCCTGCCCCCAGATCATTCTTTCGTGATACGTCGGTGTGATCTTGCGCCGCTTCAAAACCAGTTCGCCGTTCGCATCGAATATCAACTGCGTGTTGTACAAGGAGCCGTGATCGCGCTCATTGACGCCGAGGACGACAACGACACCATGCCGCCTTGCCGTCGCCCCGATCACCTCCGTGACAGGGCCGGGCACCACCACCGATCGTTCATAAAGCAGCAGATGTTCAGGACCCGATGCGAAGGGCGGCTTCACGAAGGAAAAGTACGGATAGTACGGAACGAACGTCTCGGGAAAGACGACCAAGTTCGCTCCTTCGGCGGCCGCTTCGGCAATCGCCGCGCACACTTTCTCAACGGTGCCATCGGCGCTCTCGAGGTCAGGCGCGATCTGCACCGCCGCGGCCCGTACCCGCTTTTCGTCGGATTTCATCGTTTCGCGGCCGTCGATCAAAGCGTCCACGTATCGAGAATGAAAGCATTGTCGCGACGGTGCAGCAGAACCAAGTCCAGCACATCGAGCGGATTGATCGGTCGAATGCCCGGAATCAAGGACGGCTCCCCATGGCCATATAACGCTTGCAGCGCGAAACGACAGGCGTAGACATTACCGCCCTCCTCGATGAATTTCGATATCTGCTTATTGAAATTCTGATGCCCCGGAAAGGCCTCGTCTCCCAGGCGTGGGAAGCCGCGCTGCACGCCCAACGTCACGCCCGGGCCATAGAGAAGAATGGAAGTATCGAAGCCCTTCCGTTTCAAACGCGTCGCCTGCAACAGATTGACGAAACCGATCGATCCCTCGAACGCGACGGTGTGGAACGTCACCAAAGCTTTCTCGCCCGGTTCGGCCTTCACATCTTCAAAGACCTTCTCTTCATAGTCGACCAGGAAATCTCCAGCGTTATGGGCAGGCTGACTGACTACAGGCATGATGTGACTCCTCTCGATGGATGGGGGCGTCGCTTCTCACGCGATTGGTGCGGAAGGCGTGCACTGACAGCGACGAAGCCATTGTATGCATCGGTCCTGCCAATCGATGAGCGGACGCGTCCCAATTGATCGGAGAAAATGCCAATCAATGTGTGCAGCCACCGCTGCGGCGTCGATGGGAATGGGCTTCGCCGCAAGCGCGTCGCGTCTTGGTTTCTTCGTTTTACGAATCAATCCGATCAATCCATCCATACAATCGATGCCATCTGTGATGCACTAAAACAGATAGCTGCGCGCCAGTTTGGTGCGAGAAGCCAGCACTGACTGGATTCGGTGCAAGGCGCACCGTGCTTTTCTTTCCCGATTGCATGGAAAATAAAAGTCGGTCAATGTAGCGACACGACGCATGCAATCGCGCATGCCGCTCCGAGAGTCGCCATGCAGAAACGACACGATAGCTGGCTGCCAAAACTGCCGAAAGGTGCGCGTCCGGTGTATCTCGCAATCGCCAATGCGATCGCGGAGGACATTGCAACCGGGCATCTGCAACCGGAAACGCGCCTTCCCACCCAGCGTGCGCTAGCGGTCGCGCTGGACCTGGACTTCACGACCATTGCACGCGCGTATTCGGAGGCACATCGGCGCGGCTTGATCGATTCCGTCGTCGGCCGAGGGACCTTCGTCTGCGGCAAGCGTCGACCGAAGATTCCGCGCGTGACGGAGGGGCGCCCCAACGTCGATATGTCGATGAATATGCCACCGGAACCGGATGCGCCCGAGCTGACCGCACTGATGCAGGCCGGCCTGTCACACGTCAATACGCAGTTGCGCGATCTGCTGCGCTACCAGGATTTCGGCGGCTCGCTCGATGATCGGGAAGCCGGGGCGTTGTGGCTGAGGCGTCGGGGTCTTTCCGTCGAACCGGAACGGATACTGGTCGTGCCTGGCGCACAGAGCGCGCTGATGACGATCCTGACGACATTGGTGGGGCCCGGCGGCGTGCTGTGCTGCGAAGACATGACCTATCCCGGATTAAGGGCCTTGGCCGGACAGTTGCATATCAAATTGATCGGCTTGCCGATGGATCGCGAGGGGATCGACGCCGTGGCATTTGCCGGCGCCTGCGCGCAATACGCGCCGAAAGCGCTGTACTGTAATCCGACATTACTGAACCCCACGACCTGCACGATGTCGCTTCCGCGACGGCAGGCGATCGTCGAGGTCGCGCGACACTATGACGTGCCGATCATCGAAGACGATGCCTATGGCTTCCTGCCGCGATCGGCGCCGCCGCCCATCGCCAGCATCGGCCCCGAGTTGACGTTTTATGTCACCGGCCTGGCGAAAAGCGTGGCGGCCGGCTTACGCATCGCCTACCTGGTTGCACCCGACCATCCCTTCGCTGCCCGCCTCGCCGTGGCGCTACGAGCGACGACGGTGATGGCATCGCCGATCACCTCGGCATTGGCCACACGCTGGATTCGCGATGGCATCGCGGACCTGGCATTAAGCCATATTCGAAAGGAATCGATGGCGCGCCAAAAAATCGTGTCGCGGATATTGCCGGCCGGCTGCTTCGACACGGAGCCGGAAGCGTTTCATGTCTGGATCCGTCTACCCGGCGAATGGCGCGCAACGGCATTTGCCGCGCAGATGAAGTCCACCGGCATCGGCGTGGTGGCGAGCAACGCGTTCGCCGTTACCCAGGAAGTGCCCGATGCCGTGCGGGTGTGCATCGGCGGCGTGGCGCATCGGGAAGAAATACAGCATGCGCTGGAGACGCTTCGCGACACGCTGGCAAGCACGCCATTAGCCCGTCCCGCGACTGTGTGAGCGCGCGACGCACGACGTGCGCGTCGTGCAAACGCGAAAAAGACCGCCGCTGCGCTGCCGGCGATCTTCTACTTGCAAGGCGGCCTCGGTGCCGCAACGCCTTACTTCCGGTCGATCGAATATTTGCCCGGACCCGTCACGGCGAGCAGGAACAGGCCGCCCATGATGGCGACATTCTTGAAAAAGTTGATCTCGTTGCCCATCGCTGCCATGCCAGTCTGTTTCCAGAACTGGTGTCCGATCATCGCCGTGGCCAAGGTATACAACGCCAACAAGAAAGCGATCGGCCGCGTGTAAAAGCCGACGATGATCGCGATGCCGAAGAAGAATTCGAATACGACGGCAATGATCGCCGCGAGCGTCGGCGCCGGATTGCCCAACGACGCCATATAGCCGACCGTGCCCGAGAATCCGGTCAATTTGTGGAAGCCGAAGAGCACGAATAGAATCATCAATAGGACCCGTGCGAGCAGAATTAGTTCGTCTTTCTGTTTGTCGAAGAGAGCGTAGCGCATGATTTTCTTGGATAAATGCGTTGAAAATGAGCCGAACTGATAAGGCCTGTCCGTCCGTCGATGGAACGCATAATAGGGAAGTTTTTCCTTTCATAGAAGTGATAAAATTAAGATAAAGTCCATCACCTTTATCGATCATGCTCGACGCGCTCAGCCTGGATCAGCTTCGTGTTTTCGTCGCGATCGCCGATAACGGCAGCTTTTCCGCTGCGGCGCGGGAACTCAAACGCGCACAGTCGGCGATCAGCAATGCGGTGCTCAATCTCGAAAGCGCGCTAGGTGTCGCGTTGTATGACCGAAGCGGTTGGAAGCCGGTCCTGACGCCGCATGGGGAGGCCTTGTTGACGGATGCGCGCGCCGTCCTGCTTCGCACGGAGCAGTTCAAGGCACGGGCCTATAGCCTGACCCGTGGCGTGGAGGCCGAGCTATCGATGGTCTTCGACGTGATGTATCCGGTGGCACGACTCGTCGATATCGTCAGACGGCTACGGCAGGCCTTTCCCAGTGTCGTCGTCCGCTTGCGTACGGAAGTGCTGGGCGGCGTGCCCGACAAAGTGCTGTCGGGCGAATGCGATCTGGGCGTCCAGGGTTCGCTGCCGGAGATCGACGATGCATTGCTAAGCCATCGGCTTCCCTCGATCCCCCTCGTGCCCGTATCGGCACCCACCTACGAACTGGCGGGCGAGACGGAACTCACGGCCGAGACCTTGCGACGCCACACGCAGATCGTCCTCAGCGATAATAGCGGCAGGACGTCGAACCGGACCTTTTCGGTATTCAGTAACGACCGCATCATGACTGGCGATCTCGGGTCGAAGCAGGCTTTGCTGCGGGCAGGGCTGGGCTGGGGCTATATGCCCCGCCACGTCGTCGAGAACGATCTCGCCGCGGCGAGCCTTGTTGAATTGGACTTGCACGACAAGGACCTTCAGTCGCGCGGCTTACCACAGTTTCTGATCTATCGACATGCCCACCCCCCAGGCCCTGCCGGTCAATGGGTCGCGGATCAGCTATTGCGCGCGGATTTTCAGGATTGACATACGGCAAGCGGCACCGAGTCCGGCCTCTCCTTTCTGATTCGCGCAGCCCAAGGGCCGTCGCCTATGCAACGCAGTCCGATGCCCTGCTCTCAGAGTTGGGCGTGCGCCATGAGACACATCGCTATCCGGTAGGCCATACGATGAATGATGTCGTCGTCGCCGACTTTTCGAGATGGGTTGCCGTACGCGCCGGTCTCGGCATGTCGCTTTAATAGGATGGATCGTTGATCGGGAAACGCGAAAAGCCGTCGGCGGGCGGCACATCCCACTTCTGCATCAGCGCGGCATAGCCTCCCGCTGCTTCGACACGAAGCAGCGCCTGACGAAACGCGTCGGCAAGTTGCCGACCCTCGTCATCCGTTCCAAAGCCGATACCGTAGGCGGAATTGTAGTAAAAGAAAGCCTGTCGGTACTTGTCCGGGAAACGGGATAGGTTGTAATTCGCCGCAGGCGAATCGATCCACGCGATCTGGTTCGCGCCGGTCGTCAGCGCGAGTAAGGTCATATTCGTATCGGGATAGGTCGCGATCGTCATCGGCTGTTTGCCTGCCGCCACGCACGCCTTGCTGATCTCGTAAGCCTGTTCGAGTTGTGCCGTTCCTCTCGGCAACCCCGCCGACACGCCGCACAGTTCGCTCAGGGCATGAACGACGAGGCGATTGCCGGGGACCGTCACGATTGTCTGCCCGACCTTCAGATAGTCGATGAAAGTAACCTGCCCGTGACGTGACGGGAAATCACCCAGCGACAGCAATACGTCGAAGCGTTTCGCGCTGAGGCCCGGAACCAGGGAGTCGAACGAGGTCTGAACGAATTGAAGCTTCAAACCGAGGAGCTTGGCGGCAGCGGTAAGGAGATCCGGCGTGAAGCCCGCGATATTACCGTCATCGTCGACAAATTTGATCGGTGCGATTTCCGGATTCACCGCCACCGTCAACGTACCTGCGCGCCGATAACGTTCCGGAACGGGCGGCAACGCAGGGACCGCGACCGCGCCGGCCGGTGTTTCGGAAACGGTCGCCGCCTGGCTAGGTTGACCCACGCACATCGCGAGCAATCCGAGCGCGGCGACAACCCCGCGCCAGGCGTTCGGCGTTCTTTTGAGACAATAGAAGAATGACATATTATTCCCGATCAGATGGTAGGCAAAATAGCGCGTCAGGGCTGGGGTGCGAGCGCCGAGGCAAAGCCACGTCGATGCCACAGCAGCGGACTGCTGTCCAATGCATCGTGCAACGTCGTGTCGACGATTTCCCCAATGAGAATGCTGTGCGAATAACCATCGTGCGACGCGATAAGGCGACACGCCAGAGACGCCACGCTCCCCACCAATATCGGCACGCCGTGTGACCCTGCACGCCAAGCTGACGGATCGAAGCGCGCCGCCCCCTTTTCGGATGTAAAACGCTCAGCGATATGGGGTTGCTTATCGGACAGCAGATTCACCGCGAAAACGCCACTCCGAACAATCAAGTCATGCACGCTCGCGTCCTTGTTGATGCATGCCAAAATGGTCGGCGGTGCCGCGGAAAGGCTGCACACGGAAGTCGCGAGGACCCCCGCTGGCAAAGCCCCGTCCATCGTCGTTATTGCCGTAATGCTGGTGGTGAAACGCGCCATCGCGTCACGAAACGACGTTGTGGTCGCGGGCGCGCTGTCAGCCTTGGTCTTCATGAGCATTTCCTAGACGCCGTGCTACGGTGTGCCAAAATAGGATGAGGGACATCACGCCATTCACATCCCGTATTCGAGCGTTCGAAGCCCGAGATTGCCGCGCAGCGTGCGAGCCTCATACTCGCTGCGAAACAAGCCCCGTCGGCGCAACTCTGGAAGAACGAATCGAATCAGATCGTCGATACCGTGCGGCAATGTTGGCGGACAAATATTGAAACCGTCGGCGGCGCCGCGTTTGAACCAATCTTCCATGACGTCGACAATGTCCGACGCGGTGCCGATCAAGTGGAAGTTGTTGCCGGAAGCGACGCGTTTGAATATCTGGCGAATCGTCAGATTGTCGCGACGTGCCAATGCGATCAAATTCTCGGCGATACTGCGCACTTTCTGCCCGCCCAGATCCGGCACGGGCCCATCGAGATCATAGGCAGACAGGTCACCCAGCGTTTTGTACAAGAGCGACAGACCGCTCAGCGGGTCGATCAGATCCTGCAGCTGATCGAATTTATCCTGCGCCTCCTGCCGCGTCTCGCCGACGTAAAGCATCAGCCCTGGCATGATCAGCATCTGTTCGGGTGAACGTCCGTATTTCGAGAGGCGACCCTTCAGATCGTCGTAATACGCTTTCGCACCGTCGAAATCGAGCGCATTGCTATAGACCACGTCGGCGTTTCGCGCCGCCAACTCGCGACCGGCCTCCGCGGCGCCCGCCTGTACGATGATCGGACGACCCTGCGGCGTGCGCGCGGAATTCAGTGGGCCGCGCACTTGGAAGTGCGTACCCTTGTGATGAGGGACGTGCAACTTCCGCTCATCGTAGAAAACGCCGCTTTCCTTGTTGCGCACGAAGGCATCGTCCTCCCAGCTGTCCCAAAGCTTCTTGACGACAGCGACAAATTCGTCGGCACGGTCGTATCGCTCCTCGTATCCCAAATGGGCGTCCCGACTGAAATTCCACGCTTCCTGTTCCGACCACGAGGTCACGACATTCCAACCCGCGCGCCCCCCGCTGATATGATCGATCGATGCATATTTCCGAGCGATATGGAAAGGTTCGTTATACGTGGTGGATGCCGTTGCAACCAGTCCGATATGCGACGTGTGCGCGCCAATTGCCGCCAATAGGGTCAACGGTTCGAGCTCCGCATTTTTCGAATCCCTTGCCAACGATCCCTTCGGCTCGTCATTGGCTCGAACGCCGATACCATCGGCGAAGAAGATCATGTCGAGCTTGGCATCCTCCGCTTTCTTCGCAGTGCTTAGAAAATAGCGAAAATCAATGGCACCATCGGCGGGTACCTCCGGATGCCGCCATGCGGCCATATGATAGCCTTGATATCGCATCGACAAACCAAGCCGCATCTTTTGCGTATCGCCTGACATGTTTTCTTCTCCTCGCATGAAATGGATCGTACAACGTGGTCCGCTCAATCGGACGGTCCACGCCTATCCTGGTTGATGGGTCATAAAGCGCCGGCAACGCTCCGTGCTGCCTCCGGCGAACATTTCATCGGGCGTTCCCTGGTCGACGATCTCCCCGCCATCCATCAACACCACGCGGCTCGCGACCTTGCGCGCGAAATCCATTTCGTGGGTGACGACGACCATCGTCGTCCCGGCAAGCGCCAGTTCCTGCATCACGTCGAGAACCTCGCCTACCAGCTCCGGATCCAAGGCGCTCGTTGGTTCGTCGAACAGCATGATGTCGGGCTCCATCGCCAGCGCCCGCGCAATTGCCACGCGCTGTTTCTGCCCACCGGACAATTGCCCGGGATAATGATGCATGCGATCAGCAAGGCCGACGCGTGCCAATAGACGCGCTCCCTGATCGAGCACCGTCTTCTTCTTTTTCCGTCCGACAATACGCGGCCCGGCCAAGACGTTCTCCAGCACCGTGTAGTGTGGAAAAAGATGAAAGCCTTGGAATACCATACCGAAGTGGCGGCGCTGTTCATCCAGCGTTTTTTTTGCCGCGCGCACGCACTTCCCTCCGCGCATTTCCGTACCAAGCGCCGCGCCGTTGAATCGCATCGTCCCGAAATCGATCAGCTCCAGCATATTGATGCAACGGAGCAAGGTGCTTTTCCCGGAACCCGACGGCCCGATGATCGCAACCACCTCACCCTTCGTCAGGGAGAAATCGATATCCTTCAATGCGGCAAACCCACCGAAATATTTGCCGATTCCGCACATTTCGAACAAGGGCGCCCCCGCGCTCATCACGCCGGCCTGATCCGTCGCAGCATTCATCTCACGCTCCCTTTTCCGAAGTGACGCTCCAATCGGTTCTGTACGAACATGGCCAGACTGGTCAGAAACAAGTACCAGGCACACGCGACGGTCAGCAAGGGGATTGTCTCGAAATTCGTCGCGTATATCAGTTGAACCGTCGTCAGCAATTCCACATAACCGATCACCGTAACCAGCGATGTATTTTTAAACATCGTGATCAGCTCGTTCGATAGCGGCGGAATGATGATGCGGACGACTTGCGGCACCACCACGTGCCACATCATCCGGAAATCGCTCATGCCCAGCGCTTTGCACGCCTCCTTCTGCCCACGATCTATCGCTGCGATGCCTGCCCGAAATATCTCCGCGCTATGACCGCCCAGGTATATCGCCAAACCAATGATTGCCGCGCTGAAACGAGAAATCAGCTGGTTCGTACTTACATCGAAGAGCGTCACGTGCAATAAAGGAAGCGAGAGCGCCACGCGCGGCACTAGCGCGGAAACGAAGAACAGAAAAAGGAGCATGGCAAGGGTGGGCGTTGCGCGGATGACCCATATATAGAGAAACCCCAAGGCACGCGGAACCGGATGGCGCGACATCCGACATGCCGCAACGACCACCCCGATAGCCAAGCCCAACAGGCTCGATAAACCCGTGAGAACCAGCGTGTTTCCCAGGCCCTTCAACACACGCGCACTGAACAGATAGTGCGCGACGACCGGCCATTGCCAACGCGGATTGCCGACGAAAAGCGCCCACGCCAGTACGACCATGATCGCCGCGAAGACATACCACAACACATCCGAGGCTTTTGCGCGGGTATGGATCATTTGACGCGGCCGTGTTGGCCGACCTGGCCGATCATCGTCACGGCACGGGTCCTGTACCCGCATCTCGTCGGACAGTGGTTTCTGAATATCAATGTGCACTAAGATTTCCCTCGGATGGTTATCCCGATGACGTGAGGGAAATATAGGCAGTAAAAATTATTACATCTATTCGAATTTTGTTCGATCAAAGCAAACAAATGTAATGACCTGCATAATGCGGCAGACGCAGCAACCCAAATTTGAGGTGTCCCTATGGCCAAGCTAAACGCGAAGCAAATGGACGTATTTGCCGCTGTGATGACCTACGGCTCGATCACTGCGGCAGCGCAACATCTGAACGTGTCGCAGCCGGCGGTAAGCCGGATGATCGAGCGCTTCGAAATGGAAGCGGGTTTCGTCGCCTTCGAAAGACGGCGTGGCAGGCTGATTCCCACCCCCGAATCCGAAATATTCTTTGCCGAAGTCCGACAGTTCTATCGCGGTATCGACTATCTAAACGACATTGCCCGCGAAATCGGAAGTACCCGACGCGGCTACCTTCGTATCGGCGTGTTTCCGGCGTTTGCAGAAGGGTGGATCACGCGAAGGGTGGCGCAATATCTCGAAAATAAGGAACAGATCTTCACGTCGGTGATACCGATGTCGACGGACAGCGTCGTCGATGCGGTGTCGCGCCAAACCATCGATCTCGGCATCGCCCTTCGCGCTTCCGATCGGGATGGCATCAGAGCGGAAGAAATCTGTCGCGCCGACATTGTTTGCATTGTTCCAAACGGTCATCGGCTCGCCGGACGAAAAAGCATCGAACCGGTGGATCTCTCTGGCGAGGATTTCGTGGCAATGGCGGATCGCGGTCCCACCCGAAACTACCTCGACACGATATTCAATTCCCTCGGCGTGGAGCGCAAGTTGCGCGCGGAAAGTCCGTGGGCGTCGACCGTCTGTCATATGGTTGCAGAACGGTTGGGCGTGGCCTTGATATTACGGGATGTGGCCGAGGAATTCGCCTTCCTCGGCTTCCATGTGCTGTCTTTCAAGCCCCATATGGAATACCAGGCGTTTCTGGTCAGCTCCACGGTCCGACCGCTTTCCGCCGCGGCTCAGGGTTTTCGCGCCATGCTGCTCGCACAATACAAGCCGAGTCGACCGAAGCGATCCCGAAGCCAGTAAACACGCTTTTACGATATTCCCGCGGCCGATGGTTTATACTCCCCCCAAGTATAAGGAGGACGCCCGACATGCCACACACCGCTGAAGAGAAAAAACGCGTCCTGACACGGGTACGACGCTTGCGCGGCCAGGTCGATGCGTTGGAAAGAGCCCTCGAGGAAGGCAGCGACTGCGGCCCGGTTCTTCAGCAAATCGCCGCAGTCCGCGGCGCTGTCAACGGTCTGATGGCCGGCGTGCTGGAAAGTCATCTGCGCGAGGAATTCACGCAGTTGGGCGAGGCCTCGAAATCTCAAAGAGCGTCGATCGACGATGTCGTGTCGCTCGTACGCTCCTACCTCCGCTGAACCGGGTTAACCAACCTGCCGTCGGCGCATTGAATCGGAGAAATCACATGAAATCAAGAGCCGCTGTTGCATTCGCTCCTGGCAAGCCCCTGGAGATCGTCGAAATCGACGTGGCCCCGCCGCGCGCCGGTGAGGTACTGATCAAGATCACGCACACCGGCGTCTGTCATACCGACGCGTTCACGATGTCGGGCGACGACCCCGAGGGCCTCTTCCCGGTCGTGCTGGGACACGAAGGTGCCGGCATTGTCGTCGAGGTCGGCGAAGGCGTGACCAGCGTCGTGCCGGGCGATCATGTCATTCCCTTGTACACGGCGGAGTGCGGCACCTGCCTCTTCTGCAAGTCCGGAAAGACCAACCTCTGCGTCGCCGTGCGCGCGACGCAGGGCCAGGGCGTGATGCCGGACGGCACGAGCCGCTTCTCCTACAACGGTCAGCCGATCTATCACTATATGGGCTGCTCGACTTTCAGCGAATACACGGTCGTGGCCGAAGTCTCGCTGGCGAAGATCAACCCGGCGGCCAATCCGGAGCACGTCTGCCTGCTGGGCTGCGGCGTGACGACCGGCATCGGTGCCGTTCATAACACGGCGAAAGTGCAGGAAGGCGACACCGTCGCCGTTTTCGGGCTCGGCGGCATCGGTCTGGCGGTGATCCAGGGCGCACGACAAGCCAAGGCCGGCCGCATCATCGCCATCGACACCAATCCGTCGAAGTTCGATCTCGCCCAGCTCTTCGGGGCGACGGATTGCCTCAATCCCAAGGATTATGAGAAGCCGATCCAGCAAGTCATTGTCGAAATGACCGGATGGGGCGTTGATCACACCTTCGAATGTATCGGCAACGTCAACGTGATGCGCGCGGCGCTGGAAAGCGCGCATCGCGGCTGGGGGCAGTCGATCATCATCGGTGTGGCCGGCGCCGGCCAGGAAATCTCGACGCGGCCGTTCCAACTGGTGACCGGACGCACCTGGAAAGGCACGGCTTTCGGCGGCGTCAAGGGCCGCTCCCAGTTGCCGGGCATGGTCGAGGATGCGATGAAGGACGAAATCCAACTCGCGCCCTTCGTCACGCATACGATGCCGCTGGACCGCATCAATGAAGCGTTCGATCTGATGCACGACGGCAAATCGATCCGCTCCGTCGTTCACTACTGATCGCCCATCGCGGCCGCGACACTGGCTTAACGAGACAGTGTCGCGACGTCCGGCGCAAGGCCGGGCGTAATCAGCCGCCGCCGAAGGCCTCGTCGTCCGACATCAGCGGGATGACGATATGGCAGGAAATCCCATCGGGCCGGAACAGCAGTTTGGTATCGGCACGCAGCGTCAACTTCAACGCTTTCTCGATCAGTTGGCGCCCAAAACCCACCTTGCTGTCGTCCGGCGGGATCGACAGACCCGTTTCGATCCAATCGATAAAGAGATAGTCCGGCGCGTCCCCAACGGATTCGACACGCCAGGACAGCGCCAGATGCGCATTCGCGTCGCGCAACGCCCCGTAATTCACCGCATTGATCGTCAGCTCGTGCAAGACCAGCGCAATCGTCTGGATATTCCGGAAACCCAACAACACGTGCGGCCCATTTAATGTGATGCGGGCACTGCCCGCCACGCCGAGCGCATCGAATTCGAGTCGAATGATCTCGTTGATATCGACAAGGTCACGCTCGGGCTGACCGATGAAACCCTGCAAGCGCCCCAGCGCGGCCAGACGATCGGTAAATGCCCCGAGCATGCGATCCGACGCCAAGGTTTGTTCTGCAATCGACTGAATCACGGTCAGCAGATTTTGCGTCCGATGCTGCAGTTCGCCGATCAAGACATCCTGCCGTTGCTCTGCAAGCACCATCCCGGTGATATCGACAAAGGAAATCACGACGCCATCGGATTTACGTTCGCCGTCTCGATACGGCGCCAGACGGACGAGGAAATGCGCCGTGCCATCGGTGCTGTTTGCCTGCCGCTCGAGTGGTTCGTCGCTGCGGAACGCCCGAGCGATATCGGCTTGCAATCCCGGCAGATCCAGTCGACTGACCAAGTCGGTAATCGGCCGACCGCGGTCGATCGAACGAATATGAAAGATCCCCGCCATCGCCGGCGTGAAAGAACGGATGACCAGATTCCTATCCAGAAATACCGTTGCCACCGACGTACTTTCGAAGAGATTCTGCAGATCGCTGTTCGATCGATCAAGCGCATCGATCTTCCCGTTTAATTCGAGATTGACGGTGTGCAGCTCTTCATTGAGGGAAACCAATTCTTCCTTGGATGCTTCCAACTCTTCGTTGGACGACTGCAGCTCCTCGTTGAGGGAAACGAGTTCCTCGTTCGAGGACTTCAACTCCTCCAGGGCCGTCTCGTATTCCTCCATCATCGACTGCAGGCGTTCGCGGGTGTCGCGCAATTCCTTTTCGAATTGCGCCGCGCTGCCGTCGTTGATCGCCTGCGCACGGAAGACCGCTTCCTCCCGGGTCAGCACGGGGCCCTGGTCCTCGAACACGACCAGATACATCTGATCGCCGTGCGTCGGATCGCTGAAGGGCTGCACGGTGAGATTCGTCACCTGCACCCGTCCATCCTCCCCCTCGACGACCACGCCTTCACGCGTCATGGCGCGGCCTGATTCCACCGCTTCACGGAACAGCGCGCGCAGTTCCAACCCCAATCCCTTGCGTGCCATCGCGAACAGTTGTCGCGTCGGCACGCCCGGCGCCGCTTCGAGATATTTGCCGGTGCGATTGGAGTAATAGACCACATCGGCATCGCGCGTCACCAGCACATGAGGCGGCGTGAAACGGTCGAGCATATGGCTGTCGACCGCAAGACGCAGCGACGCCCCGCCGAGCGGCGCCCGCGTCGGCGTCAGCGATGAGATATAGCCCACCTTCAGCGCCGCGACCGTCAACGGCAAACGAACCTGCGGCGCAACGTCGGCGCGCCGTTTGAAAATACGGTGCTTTTTATCGACCGGACTAAACAGCTCGTCGAATTGACTGACATTCTCCGAGGTGCCTAGAAACAGATATCCATCCGCTCGCAATGCGTAGTGGAACGTGGGAATGACCTGGTTCTGGACATCCGTGCCGAAATAGATCAGCAGATTGCGACACGATACGAGGTCGATGCGCGAAAAAGGGGGCTCACGAATCAAGCTATGCGGCGAAAAGATGCATAAATCTCGGACTTCCTTGGCGACCACATAGGTGTTGACATCCTTAACGAAGAATCGGCTACGCCTTTTTTCCGAGACGCCGTCGAGCAGCGGCTGGGGATAGCGTGCGGCGCGCGCGATCGACAGCGCCTGATCGTCGATGTCGGTGGCGAAGATCTGCACCCGCGGCGCCTGATCGAGCTTGTCCATCTGCTCGCGTAACAACATCGCGATCGAATAGACCTCTTCTCCCGTTGCACAGCCCGGCACCCAGACCCGGACGGTGTCTTTGCGGCCCCGGCCTTCGAACAGCTTCGGCAGCACGACATCGGTCAGCGCTTCGAATGCCTGGGGATCACGGAAAAAGGCGGTCACGTTGATCAGCAGATCCCTGAACAGCGCGGACACCTCTTGGGGATCCGCGTTCAGGCGATCAATATAGCGCTCTAGCGAAGGGACTTCCAGAACCTGTATGCGGCGCTGCACGCGCCGCAGGAAGGTCTTGATCTTATAGCCGCTGAAGTCGTGGCCGACCTGGTTTCGTAGGATCGTATAGATTGCCAGTCGCGCTTCCTCGCACTCCTCGATCTCCGCGGACTCGCCTGCGTTTTCGGTCAGCGTAAACGATCCGTCGGCAAAGCGGGCAAGCTTCGCTCCCATCGCATTCACCGGCAAGGCGAAGTCGACCACGCCGCTGGCGATGGCGCTGGAAGGCATGGCCGGATGTGCAGGGCCGTCGTCATCACTCACTTGCGCCATCGTCAGCCCGCCGCGTTCCTTGATCGCGCGTAGACCCAAAGTACCATCGGAATCACCACCGGACAGAACCACACCGACAGCCGCTTCGCCCACATCATTGGCCAAGCTGCTGAGAAAAAAGTCGATCGGGTTGCGCTCCGGTTGACTCGGCCCTTCCAAGGTCAGTTGAAAGGTCCGGTCCGCAATAGCGACGATTGCGCGCGTGGACAGCAGATAGACGGTGTCGATCTCGATTGTGCCGCGATCGACGATCGTCGACACTGGCATGCTGGTATAGCGCGCGACGATCTCCGGCAACATGCTTTTACGATCCGGGCCTAGGTGGGTGACGATCACCACGGCCAGCCCTGGCGATGAAGTCAGCCCGCGAAAAAAGCCTTCCAAGGCCTCCACCGCGCCGGCAGAGGCGCCGATGCCCACGATGGGAAAGTCCGTTCTGGCCGTCATTGTCATGCTCTCGTTTTGACTCCGCTCGATAGCCGAGCGGAGCAACGACCCCGACCTCTGCGCCCGGCTGGATGCCACGCAGCTCGCTCGGGCCGTGTCTCTGCAAGCAATTCTCTCACAGGTGGGGGTGGCGAAACATCAATTGGCATAGCCGGTGGCTATCCGGCGGCGCTCATCGCGCATGATGTCGGCTGTTCGCGCAATGTCAGGTGATGCAACGCTTGACGATGCCGCTTGCGCGACGTCCCACCCGGCGTAAGGCATTGACGCGTCATTTTCAAGATACCTCGCGCATTAATGCACGCTCTGCAATATCGGCTTATATCCGTTAAGGTAATGAGGCAGCAGGGCAACGAGTCGTAGACGTGCCCCTCTTTTATTGCAGAACGATTATCAACAGAGAACCATGGACGATAAATCGTCAAATCCCGCATTGCAGCCCCGCATCAGCCGTGTCTTTCGTACCCGCAAGTCGACCGATACGCGGTCAGCACCCTCCTCGTCCGACACATCAAAAATGAAAAGGCTTGCATCGATGAGCCCGATGCCGCGCATGGCGGCACTGACCGCAACCCTTTTGTGCAGCCTGCCCGCCTACGCGCAGCCACCGGCAGCGTTGACGGGGACCATTGCCGATCGCCCCTATCTATTCGGCGATTGGGACGGTGCGCGCACGCGTCTCGCCGACCGCGGCATCACGTTTAAATTCTCGTTGACCGATGAGTTGATGCACAACTTCAGCGGCGGGAACGACCATCTGACGCGCGCGTCCACTGAGCTGTCGGCGGGCGTGACAGCCGATCTGGACCGTCTCTGGGGCATCCATCACACGACGTTCACGATGGTGCTGACGAATCGCTTCGGCCGTAGCGTCGATGCGGACGCAGGCATCGGCACGAGCCAACAGTCGCAAGAAATCTATGGGCGCGGCCAGACCACCTGGCTCACGCAGCTGACGCTCGGCCGAACCTTCTTCGACGGACGTCTCGAACTCCTCGCCGGCCGCGGAAGCGAAGGCGATTATTACGATGCCTCGGCCTGCACCTTTGTGAACCTTTCCCTGTGCGGAACGCAGGGCGCGAATCTGTATGGCAGCTATTGGATGAGCCATCCGGGCAGCGTATGGATGGCCAACGCGACCTTGCACACCTCGGCGAGCACGCAAATCGGTTTCGGCGTCTTTCAACAAAACCCCACCTATTACGACGCGACTTGGGAGCGCAGCAACGCCTGGAAACCGATGAACCCGCATGGCACGGACGGCATCGTCCTGCCGCTGGAGTTCCGTTGGACACCCAAGCTAGGCGGCATGGAAGGCAGCTACCGCGTAGGCGCGATGATCAATACCGGGGGCATGCCGGAGATCACGACCGATATCGACGGTGGGCAACGCGCCGTCTCCGGCTTGGCCGCTAGACAGTCCGGCAATAGCTACAACGCCTGGGTTGCGGCGTCCCAACGGCTGACAGGCAGCAATGGGGGTGAAGGGCTGACCGTCGGATTCCGCGGGGTGATGGGCGATCGCGCAACGTCGGTACTCGACCGGCAGATGACCGTCTCGGCCGAATATCAAAATCCATGGCATCAGATTGGTGACCGTGTTGGTCTCGGCTTTGCCGCCACCCACACCAGCAGTCGTGAAGCGGAGTATCAGGCGGCGTACAACGCGCTGCACCCGGACGACGCAACGTCAGTGGGCCACGGCTATGAGTACACGACCGAACTGTATTATGCGTGGCAAGCCCTGCGCTTCGTCTCGCTGCAGCCGACGTTACAGTACGTCGTCCACCCTGGCGGCACATCCCAAAATCACAATGCGTTCTTCGCCGGGATGAAGTCGACGATTCAATTCTGACGATGCCAAGCCCTCGCCCGCTCGCTCGGTCGCGCGCTGGGGATCTACAAGCGAAGCAGGCGCATCGTCGCGTTGTCAAGCAGGCCGCCCTGGTAGCGTTCGAGCGCACGGCGGAAAGCGGCGGCGTATCCTTCGCTACCGCGTCCTTCGGATGCCAGTAGAAATAACGTCATCGACGAGCGGAATTTCATATCGTCGGGGCTGCCGAAAATCGCGTTCGCATCGGTCCCGGCAAGCCCGTTGACGATGCTGGTCAGCTCGACCAGGCGTGGGCCGAGGATCGGATGGTCCAGATACGCGCGCGCTTCGTCGATCGACACGATCGAGTAATGCTGCGCCATCGCACTGTGTCCCAGCCCCGCCGCCTGCGGAAACATGTACCAAATCCAATGGCTCTGCTTCCGACCCGCTTTTAATTCATCGCGTGCGACGTCGAAATCTCGCGACTGTGCGTCGAGAAATCTTTGCAAATCATAGGGATCGGGTTCGTATTGTGCGGCAAGCGACGCTTGCTGCACGTGCTCGCCGTGGGTCAGCGCATCATTCGAAACCGGTCCTTGCGGTCCGCTTGGACGTTCGATGCCTCCCGCGCCCTCGCGGCGATTGTCGTCTTGCGACGGATTGCTATAGTTGCCGGTCATCGCAGCGCTCCTGTCAGTTTATTGACAAGCTTTACGGTGCGCAAAATATGGTCCCGCGCCGCGCAGTCCCCCTGCCGTCAAGGTGTCCGGGATCGGTAACGGACTCTGAAAAGATATATAAAAATCTGTATACCGCGGATAAGCAGACCGATTTTTTTTCTTAAAAATGGTCCGCAAAGATGGTGACGCTAAAAACAAAGCGCCTCGCGTAAGACGATCAATTGACCAGTCATCGTCGACGCCCCATCTTGTCCCTCAGGAGATCGTATGAAACCAGTCGTCCGCCGCGCGCGTCGCATTTCCGTTAAGGCATGCGCCGTCAACGTCGCCCTCACCGCTCTGACTGCTGCCGCCGCGGTGACCGCAACGCCGGCATCGGCGCAATCCAATGTGACGCTGTATGGACAGGTCGACGAATGGGTCGGCGTTACCCGCTTCCCGGCGAACAAAACGGCATGGAACGTCAGCGGCGGGGGGATGTCCACGTCGTTCTGGGGCATGCAAGGCGCGGAAGATCTGGGCGGTGGGTATAAAGCGGTGTTCGCGTTGGAAAGCTTCCTGCGTGCGCAGAACGGGCAATACGGTCGCTTTGCCGGCGATACCTTTTTTGCGCGGAACGCCTATGTCGGAATCGATTCACCGTACGGCAAGGTCACCGCAGGCCGGCTGACGACGGAACTGTTCGTCTCGACGATTCTGTTCAATCCCTTCGCCGATTCGTACACGTTCTCGCCGATGGTGTATCACGTCTACCTGGGGCTCTCGACGTTCCCGACGTATACGACGGATCAAGGCGCGGTAGGCGACTCTGGCTGGAACAACGCGATTCAATACTCATCGCCGAATTATAACGGCCTGAGCGGCAATGCCATGTATGCGTTCGGGGACAGCGCGGGCAATAACGGCAAGAAGAAGTGGAGCGCACAGGCGCTCTACTTCCACGGCGCTTTCGCCGCCACCGCGGTATATCAATATGTGAACTTCAACAGCACGCCAGGCGACATCGGCAGTCTCGTCAGCGGCAACGCGACGATATTGGGATTGCGGAGCCAAGGCATCGCGCAGGTCGGAATGACCTATGACCTGAAATTCCTGAAATTCTACGGCCAGTACATGTACACGCAGAACGAGCAGGATGTCGGCAGCTGGCACGTCAATACGCTGCAGGGCGGCGTGTCGGCGCCCATCGGTCTGGGCAGCGCGATGGCATCGTACGTCTACTCGCGCGACGGGGGCGGCCTCAATCAGACGCATTCGACCTGGGCCGTCGGCTATGACTACCGTCTCTCGAAATCAACCGACATCTACGCCGCCTATATGTACGACCACTACGACAATATGTCGACCGGCATGACCTATGGTATCGGTCTGCGCACGAAGTTCTGATCCGCGCGTCATTGGCTCGCCCCATCGTCACGTCGCGGGGCGGCACGGCCGGCGCGTGCCGACTTCCCTGCCCCGTCGCGCCGTTCGGCCACCACGGGACGCTCAGGACGCCCTACCGGCGAATAGACTTGCATCGCTTCCTCGAAGCGCTGCATCAATTCTCGCGCGGCGCGCGACGGCTGACTGTGCGTGGACACACATAGACTCAGCGCCAAAGTCGGTATCCGCGATGCCTGAAACGGGACGAAGGCCAGCCGCCCCTGCAATACATCGGCGGCCGCATCGATCCAGCTCAACACGCCGACACCAGTCCGCTTGCGCACCAACGCGCGGATCAATTGCGTGTTGTTGCAGGTCATGAATTGGTCGACATCGACGCGATGTTGGCGATACAAGGCCTTGGTCTGCTCATGGATCACGAGCGGCGCGCCGGGTACGATGATTCGGAACGGCAGCGTATCGGCAACCGATAACGCCGTGCGCCGCGCCAACGGATGATCGATCGGCACGGCCAGCCCCAACGGCACCGGTATCGACGCGCGCACCTGGATGCCTTGCGTCGCGTGCGATACCGGCGGCCAAAGCAGCAGTCCAAGATCGACGTCGCCCGATGCTACCTGCTGCGCGACCGCCTCGTTATCCAAGACCCGCACTCCCACCGTCACGCCTGGAAACGCGACGGCGGCGGCCTCGACCACGTCGGGCACCAGCCCTTCGGCGAGTGCATCGATGACGGCGACCTGGACGTGTCCCCGCTTCAGCCCTTGCAGATCCTCAATTTGAGAAAGCAGGCGCCCATGGTCCTTCGACCAGCGCCGCAGCGTATCCGCCACCAACTCGCCCGCAGCGGTCAGGCGCAAGCCGCCCGGCACGCGCTCGAACAGCGGCACCCCCAAATCCTCTTCCGCCTGCAAAAGCTGCCGATCGATGGCGGACGGCGAGACATGCAAGGTCTCGGATGCCCTGCGAATGCTGCCCGCCTTACTCACCACAGCGAAATACTTCGCAAATCGGGACATCAATAGCATGGGGCTCCCTGTGCTGTTTTTTGCAACACGTCGTCGAATATTCTGAGATTTATTTCAACGCATCGACACCGTATAGTCAAGCCGTATCCCCGTGTTTCGGGAAACGGCCCCTCATACAAAACGACTGTCCACGCCCCTTATGAACGACGTCCTCGCGCAACTCATTCCGCCGATCCGCAATACCTTCGTTCCGGAAGACTGGGCCATCCTCGCGCAGCACTGGTATCCCATCGCCGTTGCCGCCGATATCGGCGACGCGCCCGTGGCAACGATGTTGCTCGATGAGCCCCTCGTCATCTACCGCTGCAAGAATGGCATCGTGGTCGGCCGCGACGTCTGCCCGCATCGCGGCGTACCGCTAAGCATGGGCAAACGCGACGGCGATACGATCGCCTGCGCCTATCACGGCTTGAAATTCGGCGCCAACGGCCGTTGCGTTCACATTCCGGCCAGCCCCACTGCAACCATTGCGCCCAAGCTGCAATTGATCACCTATCCCGCGGTCGAACGCTATGGCCTGATCTGGACCTGCCTGGCACAGCGCGGCCTCGATCCGGCCGCGGTGGAAGCGGATATTCCGGACATGCCGCATTGGAACGATGCCGGGTTTCAGCAGATCAATTGCCCCGCATTCGACGTCGCCGGTTTTGCCGGACGCCAGATGGAAGGCTTTCTCGATGTGGCCCATTTCGGCTGGATCCATACCGGCACGTTCGGCGATCCCGAAAACACCGAAGTGCCGGCCTATACCCCGGTGCCCAGCGACAAGGGTTTCATCGCCGACTATCGCAGTCATGTCGGCAACTATCCGGTAGGGGTCGACAAGCCGATTCCGGAGGGCTATGAATGGCTCAGGCATTTCGAGGTGCATCTGCCGTTTACGGCAACCTTGACAGTGCACTTTCCCGATGACGGCCGACTGGTCATCATGAACGCGGCGTCTCCGGTATCGGCACGCAAGACACGGCTGTTCGCGCCGATCGCGCGGAATTTCGATCTGGATCTGCCCGTCTCGGCCGTGCATGAATTCAATCGCCGCGTCTTCGAGGAAGATCGCTGGATCGTCGAGGCGCAACGTCCGGAGTGGTTGCCGCTCGATCCGTCGTTCGAAGCGCATATTCCGGCGGATCGCAGTTCCATCGCCTATCGAAAGGGACTGCGCGGCATGGGGCTGAGTACGTTTTTCACGGCGTAATGGCGGCAGCATCGAGAGGCGCTTCGTTCGCGTCTCGATCCGACCGCTTTACAGCGGGCCGCCTTCCGCGGTCTTCTGTAAGCCGGCGATCACCTCGGCGCCGGTTTCCATCCGTAATGCGTCATACCATGCCTGGGTCTGCGCCGGATCATCGCCGTGGATCACTGCCGCACGCTTGCGCGCCCGTTCGACGATGCTGTGCACGCGGGGCAAGCGCTGTTGCTCGTAGTCACGCAATGCCGCGGCGATATCCGTCGCCGCGTCCGCATCGAGTGCGCGCGCCAACACCCATGCATCCTCCAACGCCTGGCACCCCCCCTGCCCCAGATCGGGCGCCATCGCATGCGCCGCATCGCCGATCATGACGACACGACCGTCCGCTAGCGTCGGCACCAGGTCCGTATCGTGAATGGCCACGCTGGCAATCAGCGAGGGATCCATATTGTCGATCAAGTAGCGGACCGGGGCGGGCCAGCCGTCGAAATAATGGGATAGCACGCGGCGATGACGTTCGGGATCGTCGCCGGACGCCAGGTGTGCGATCGCCGCCGTCGCCGGATCCGGCATCGGGTTCACGGCGCCGCGCTCGAACGGAATGCCGAGCATGGCGGGATCCGCGACCGGCACGTCGAAGAAAAAATAAAACTCGCCACCGCCCATCGGCATCAACGACACGCGTTGATGATCACCCACATACTGCGTCCACTCGTCGGGCGCACCGAGTTCAGGCGCGATGCGGATCCGGCCGTTCCAGTTGATATAGCCGCGATAGCGTCTTGGAATAGGCTCCCCCGCCACCTGATTGCGCAATTGCGAACGGCTGCCGTCCGATACCACGAACAGGTCGGCTCGCAACGTGCGGCCATCCGCCAGTTGCACCTTTACGCCGTCTTCATCCTGCTCATAGCGTTCGCAGCGCGCGCCCAGTTGCACGTGCTGCTCCCCCACCACATCGAGCAGCAAGCGCTGCAGCGTCATCCGCGCGATCGGCTTCGCCCGTTCGCGCACCGCATCGTAGAGCGGCTGCAAAGAGAATCGGGCCATCAATCGGCCCTCTCTGTCGTGGTAAGCCATCCGCTCCATCATGCCCGCCGCGGCGTCGATCGGCGCGCCCACGCCGAGGGCGCGCAGGACGCGAACACCGTTCGGCCAAATCGAGATTGCCGCGCCGACCGGCCGCAGTGCCTGCGTGCGCTCCAGCACGCGCACACGATGGCCGGCGCGCTGCAACGCCAACGCGGCCCCGAGGCCACCGATGCCGGCGCCCGCGACGATGATATCCAGCGCTTGCGTTTTCATCAGATCTCTTCCTCGTTCCATCTCATTTATGCGTTCAGCTTCCGCGATAGGTGCTGTAGGCCCATGGCGAGACAAGCAAGGGCACGTGGTAGTGGGCGAGCGCATCGGCGATCCCGAAGCGCAACACCACGACGTCGACGAAACGGGGCTCGGCGAGGTCTGCCGTCGCGGCCTGCGCCCGAAAGTAATCGCCTGCGGCAAAACACAGTTGATATTGGCCTTCGATCAATGCGTCGCCTTGCAGCAGCGGTGCATCGCATCGGCCATCCGCATTGGTCGTCCACCGTCCCAGCGCTTCGGTGCCGCCCTTCTCGTTCACCCGCTCGAGCGTCAATGCCATGCCGGCGGCGGGACGGCCCGTCGCGATATCGAGGACATGCGTTGTCAATCTGCCGTTCACGCCGAAGCTCCTGATGTCATGCGTTGGCTGCCATGCCGCTGCGGACTTTTGTTTTGTCGTTCTGCAGCGATACGCCGTCCGATTGGAAAGCAGCGGCGATCATACGATGGAACATATCGACAACTATATCGTGGGGCATAAGGTGTTTATCACCCGAGGCCGGGTTGCCATGGTTTTTTTGGGCCCTCAATGTTGCGCAGTGCTCAACGCCATCGGCGAATGCCCTGTTTCAGCAGCGCCGTAATGCTCCCGCAAGGTTTGCACGACGTCATTGATCAACCCACGCAACCAACGCACCTCATTCGAATGATGCACGCGCTCATGCCACAACTGATAGTAATGCATCGGCGGAAACGCGAGCGGCGCCGCGAGGACGACGAGCGGCAACTGCTTGGCGTAGTGATCGGCGAACAGACGAGTGGTCGTGAAGATCAGGTCCGAGTTCACCAGCGCATAGGGCACCAGATTGAAATACGGCAGGGTTACCGCGACATTGCGCTTCAGGCGCTCCTGCCCGAGGAAGGTATCGATCGCACCGCGCTTGCCCACGGAGTACGGCGTAGGCACCACGTGCGGCGCCTTCAGGTATTGGTCCAAAGTCAGCGCGCCGGTCTTCGCATAGGGGTGCGCGGCGCTCAGCAGGCAGACGATTTCATCGGTCATCAGATTGGACAAATGCATCTGCTCCGGCGGCTCGGTCCAGTTGCCGATGATCACGTCGAGTTGCCCGTTCTCCAACGCCTGCTGATGATCGTAGGCCGGCCCCAAGGAATGCATTTCGAGAACCGCATGCGGCGCCGCGCGCCGAAAGCGCTCGACGATCATCGGCATGAACATCGTATTCAGGTAGTCGGGACAGGCCACGCGGAAACAGCGCGTGGACGTCGTCGGATCGAACACCGGTTGGTGGTGACAGATGCGATCGATCTCCTGCAAGGCATTGCGCACCGGCTCGACCAGCCACAGGCCGTGATCGGTCGGAACCATGCCGGCCTTGCCGCGCACCAGCAAGGGGTCGCCGGTGATGTCACGCAAACGACGCAAGGCCGCGCTGATCGCCGGCTGCGATTGATTCAACTTGATCGCCGTACGCGTGACGCTGCGTTCGTTCAGCAGCGTGTGCAGGACGCGCAGCAGATAGGTGTCGATCGCTTCTCGTTGCTGACTCATGTTCTGTCTCGTAAATCGATGGGCGCTCGCGCATGCGCGGTTCGCCGGGCAGAAAACGGCACGGCACCCCTCATAAGCGTTTCGTAATGATTGTCCGGAGACATATACGGTATTGAGTATGGACAAAAATAATGCGTCAACTGCCGATTGGGCGGACGGCGGCACCGAGTGCGGCGTGACGGCACGGCTGGCCCTGCGCGGCATCTCGAAAACCTACCCGCTGGTCCGAGCCAACGATGCAGTGGATCTTCACGTGCTGCCCGGCGAAATTCATGCGGTGGTGGGTGAAAACGGCGCCGGGAAAAGCACGCTGATGAAGGTGGTCTATGGCGCGGTGCAGCCCGATGCGGGCGGCATTTTTTGGGACGGTGTACCGGTCTCGATCGCTTCCCCCGCCGCCGCGCGGCATCTCGGCATCGGCATGGTGTTTCAACACTTCGCCCTTTTCGAGACGTTGACCGTGGCGCAGAACATCGCGCTGGCACTGGAAGCACCGTTCGATCTCGCCGCCCTGTCGCGTCGCATTGCCACGGTGTCCCGGGACTACGGTCTCGATATCGATCCGCAACGCCATATCCACGCCTTGACGGTGGGGGAAAGGCAGCGCGTCGAAATCGTACGTTGTCTGTTGCAGTCGCCGCGGCTGCTCATCATGGACGAGCCCACTTCGGTGCTCGCCCCGCAAGCGGTGGAACGCTTGTTTTCCGTGCTCCGACGCCTTGCGGCCGAGGGTTGCAGCATCCTCTATATCAGTCACAAGCTCGACGAAATCCGCACGCTCTGCGACCGCGCGACGGTGATGCGCGGCGGCAAGGTCACCGGTGTGGTTCGACCGGCCGAGCACAGCGTGGCAAGCCTAGCAACGCTGATGGTCGGCCACGATATTCCGGCCTATCGACGCACGGCACCCGGTGCCAACGCGGCCCTTGCAGCGGCGTCCGCGATCGATCGCGACACGATGCGTCCGATCGCGCTGCAGGCGCGCCATCTGCGACTTCACAACGCGGATCCGTTCGGCGCACAGCTGCAGGACATCTCGTTGACACTGCATGCCGGTGAAATTCTCGGCATCGCCGGTATTTCAGGAAATGGCCAAGCCGAACTGTTGTCCGCACTGTCCGGCGAAGCGGCGCTCGGTCGCGACGCCGCCCCCGACACATTGACCCTATGCGGCCAGCCGATCACGCAGCTTGGCGTCGCTGCGCGCCGCGCGCTCGGACTCGCTTACGTGCCCGAGGAACGCTTGGGACGGGGCGCGGTACCCGCGATGTCGTTGATCGACAATGCCGCGCTGACCGACGCCCCCGACCGCGGGCCGCGAATGCTCGAGGATGGCTGGTTCGGCCGGCTTCGCCGTGGCATGGCACGCGCCTATTCACTGCGATGGATCGAGGAATTCGACGTTCGCTGCAGCGGCCCGGATGCACTCGCGCAGAGTTTATCCGGGGGCAATCTGCAGAAGTTCATCGTCGCGCGCGAGTTGTCGCGCGCGCCACGCGTCCTGCTGATCGCACAACCGACCTGGGGCGTCGATATCGGCGCCGCCACCTTGATCCGCCAGCGCCTGCTGGACATGGCGGCGCAAGGCACCGCCATCCTGTTGATATCGGAAGAGCTGTCGGAAATCTTTGCGCTCGCCGATCGCATCGCGGTGCTCGCCAACGGCCGCTTGACCGAACCTTTTGAGACAAGCAAGACGACACCGGAGCAAATCGGCCAATGGATGACCGCGGGCGGCCCGAATTGATGTTCCGTGTACTCGCCCGAACGCAATCGCGGATGCTGCGCATGCCGCGACCTTTTCCAAGCAATGTGACCGGCATGACGCCCTTGACGACGAAACACCCCCCCTCCAACGTAGACGATGCACCGCCGTCCGGACAAGCGCACCGCGCCGCCATGCCGTCGTCCGCATCCGGCATGACAACGTGGCACGCACGGCTGCCACGACTCGAGGCACGACCGACGCCATCCCGCGCCATGCGCATCGCGGCCCCGCTGTTGGCGGCCTGCGTGACGCTGCTCGCCGGCTATCTGCTGTTTCGCAGCGCGGGCGCCAACGCGAGCGCGGCGATGCATGCCTTCTTCATCGATCCGCTGGCGAATCGCAACGGGTGGTCGGAGCTGTTGTTGAAAGCGTCACCGCTCTGCCTTATCGGACTCGGTTTGGCGTTCTGCTATCGCGCCAACGTCTGGAATATCGGTGCAGAAGGTCAGATGCTGATGGGCGGCATCGCTGCGAGCGGCGTCGCCATCTACGGCGGCGACACCTCGCGGATGATTCTGCTGCCGGCGATGATGCTGGCCGGCGTCTTGAGCGGCATGGCATGGGCGGCGATTCCTGCCTGGCTTCGCACGCGCTTCAATACCAGTGAGATTCTCGTCAGCTTGATGCTGACGTATATCGCGCCGCAATGGATGGTCTATCTGGTGAGCGGTCCGTGGCGCGATCCAGAAGGAATGAACTTCCCGCTGTCGAAAATGTTCGATGCGAATGCGTTGTATCCGACGTTCGCCAATGACTGGCATATGGCTTTCTGGCAAGGCACCCGCCTCAATGCGTCGGTCCTGCTGACGGCGGTCGCGGTTCCCGTGGTGTGGGCCATCCTGAAATATTCGGCGACCGGCTTTCGGCTGTCCGTCGGCGGCATGGCACCGGCGGCGGCCCGCTATGCCGGTTTCTCGGCGAAGCGCGCCACATGGACGGCGCTCCTTGTCAGCGGCGGATTGGCCGGTCTGGCCGGAATGGGTGAAATCGCCGGCCCCATTCAACAACTGCAGGCGACCTGGTCGCCCGGCTATGGCTTCACGGCGATCATCGTCGTCTTTTTGGGACGGCTCAACCCGTTCGGCATCGTACTGGGCAGCTTGCTGATGGCGTTGCTCTATCTCGGCGGGGAATCGGTGCAATTGTCGTTGCAACTGCCACAGGCGATCAGCGGCGTGTTCCAAGGCGTGTTGCTGTTCAGTCTGCTGGCCTGCGATGTCTTTGTGCATTACCGCGTGCGCTGGCACCCTTCCACCGTGCGACAAACCGCACAAACTCACGCCGGGAGCTGATCTCATGAATGCAACAGAAGCCTCGGCGCTGCTGTCCAGCACAGTCGTCGCCGCCGTCCCCTTGATGCTGGCCGGCCTCGGAGAATTGGTCGTCGAAAAATCGGGCGTCATCAATCTGGGGGTCGAGGGCATGATGCTCGTCGGCGCCGTCAGCGGCTATGCGATCGCCACCAGTACCGGCGATCCCTGGCTCGGCATCGCCGGTGCGATAGTGGCGGGCATGGCGATGGCCTTGGTGTTCGCCTTCGTGACCATCGGATTGCGAGCGAATCAGATTGCCACCGGCTTGGCCTTGACCATTTTCGGCACGGGCCTGTCCGCCTATATCGGAAAGCCCTATACATCGGCCATCTTGAGCCATTCGATTGGCGCATGGCCGATCCCGGTACTCTCGACGCTCCCGGTGGTGGGTCCGGCCTTTTTCTCCTTATCGCCGATTTCCTATCTCGCTTTTCTGGCCTTTCCCGGTGTCGCCTGGTTCCTGTACCGCACCAAGGCCGGCTTGACCTTGC
The DNA here is from genome assembly GCF_039852015.1 of Robbsia sp. KACC 23696. NCBI lineage: Bacteria > Pseudomonadati > Pseudomonadota > Betaproteobacteria > Burkholderiales > Burkholderiaceae > Robbsia > Robbsia sp. KACC 23696. The sequence goes on along the minus strand of NZ_CP156627.1, from coordinate 1,238,164 downwards.
GCGCCGTTGGCGAAGCGCCGGAAGTCGCACACGCGATGGGCTTTCCCGTGCAGGGCATCCGCTACGCGAGCGCGCTATTCGGCGGCGCGATGGCGGGCCTCGCCGGCGGCTATTATGCGATCGTCTACCTGCACGTCTGGCAGGAGCAATTGACGGCCGGGCGTGGTTGGATCGCCCTTGCGCTCGTGGTGTTCGCGACATGGCGCCCGTTCCGCCTGCTGGCCGGCGCGCTGATCTTCGGCGCCGTGACAGCCGGCCAATTCTTCGCGCAAGGCAGCGGCTTGGCGGTCCCGACGCAATTCCTGGCAATGCTCCCCTACATCGTCACCATCGTCGTACTCGTTCTGATGTCGCGCAATCAAACAATGATCCGGCTGAATGCGCCGGCGTCACTGGGCAAGTCCTCGCCGATTGCTTGAGCATCAGTCCGACACCCTTCCGAAACCGTGCGGCCTCGGCCGCGCCTTATTCAACGCAGAAAAGGAGCACACGATGCAACCCACCCGCGCGACTCGCGATCACGCGTCCTTGCGGACCGCCGACGGCGACGCGACCGTCGACACCGCCCACGCTTCCCAGTCTCGCCGGCACTTTACAATGCATGCCATGGCGCTCGCTTGCGCCGGCACACTCGTCGGCGCCGCCGCGCTGGGCTGGGCCCCGGTCGCGATGGCCGACAGCACGCCGCTGAATGTGGCTATCGTCTATCTGGGCAACCCGGGCGATGCCGGCTGGACCTTCGCGCACGATGCCGGGTCCAAGGCCGCACAGGCGAAATTCGGCGACAAGATCAAGATCACGCGCGTCGAGAACATTCCGGAATCGGCCGATGCGGAACGGGTTTTTCGCGACCTCGCGGCACGTGGCAACACGCTCGTCATCGGAAGCAGCTTCGGCTACCAGGACTTCGAGTTGAAGGTGGCGCATTCCTTTCCCAATGCCATCTTCGTCAATGCCACCGGTTTCAAGCGCGCGAAGAATTTCGGCACCTATGATGTGCGAATGTATCAAGGCGCCTATCTGGCCGGCGTGATCGCGGGCGAGACGACAAAGTCGAACACGCTCGGCTTCGTCGCTTCGGTGCCAATCCCCGAAGTCGTTCGCAACATCGATGCCTATACCCTCGGTGCCCGCTCGGTCAATCCGAAGGTCCACACGAAGGTTGTCTGGATCAACAGTTGGTTCGATCCGGGCAAGGAAAAACAAGCCGCGGAAACCTTGATCGCCCAAGGGGCCGACGTGCTGATCCAAAACACGGATTCCTCGGCGACCCTGCAGACGGCAGCCGAAAAGCATGTCTACGCCTTCGGCTGGGACTCGAATATGGAGAAATACGGTCCGACGGCCCACCTCGGCTCCGTGGTGGGCAACTGGGGCGTCTACTATTCCGCGTTGATTCAGCAAGTACTCGAAGGCAAATGGACCTCGGATCCGATCTGGTGGGGCATGGCGCAACACGCCGTATCGCTCGACGATATCAATACCAAGGTCATCTCGAAAACCGCGCAAAGCGCTGTCGACAGCAAGCGCAAGGAACTGGAAGGCGGAAACTGGGATGTCTTTACCGGCCCGATCAAGGATCAGCAGGGCAATGTCAAGGTGGCGGCCGGACAGAAACTCGACGATCCGGCGCTTCAGCGGATTAACTGGTATGTAGAGGGCGTGGACGGCAGCCTGCCGAAATAAGGCACGCCGTCGCGACGACCGCGCCGCCGACTTAGCCGGCGGACGCCACCGCCGCGCTCAGTCGCGGCGATGGACGCAACGACCATGCGAGAACGTCGCGGCAATGGCGCGGTCGTCGCCGAGCATCGCCAATGCGAACAGCGTTTCATCGACCGACGTACAGCGGTCGGTCCGTCGCGACAACAGCGGCGTCGCATGACGATCGACGACGATGAAATCCGCTTCGTTGCCCACGGCGAGGCTCCCTACTTGCCCTTCCAAGTGCAAGGCGCGGGCCGCACCGAGCGTCGACAGATAGAACATCCGCGTCGCGTCCAGGTAATAGCCGCCCATCCGCGCGACCTTGTAGGCCTCGTTCATCGTGGCCAGCATCGAGAAGCTCGTGCCCCCACCCACATCGGTCGCCAGCGTGATCGGCATGCCGGACCGCTGCGCCTTCTCGAAATCGAATAATCCGCTTCCCAAAAAGAGGTTGGACGTCGGGCAAACGGCCGCCGCCGCGCCCGTTTCGGCCATCCGCGCGCGATCGTCGTCGTCCAGGTAGATGCAATGGCCGTACATCGCGCGTTCACGCAACAAGCCGACCTGATCATAGACATTCAGATAGCTGCGGGCTGTCGGAAACAGTTCCTTGACCCAGGCCACTTCGTCGCGATTTTCCGCGACGTGCGATTGGATATACGTATCCGGATACTGCTTCGCCAAGGCGCCCGCCACCGCCAACTGCGCCGATGTCGAGGTGGGCGCAAAGCGCGGCGTGATCGCATACGCCAGCCGCTGTTTATTGTGCCAGCGTGCAATCAGCGCTTCGCTCTCCTGTGCGCCGCGTTCCGCCGTATCGGAAAGCCAGGGCGGACAATGCCGATCCATCATCACCTTGCCGGCGATCATGCGCAGGTCGCGCGCCGCACAGACCTCGAACAAGGCATCGACCGATTGCGGATGGACGCTGCAATACACCATCGCGGTAGTGGTGCCGTTGCGAAGCAGCTCATCGATGAACACATCGGCGATCGTCTGCGCATGCGCGCTGTCTTCGAAGGCCCGTTCGGTGGGAAATGTATAGTGCTCGAGCCAGGGCAGCAGCCCCGGCGCCGGTGAGCCGATCATCTCCGTCTGCGGAAAGTGCAGATGGGTGTCGATAAAGCCCGGCATGACGATGCGCCCCCGCCAGTCGTGTATCGCCGGGGCGGCTGCAACCGCGGAAACGCCACCGTCGCCATCCGACGTGACGCGTGCCAAGACCTCGGATGCGCTGCCGACATCGACGATACGTCCGTCGCGGACATGGAGCGCCCCGTCCTCGTGCCACTGCAAGGCCGCGGGATCCAAGGCGGGGTCGCCGATGAAATACAGCAAGGACGCGCGATAGATGGCCGCGCGGGTCGCGCCGTCATCAGACGCCGAGAGACTCGAATGCTGTGTCATGTGTTATCCAGCCGAGGTGTCGCCATGTATCGAAACACCTCGGTTTTTATAAAGTAAAGGGTGGCGGACACTTTCGCGCATTACGCATTACGCATCGGGCGTGATGCCGAGCCGCAACCATTCGTCCGAAGCCAGACCGTCGATCACGTGCTCGAAGGCACGGGCCGCCCAATCCAAATCATCGGCGGTCACCGTTTCCAAAGGATTATGGCTGATGCCGCCGTTGCCGCACCGAATGAACAGCATGCCGACATCGGTGATGCGATGCATTTCGACGGCGTCGTGTCCGGCGCCGGAGGGCAAACGCCGCTCCGGCAGCCCCAAATCTCGCAAGGCTGCCGCGAATCGCGCTTGCAGCGCGGGCGCGCAGGGTACGGTGTCGGAGGCCAGAACCGGCTCGATCTCCACCGTGATGGCGCGACGCGTGCAGATCGTATCGATGCGCGCCATGACGTCGCCGACAGCGGCATCGCGCGTTGCGTCGTCGCCCGCACGGATATCGATCGACAGCAAACAGTGCCCTGGCACGACATTCACCGAGCCGTTCGCGACCTCGAGTCGCCCGACCGTCCCGACCAAGGTGGGGACATCGCTGCATCGGGACTCGACGAACAAGGTAATTTCCGCTGCTGCCGCGGCGGCGTCGCGTCGCAAGGCCATCGGCATCGCGCCCGCATGACCGGCGAGCCCGGTAAGGCGTACCAGATACCGTTTGCTGCCGGAAATCGCCGTGACCACGCCCAAGGGGATCTGCTCGGTGAAGAGGACCGGCCCCTGTTCGATATGCATTTCGAGAAAAGCGATCAGGGACGCCGGGCGCAAGGCGTTTTCCCTAACCCGCTGCAACCATGCCGCATCGACATCACCCGACGGCTGGTCCATACCGCCCTCGCCGTCATCGGCGGACTGCGCCAGCAACGAAGCGAGACGCACGCCCGCCTCGTCCTCCCGCGTCAATAATTCGTCCGGCACATTGCCGGTCAAGACGCTGCTGCCGAGAAACGCGGTCCTGAACCGTACCCCCTCTTCTTCGGCGAATGCCACGATATCGAGGTGGAATGGCAACCGTCGCTTGCGCGCATGCAGTGTCGCGATCAAGGAGACCGGCAGCAGTATACCGATGCGGCCATCGTATTTGCCACCGTTCCTCACGGTGTCGTAATGCGAGCCGGTCAGCAAGGTTCGCGCGCCGGGGACGTCGGAAACATAGCGTCCGATGACATTCCCGAAGGCATCGATATGCGCCTGAAGTCCGGCCGCATGCATCCAGGCAAGGATCTCGCGCGCACTGGCGCGATGTGTCGGCGTCAGATAGGTACAGGTCAGCGCGTCGGCTTCTTCGCTGTGATGGGCCAGTTGTTCGCACCACCGTAGCACGTTCAAGCCATGCGTCGGGACGTACCCCAGGCGCTTGTTCAAGCGCAGCTCGGCGATCCGATTGATCTGTCGCAGCGCTTCGGCTTGCTCGTCGGCCACGGTATTGCGCAAGCGGCGCTGCAACGCCGCGAGAATGGCTTCGGGCGGCATGCCTGCGCCATCGGAGCCGCGAACGGCCAGAACAAAGGGGAAACCGAAACGCGCGCGGTAAGCGCGATTGGCGTCCTGCAACGCTGCGCGCAACGCCTCGGGCAGACTGTCGCGCAAGCCGGCCAATTGCTGTTCATAGGCCGACGCGGCAGTGAGCGGCGTTTGCGCGGCGACGTCGAGCGTCGCGAACATCCCGAGTTCGGGATGTGCATCGATCAGGGCACGTTGCTCCGCGTCGCCGGCGTCGGCCACGCAACGCCAGAGCGCCTGCAACAAGGCCGCGGTGCTGGCGAAGGGACGTCGCGCGGCCACGCGCGCGGCGACCCAGTCGGTATGTTCGTAGAGCCCGCTCAGCAGGCCCACGAACGCTGCGGGTTCGGCGGCGTTCAGCGCAGAAAGGCTGAGGTCATTGTCCATTATCGTTCGCTCCGTCTGCCCATTCGAAAAGCCTGATCGACGCGTCAGGTGGCGGCGTTGCGCGCACCCGGCTCGCACGCCGTCGACGCTGCACGCAGCGCGAGACAATGCCGACGCCTACGGATCATATAGCGCCACCGCGCCGGGAATATAATGCCGCGCCGATGAAGTAATTCAGCCAGAGCAGATACCGGACACGCCCCGGACAGACGAAGTATTGACCGCCTCGGCCTGCGGACTGCGTGTCGGCGGAGGTCATTTGACACGCTATCTTTTCCAAATTACTCTGGTTACGGCATGTTGCGATCGTGGACCGTCGTCAGTCGCAAGGCACATCAGCGCTCCGCCCTGCGCTGAAACATTATCCGGCGCGCTTTGCATTCAAAAATGAGAGCGCTCTCATTTTTGAATGCAGCGAAGAAGGACGACGGGACTTTCACAAAAATATCAGCAACCGATGAGACGACCGGCGGGCAGGCGCGACAACAGCGCCGTCATTGCGAGCGGTTTCATGCGCCACGAAGGCAGCGGCGATGAACCCGCGCGGAAGGCGAACGATCGGGTGCCAAGCGGTTCAGATACTGTCCACAAGGAGGACGCATCATGGCATCACGGAGACACTTTTTAAGCACCACGATTCAGAGCGCCGGTATGCTGGCAATGGGCGCCACGGGCTTGTCACGAATGGCCAGCGCGGCAACGCAAGCCACGACACCGGTAACGACCACGGTCGATTACGGGCAGACGCGCGGCGGCGCATTGACCCTGGTCGCAAGTTCGCCGTGGTTGTGCAACGCGGTAGCGTTGACCAGCAAGGGCCAGACTTTCATGGGTCTGCCGCGATGGCAAGGAAGCGAAACGACCCCATCCGTCGGTAAGTTGCTTCCTGACGGGACGATTCAGCCCTTCCCCGGCGGGGCGTGGAATACTTGGTCGTCCGGCAAACCCACGAAGGATGCCTTTGTCTGCGTCAACACGATTCATATCTTCGACGACGATACATTGTGGGTCGTCGATCAGGGCACGCCGTTCCAGGGAAAGATGGTCGATCGCGACGCATTCAAGATCCTGCAATTCGATACGCGTACCGGTGCACTGCTGCGCCGACTCACGTTCGATATGACAACGCTACCACCGGGCGCGCTCCTCAACGACATCCGCCTTGATTCCGAGAACGCCTATTTCACCGACTCCGGTGCCGGTGCGATCGTCGTCGTGAACCTTCGCAGCGGCCGTGTATTGCGTCGGCTCGCGGATCACCCATCGACGAAAATGCAGGCGAGCCGACCGCCTTATGCCGAAGACGGCTATCTGCTGCAGCAACCCGACGGCAAGGCGGCAGTAACGAATTCGGATCCCATCGAGATTAGCCCGGACGGCAACTGGCTGTATTACCAGCCTCTGACGGGCCCGCTGTACAGGGTGCCTACCGCTGCGCTGCGCGACCCGAATCTGTCCGAAGCCGCGCTCGGCGCGATGGTCGAGATGGTCTATGACACCCCGCCACTCACCGGGACGGCGATCGACAGCACCGGCCTGCTTTATTTTGCCGAGATGGATCGCCCCCGTATCACCGTCTACGATCCGGCCGCGAAGCGACTGGCCGTGCTCGTGGAGGACACGCGACTCTGGGGGCCCGATGCGCTATTCATCTCGCGTCAACGCGAACTGTATATACCCGTCCCACAAAGCCATCGTGTCGCCGCCAACCGCGGCCCGCACGGCAAAGACCTGGTGCAGCATCCGTGGCGCGTTTATAAGATCGCACTTCCGGACTGGGCCGGCACGCAGGAACGCGTACCGGCCGTGTGAGCGCGCCAGACCATCGGCGCAAGCGCGTGTTGCTGCCGCCACGCGGCGCGAAACGCCTGGGGCGTGCCGAAACCGCAGCGCTCGGCGATCTGTGCCACCGCCAGGTCGCTGTCTCGTAATAACAGCTCGGCCTGCCCGATCCGCAATTGCTGGTGATACAACTTCAGCGTGACCCCGGCCGCCTGCTGAAACAAGCGCGCCGTATGCCGATAGCTGAGGCCGAAGCGCCCCGCGAGCGCATCGTACGGTTCGGCGAAGGCCGGGTTCGCACTGAGGTGATCCTGGATCGCATGCACGACGGCGATATCGTGCTCGCGATGGCGCAATGGCGCCGCCAAGGCGGGATCGTGTTCCAGGCGACGGAAAGGCACGAGGTTGTCGCGGGCAATGCGTATCGCCGCGGCCGATCCGAATGCGCGCGCCACCAGATGCAAGGCGAGATCGATCCCCGCCGAAACGCCCGCCGAACTGACCAGGTCCCCATCGTCGACCAGCATTCTTTTCGAGAGCACCCGCGCGGCGGGATAACGTTGGCGCATTCGATCCAGATACGCATGATGCGTCGTGCAGTCGCGACCATCCAGCAGCCCCGCCTCCGCGAGCAGCACCGCCCCGGTACAGACGCTCGCAATCGTCACCTGCGCCCGCGCGGGCGCGACCACATCGCGCAACCAATCGACCACCTGCCGCTGCTGCACGGTGGGCAAGGCACCCTCGTTCAGCTTGCAGCCGAGCACCATCACGACATCGCCCGGAGTCATGCGCAACGGCAGCGGTTGGACATCGGTGAGCCGCACGCCTTGAAAACTGTCCGGCTGGATTTCGGGCCCGACCGCGCGCAGCACCAATGGCGCGATGCCGAATTCGTTGACGCCGTTCAATACCTGTAGCGGACCGGCGAGATCGAGGATATGAACGCGCGGCGGAATCACGAACCAGACGCGTTGCATCGACAAAGCTTTCAACATGGCAGGATTTTTTCTTTATCTGTCCCGTTCGCCTATCGACGGGCCATTTTGCGTTCCCTATGATGGCATCAATATGAGATGACGGACTGAAAAATGGACTACACGTTGTTTTATTCGCCCGCCACGGCCAGCATGTCCGTGCACTGGATGCTGATCGAAATGGGGCAGCCCTTCAGCGCGATGCTGGTGGATATCGACACCGGCGCGCAACATCAAGCCGAATACCGTCGCTTGAATCCGGCCGGCCGTGTGCCGACCTTGCTGATCGATGGCAAGCCGTACGGTGAATCGGCGGCATTGATGATGCTCCTCGCCGAACGGCATCCGGAAGCGGCGCTCGCGCCCGCCCCCGGCACAGCGGACCGCGCGGACTGGATGGAGCAAATGGTTTATCTTGCCAATACGCTGCTGCCGGCCATGCGTGATTGGTTCTACGCCGCCAGCGATGGCGATCCGGTCGGCGCGGACGCGGTCAAGGCACTGGCACGGAAGCGCATCGAAGCCACCTGGGACCGCTTGGATGCACGGCTGGCAGATGGACGTCACTTCCTCGTCGGCGACACGCTGAGCACGGTCGATTTACTCGCGACGACGCTGATGCGGTGGTCACGCAATATGCCGCGCCCGGCCACGCAATGGACGCATTTGGGACGCTATATCGCTGCCATGCGGGCACGTCCGTCATTCATCGAACTCAATGCACGCGAGAAGCTGACGGATTGGCAGAACCCTTCCGTGTGAGGCGTCGAGACGGTAAGCGATCGCGCAGCGCGCGATCATTCGGAAGGTCGGATCCGATCCTTCAATGATCGTTCGCCAACGGCACGCCGTTCGCCACGCGATCGATGCAAGCACCCAAATGGTCGAAGAAGCGCAGCGCATCCTCGGTCAGCACGACATGCTTGCGTCGATTGTCGCTGGTATCCAAAAGCTGCAACCATCCGTTCGCGCGCATCGCTCGCAGGCGGTCGAAAATGCGGCTGGGCGATCCGAGATGGGCGTTGTGCAGCAGCTCCTTGACGCATAAAGGTTGCCCGGCGGCCTGGAAACGCGCGATCGTGTTCAGAATTTCTTCTTCCACGGCGTCGAGCTTCGGCAAGCCGACATCGGCAGCGGTCGTCTGCACGATATGCAGGAACTGGACGTATAGCGGCGCGGCGTTATTCATATTTTGGGACAAATCGAGACCGAAACGGCAATGCGCCACGACGGACGGCATCCCGCCCGTGTCGCCCGCTCTACCGCCGCTCCGTCGCGGTCGAACGCTTTATCCGACGCCCCTGCCCGTCGAAAACGGGAAAGGCAGTCGTGCGCTCAGCCAAACGGAGGAGGCATCGATGGATCGTAGCAGCGACAAAGTGCGCCGCTTGACATTGCGTCTCAATTTTGAGGAAACGGTCGGTCCGCCACGGGAGGCTGTGGCCGTTTCAGCGCACTTTTGCGCACGCTTCCCTCTGCTCGATTGTTATCCCGAAAAACCGCGGTCGTCGCGAATAGCGACACGGTGCGTTGCGCGATGGCACGGTATGGGAATGCCCGGTCTCGACTTCGGGCAGGAAATGTCAGGCCCAGCGCATCAACGCGAAGCCGGGCAGCGGTACGCTGGCCACACGGCGCGCAGAAGGTCCCTCCACCTCCCATTCGACGTGCTGCGTCGCGGGCGCAGCCTGCGCGGCGGCATCCGGGATATACCAGGCGTCATAGTCCCGCAACCCCTGCGGGGTGGTGTCGTAGGCCCGCCGGAAAGCGCGGGAGAAATCCGTCGCGCTCTTGAATCCGACCGAATAAGCGATATCCTTCACCGCAAGGTCCGGACGTCGGACCAGATCGATGGCCGCAGCCCGCAGGCGCAGATTGCGGATATAGGTCGCCAAACCGCCTTCGTGCTCGAAAAGCCGATAGACAGAGGCGCGCGACACGCCGAGCGATGCCAACACGCGCTCGGGCGTCAATTCGCTGTCGAACAAATGGTCTCGCACGATGCGGCGGGCATCGTTGATCGTGACCTCGCGGGTCAGTGCATGGGCACTCTCACGCACGCCAAGCGCCGTACCATAGGCGTTGCAGATCAAGCCGACAATTTCCTCCAGACGGACCCGCGCCTCCGCTTCGGTGAGATAGACAATCGCGCGCGTCAGCGCCTTTACGCGCTCGATCACGAGGCCAACGCCAGGCGCATTCGGCATCAAGCCGCGGGCATGCAGGATCCCGGGATCCGAAAAATGCGACTGGAGGCGCGCGGCCGGCACGAAAATCTCGGCATGCGCCGTCTCTTTACGAGCGATGCGAAACGGCTGGTCCAGATCGGCTGCAAAGATCGCGAGATCGGCTGGCACCGGATCGCGCTTGGCCGCATGACTGACGAGCGTCGAAGGCGTGCCGTCGAGGAAGAAATGGAAGCAGATGCTGCGGGCATTGTCGCGCGAGATGCGCGCGATCGAACGGTCCAACGTGACCGCATCCGAGTAGCAGTTGATGAAAACGTATTCACCCACGACATAGCGGTCGATCCACGCATCGAACGGCTGTCGCGCGCCACCGCGCGGCACGATGACATCGATAACCTGCCCCACTCGCTCACGCCAGGCAAGCAATTGCGCCGCTGCAGGCAAGACCGTCACGTCGAAGCGTGTCGCCGCAACGCCGTCGCGCATGGGCGAGGAGGTGTCGATTAAACGAAACGGCGCGGAAGCGTGTACGAGCATCGGCTGAAGAGACAGAGCAGACAGACGCCGAGCGCATGGCTCGGCAGATAAATCGCCTGACAGAACGCTGACGGTGTCCGATCTTTTACGCGTTTTGTGAGGGTGGCGCAAGCGTACTGTTGTTTCCCCCGGATTGCCAGCCTAGGCAATGCCCGTAGCGCCAAGATAATCCGTTTCATCTCGAAAATAAAGCCCGAACCCCGACGGTGCGCCGCCCCGATCGACTATCCGGGAGACGAGGCCTGCCGCCGACGATGTGAATGGCCCTCACGGCGCGACGATAAGGACCACAACGAGCGCTATGCTATAGTCCCTTGCTCTTTCCAACGGCATATCATTCATCGGGTCAGGCAATGGTGCAGGCGCGCGAAGACGACGACGAAGGCACGCCGCGGCGCAAGCGTGGCGCACCCAGCCACGCGAGCGTGCAACGACGTCAGCGGCAGATCGATCTGAAGCGCAAAACGATCCTCGCCGCCGCGTTGGATGCGTTTTCGACGCTTGGCTTCCATGGCGCCAGCGTCGATCAGATTGCCGAGCGCGCCGATGTGTCCAAGGGCAACCTCCTCTATTACTTCCGGAACAAGGAAGAACTGTACGCCGCCCTGTTACGCGATCTCTTGCAGATTTGGCTTGCGCCGTTGCGCGCCTTCGACGCGTCACGGGATCCGGCCGTCGCGCTCGGCGAGTATATCCATCAGAAATTGCTCGCCTCGCGCGACAATCCGGCCGCCTCGCGCCTGTTCTGTCTCGAAATGCTGCAGGGCGCGCCGGTCTTCGGCGACGAGCTGCTGACTAATCTGAGACGTCTGGTCGACGAAAAACGTACCGTCATCGAGCATTGGATTGCCCAAGGCAAGCTGGTCCCGGTGACCCCGCATCATTTGATCTTCTTCCTCTGGGCCAGCACGCAGCACTATGCGGATTTTTCCTTCCAGGTGCAGGGTCTGACCGGAAAAACGCTGCAAGACGCGGCCTTCTTCGCCGAGGCCGAGCAATCGCTTTGCGCGATCGTGTTGGCCGGCCTCCTCCCGCGCCGCTGAGCGACGTTCAGACACGCGTCAGGAACGCCACCAGGATCGCATTGAACGACGCCGGGTCCGTGATGTTGCAGGCATGGCCACCGTACGCCATCGCCTCCAACGTCGCCTCGGGCAGACCGGCGCACAATGCCTCGGAGGCACTGCTCGGGACCAGAACATCGTCCTGCGCGGCGACGGCCAGGACCCGCGTCGTGATCGACGCCAGCCGATCCGTTATATCGAACGCCTTCAACGCGGCGATGCGCGCCAGCATATTCGGGATTGGCGGGAAGCCCTGAATCGCATGCTCGACTTCCGCCTCGACCACCGCCTGATTCGCTTCCATCCACGCCGACGGGTATAAAAAGATCGGCTGCGCCTCCACATACGGCCGAATGCCGGCGTGGTCGAGCAGGCGCAGTCGCGCATCGAAGCAACGGCGCGTTGACGCACGCACCGCCGGCCAGGCATTGATCACGGTCAAACTGCTGAGGCGGTCCGGATTGTCCAATGCCAGTTGCATGCCGACGAGTCCGCCCAAGGCGTGCCCGACGAAATGACAGCATGCAACGCCTGCGGCATCCATGACGGCTTCGACGTCCTTCGCCATTGCGGCAATCGTGTAATCGGCCGGCAACGCGTCCGGACTGCGCCCGGTACCGCGCTGATCGTAGACGATCACACGGAAGCCGGCCTCGCACAGTGCGTCGATTTGCGGACGCCAATAATGCGCCGAGCCGCCCAACCCCGATGACATCAATACCGCCGGCGCCGCGGGATCGCCCGCACCCTTTATCTCGAAATAAATCGTTTGGGTCATGGCGTTCGCTTAGGCAGGCGCGTCGATATGCGCGATCGACGCGATTTCGACGAGCGCTTCCGGCTTCACCAGACCGCATTGGATGCAGTAGCGCGCCGGCTTCTCACCCGGAAAGAATTCGGCGTAGACGGTATTGATCGCCGCGTAGTCGTCCCAGTCACGCAGCATGATCATATTAAAAACAACGTCGTTCATCGTGCCGCCCGCTTCCGCCACCACGCGCGAGATGGTCTCCAGCACATGGCGCGTCTGGCCCGATGCATCGCCGACATGCACGACATTGTTCTGCGCATCGAATGGCAACGTCCCCGACACATACAAGGTGTTTTGCGCAAGTACACCCGGTACGAAAGGCGCGATGGGCGTTCCCGAGCCGGCGGGGATAATGGCTTGCTTCATGGGCCTTGTCCTTGCGTAGATTCAACGTTTGACTGCTTCGAGGAAGGTCTTCGTATCGGAGGTCCAACCGAAGAAGGTTTCGATGTTGTACTCGCTGGCCGTTTGAATCGCCTTGCCGCCCAGGTCGTGCGTCGCATCGCATAACATCACCGAGAAATACTCCAGATGAAACGCATCCCGTAGCGTCGACTCGACGCACACATTCGTGGCGATCCCGGTAAATACCAGACTCCGGATGCCGCGCGACCGGAGCGTGCTGTCCAAGGTGCTGTTGAAAAAGCCGCTGTAGCGGGTCTTGGGCACGACGAGGTCGCCGTCCCGCGGTTGCAACGGATCGACGAGCGCATAGTCCCAACCGCCCTTCGCGAGGAAACGGCCGCTCAGCTCGGGGCGCTTGCGCATCGTCTTCAGCGCATTCGATTTATGCCAGTTCGGCGAACCCGGGCCGCCCGCTTCCTGATAGGCAGGATCCCAGCCGTTCTGCAGATACACGACGAGAATACCGGCCGCCCGGGCCGCATCGGCGATGGCGGCGATGTTGGCAATCGTCCCCTGCGCGCCGGAGATATCGAATCCCGCCGTATCGACATAGCCCCCCAGCGAGGCATAGGCGTTCTGCATATCGACGATGATCAACGCCGTGGCGGCGGGATCGAGCGCCAGCGGCTCCGGCTTGCAGGGCAGAACGAGCGTGTTGGCGGGAATCCGGGCGCCGTAGGTGGCAATGGGAAGCGCTGCTGCGTCGTGCATGATGTCCTCGTCGCTTGAAAAAGCTCGAGCCGATGCTCAAGCGGCCAATGTACCGGCCGGCGAAGCCACGCCGGCACGGGTTGTCATCAACGGCTGGATATGTTCGCCAAAGCGAGAGACCCCTTGTACAAAGTCGTCGAACGTCAGCAACACGCCTTCGGTTCCCGCAACCGTCGCGACCTCGTCCAGCATCCGCGCGACGTTCGCATAGGAGCCGACCAGCGTTCCCATATTGATATTCACGGCCGACGTCGGATCGGCCATCTGCCGCACATTCGTATCGCTGCCAGAGCGCTTGTCCGCGGCCGCCTGTTCGCCCAGCCAGGACACCGCCGCCACGTCGACGCCGGCTTTGTAATGCTCCCATTTCGCGCGCGCCAGTTCATCGGTCTCGTCGGCGATCACCATCATCAGGACATAGGTGGAGACCTTCCGGCCGGTGACACGCGTCGCCTCGATCAGTCGTTGCGCCGCCGGTGCAAACGCGGTGGGCGTGTTGATCCCTTTACCGAAACAGAAATTATGATCGGCATGCTCCGCCGAGAACGCCATCCCCGCGTCGCTTGCACCGGCACAAATAATGTCCACCGGCTGCGACGGTCGCGGACTGAGGCGGCAATCGTCCATCTTGAAATAGTCGCCCTGCAGGTCCGACTTGCCGGTCGTCCACAGATCCCGCATCACCCGGATGTATTCGGAGAGGTAAGCGTACCGCGTGCCAAAAAAATCGTCTCCCGGCCACAGCCCCATTTGCGCATATTCGGGTTTCTGCCAGCCAGTGACCAGGTTCACGCCGAAGCGCCCCGGCGCGATCGAATCGATCGTCGAGGCCATCCGGGCGACGATGGCCGGGGGCATCACCAGGGACGCTGCCGTCGCATAGAGTTTGATCCGCGAGGTCACGGCAGCGAGCCCTGCCATCAACGTGAACGATTCGAGGTTGTGATCCCAGAACTCCGTCTTGCCGCCGAATCCCCGCAGCTTGATCATCGACAGTACGAAATCCAGGCCGTAGTGCTCCGCGCGTTGCGTGATCTCGCGGTTCAACGCGAAGCTCGGCATGTATTGCGGTGCATTCTCGGAAATCAGCCAGCCATTGTTCCCGATGGGTAGAAACACTCCGACTTTCATGGCACGACCCCTGAGTGGAATACGCTCCCCTATCCACTTTTCATGCCAGAACGAGAAAAGCGCGCTATTTCAATAGCTTGTCGTGTTCGACTGAAAACACATGGACCATATGGTCCAACTTGGATCACGCGGTTGGTGCGACAGCGCACCGCGTACGGGCATCGCGGCACCAAAACGACGCGCTCGCTTTAGCCGAATGGCGGGGCAGCGGAACGGCGCGTCGCCGACTCACCCGTCTCGATATACGCTTTCAGTCCATCGGCGAGCGCGTTGAATACCGTCATGCAGCGCGTGCTGCCGCGCAGGTTTTCATGCATGGCGATCCAGGTGTCCATTTGCCATGCGAAGGCGTCGGGCAGAATGCGGATCACATTCGGCGTTCGCGCTGCGAGGGCGCACTGACAGATGCCGATGCCGAAGCCAGCGCGAATGGCGGCAAGATGCGCGAGATCGCTGTCGCACCGCAAGGCAAACGTCTCGCGACGCAGCGCGCCAAACTGCCGTTGCAGCGCGCGAACAAACGCGCTCTCCCGATCGAAACCGATCGTGACGTGCCGGCTTAACGCATCCAGCGAATCCGGCACGCCCGCTCGTGCCAAGTAATCGACGTGGCCGTGCAAGCCGGCCTCGATCGTGCCGACGCGGCGCACCAGTAAGGCATCCTGTTCCGGGCGAAACATCCGTACCGCGATATCGGCCTCGCGCCGCAATAGATCGTCGGCGGCGTTGGACAGGACCAGTTCGATCTGCAAGTCGGGGTGACGCATGCGCAGCGCCGTCAGGATCGGCGGCAGCACCTCGACGCCAATCACTTCGCTCGCCGTCAGACGTACGGTGCCGCGTACAGCGGCACCGATGCCGCTCGCCACGCGACGCAACGCGGCGGCACTCGACGCAATATGCGACGCATACGGCGCGAGCTCCCGCGCCGCGTCCGTCGCAGCGAAGCCCTCGTACGTGCGCGTGAATAAGGACACGCCCAACGCACTTTCGAGCGCGTCGATATGGCGGCCGGCCGTGGGCTGCGTGATGCCCATCGCGCGCGCCGCGGACGACAGCGAGCCACACTCCATTACCTGCAGGAAGGTGCGGTACCACTCCCAGTTCGGTTCGATCTCGGCCATGGTATGCATTTTTGTATAGCGGGAGCGCTAATTTAGCGGATTTTCTTTTATTACGGGCGCATGCACACTTAATCAATCGCAAATCGCCGAACACCAAACGACACGCGGCGGCGGTACCAACGTTTGGTGTTCGCCCAGTACTGCCTCCCTCGCCCCCTTTTCCCTGGAGCTGCGCATGCATCCCACAATCGCACTTTTCGGCGCCACCGGTGCCATCGGTCAAAGCATTGCGTCGACGCTGCGCCAGCGGGGGCAAGCGTATCGCGTCGTCGGTCGCGACGCCGCCGCCTTGCACCGCACGTTCGGCGCGGACCCGCTTGCCGAGGTTCGCACCTGGGATCCGGAGCAGCCGGAGTCGGTTACCGCTGCCGCCGAGGGCATCGACACGATCATCTATCTGGTGGGCCTGCCCTATTGGCGATTCGCATTACACCCGGCGCTGATGCGCAAGACGATCGATGGGGCGGTTTCGGCCCGCGTCCGCAAGCTGATCCTGATCAGTACCGTCTATCCCTACGGTCGGGCGCAGACGGCGCGCGTACGGGAGGATCATCCGCGCCTGCCGCACACGGTCAAGGGGCAAATGCGCAAGGCGCAAGAAGATATCGCCCTACAAGCGCATGCCGATGGCCGGATTCAGACGACGCTATTAAGGCTGCCGGATTTTTATGGTCCCGCGGTCACCGCGAGTCTCTTGCACGGCGCGGCGGTCGCTGCAGTGCGAGGCGGGGTTGCCGATCTGGTCGGCCCGATCGATCGCGCGCATGAATTCGTCTACGTCCCAGACGTCGGCCCCGTCGTCGTCAAACTGGCGGAAACGCCGGAAGCATTCGGTCGGATCTGGCATCTCGGCGGCGCGGGCGTCACGACGCAGCAAGCGATGGTCGACGAAATGGCGCGTCAGACCGGGCGCACCATCCCAAAACGCATCGTCGGAAAAACGATGCTGCGTGTATTAGGCTTGTTCAATCGCCTGCTGCGTGAGTTCGTGGAAATGCACTATCTCCTTACGGAGCCGGTGATCCTCGACGACAGCGCGCTGCAAGCGCTGATCGGACCCATCTCGAAAACACCTTACGCGGAGGGCATTGCAAGCACGCTGGCGGCGATATCGGTCACACCGGAATCCGGCAAGCCTACCGCGGCGACCGCCGCTACCGTCTAGGCCATCGCGCGTTTTTTTGAGCCGGCTCAGGCGTTCGGGCGCGGGCCCGCGATACCGAAATGGCGGGCCAAGGCATCGACGACGTGTTCCGCCATGCCGCGCCGCGTTTCCTCGGTCCCGGAACCGATATGCGGCGCCAAGACCAGACGACGGTCCTGGATAAACGCTTCCGGCACCGACGGCTCATGCTCGAAAACATCGAGCGCGGCACCGGCAAGCTTGTCGGCGGCAAAGGCCGCCACCAACGCTTGCTCGTCGATCACAGGACCCCGGGCGATGTTGACGATATACCCCTGCGGGCCAAGCGCATCGATGACGCGCGCGTCGACGAGATGATGCGTGGCATCGGATAGCGGGCAGGCGAGGATCAGCATGTCGGAATCGGCCGCCAGGCGCGTAACGTCGTCGAAGTACGGCAGGTCGACGGGCTTACGATTCGGGCCGAAGTATGACACCGTAGAGCCCAACGCTTGCAGACGGCGCGCCACCGCCGACCCGATCGTGCCGAATCCGACAATGCCCACTTTCATTTTCGAGAGGGATCGACCGAGCGGAAAGGCGGCTTTCTCCGTCCATGCGCCGGCGCGCACGAAACGGTCGGCTTCGACGAGGTCCCGTGTAACCGCCAAGGCCAGCAGCAACGCCGTATTGGCGACATCCTCGGCCAGGATATGCGACGTGTTCTCGATCTTGATACCGCGCGCTTTCACGGCGGCGACGTCGACGTTATCGAGACCCGCGCTGTAGCTCGAAATGACTTCCAACTCCGGCACCAAATCGAGAAACGCCGTATCGATCTTGGTCTTGCGCAGCGCGATGCCGCGGATCGTCCGGCCATGCTCGCGCAAAAATGCCGCGGCGTCGTCAGGCTGCTTGGGCAGTTCGAGCACGCTGAAATGCGTATTCAGTTCGGCCCGCGTCCACTCGGGCAGTTCCGCTGCGTTCAGAATAATCGGTTTAGTCATCTGTATCGAATAAAAGAAGGGTTTGGTGGGCGAGCACTCAGCGCATCGTGACTCTTTCGATTTTACCCATGAAGCACAAATACACGACCGCGGCGACCAGACAGTGCGCGGCGACAAAATAAAGCCCGACCTTGTATCCGCCCGTCATTTGAACGATATAACCGAATACGATCGGCGTGACGATACCGCCGATATTGCCGATACAGTTGAAGACCGCGCCCGCCAGACCCACCGCTTCGCGGGGCGCGGTATCGCTAACGACGGCCCAGGTGCCGGCACCTGCCGCCGCGCCTTTCCCGAAATACGCCAGCGCCATCAGGCCGACGATCATGACGTTGTCGTCGACGTAGGCGGCCAGTACGAGGCTGCAGCCTACCGCCATGCCGACGATATAGGGCGTCTTGCGGGCCCACGACACGCTCCAGCCCATCCGAATCAGCGTATCCGAGATGACGCCGCCGGCGATGCCGCCGAGGAAACCGAAGATAGCCGGCACCATCGTCGCGAACCCGGCATTGACGATATTCATGCCGCGCGCCTGTACCAGATAAATCGGGAACCAGGTGATGAAGAAATAGCTCAACGCGATCGTACAGTATTGCCCGATGTAGGCACACCAGAGCATCCGGTTGCCCAGCAACATCGGCACGAGCCGCCAGGACATCGCCGGACGCGCGCGGCGTTCGTGCAAGGCATCGATATCGACCATCGCGCCGCCGGCGACGATATGATCCAGCTCCGCCGCCGATACCCGCGGGTGCTTGCGCGGCTCATGCATGAAGGCATACCATCCCACGGCCGCCACGAGACCGATGGCCCCCAAGGTAAAGAACGGCGCGGCCCAGCCATAGGTCTGCACCAGCCAGCCCGCCAGCGGCGAGAAAATCGCGACCGCGAAATACGAGGCGGAGGCGAACAGCGACGTCGCCATGCCGCGTTCGGATTTCGGGAACCACATGACCGTCACGCGCCCGTTGGCCGGAAAGCTCGGCGCTTCGATCAGGCCCAATGCAAAGCGCAGCGCGAACAGCAGGCTCAACGCGGCGGACAAGTCCGTCGTGATCTTGCCGACAAAGCCGACGAGGATCGTCGCGATCGACCACAGGATCAAGGTCGCGCCATACATCGCCTTCGTGCCGAGACGATCGAGCAGCAATCCGCCCGGTATCTGCCCGACCACGTAGGCCCAACTGAAGGCCGACAGCACATAGCCCAGTTGCACGTGATTCAGACCGAATTCCTTTGCAATGCCGGGGCCGGAGATCGACAGGATGGCGCGGTCCGCGTACGCGAGCGTCGCCAGGAACAGAATCGTCGCGAGGATGCCGTAACGGGTGTGGGTCGTACGCGCCGTGACCGTCGCCGCAGGCGAGGCATGACGTGTGTCATTGGAAAGCATGGTTGTCTCCGTCCAGGCCACGGCTGCCATGCCGACATCCGCCGCCATTTTTCTTATACTGTGTCGTTGCCCACTCTCGGCGTAGCGGGTCAGGTTTTTTGGGATCGTCTCGCGACCTCCCAGCCCCCATTAAACGGATCCGTCCCATGAGCGTCAATCTTGATTGATTCAATCAACGTCCAGGACTGGATGACCCAGGAGGAGGCGTGCGCGGCGCTGGATGTCCGAAAGCAGACGCTGTACGCCTACGTCAGCCGGGGTCAGATCGCCGTGCGGCGCGACCCGTCGCGGGTCGGCCGTAATCGTTATTCGGCGTCGGACGTGCTGACCTTGCTCGACAAACGACGCCGCGGACGCGCACGGACGACGATCGCCGCAAGCACGATGGCATGGGGCGAGCCGATCGTCAGCACGCATATCTCGACGGTCGTGCGGGGGCGGCTTTATTATCGGGGCCTCGATGCCGTGGGGCTTTCCGAGACAGCGACGCTGGAAGATATCGCGCGCCTGCTCTGGGAAACGTCAGGCGACACGCCTCCGCATTTCCCCGGCGTTCGGCACGGCCTTGCGGCGAGTACGCCCCTTGCACAGGCCTACGCCGCGCTGGGACAGGCAGCCGCCGATGGGGCGGCGTCGAACACCCAGGGTTTTCCCGCAGCCCATCAAGAAGCGGCCCGCCTCGTGGGCCAACTGGCCAGCGGCTTCGTCGCCTTGCGCGACGGATCTGGCGCGACAGCACTGCATCGACGGCTTGCCGAAGCCTGGGACGCCGCCCCGCATGCCGATCTGTTACGACGCGCGCTGGTATTGCTCGCGGATCAGGAACTGACGACCTCCGCCTTCGCGGCGCGGGTCGCCGCGTCCACCGGGGCATCGCTGGGCGCTTGCGCGCTGGCGGGCTTGGCTGCATTGTCCGGGCCCCGGCATGGGGGTGCACCCGCGCGCGTGCTGGCCTTTCTCGACGATGCGCGCCGGGTCGGTGTCGAAACGCACGTCGTATCGGCACTGGCGCACGCCGATCCGGCGCGGGCCCCCCTCAGCGGCTTCGCGCATCCGCTCTATCCGCAGGGCGACCCGCGAGCGATCTCGCTGCTGAATGCCTTCCCCGCGCCCGACACGATCCGCGACATCATCAACTGTGTCGATCGGCATACCGGCCGCAAGCCCACCATCGATATCGCCCTCGTCGCATTGGTCGAGTACTGCAGGCTCCCGCGCGACGCCGCCTTTGCGCTGTTCGCGATCGGCCGCAGTGTCGGCTGGATGGCGCACGCGATCGAGCAGATCGGCAGCGGCACGCTGCTGCGCCCTCGCGCGCACTACATCGGTCCCCCGATCGTCGAGGACGCAGCGTCATAGGCCGACGGGCACATCCCCGCGATGGCGTCCAACGCGGGCATCCGTCACCGCCCGGCGCACGGGTTTTTGGCACGACCTTTTTTGACATCCTCGCTTTTTGGGATTTGTCCGGCAACGATGCGACGCTGAGTCCATTCAACCCGTACTTCCACAAGGCAGGCCATGTCGCGTCGATCGCTTTTCCGTTTCTCCACTACCCTCGCCTTTGCCGCCGTAGCGGCCGCCCTTCTGTCGCCGCTCGCCCACGCGGCAGACGACGGCCCGACGCTGGACAGCATTCGGCAAGCGGGCGTCCTGTCGGTCGGCGTTCGCGATAATTCCTTTCCCTTCTCCTATGTCGACGATCACGGCCATTACCTGGGCTATTCGATGGATCTCAGCAATGCCATCGTCGACGCGATAAAGCAAAAGCTGCACATGCCGAACCTGGCGGTCAAGGAACTGGCGATTACGTCTCAGAACCGGATCTCGCTGCTGCAGAACAATCAGATCCAGCTCGAATGCAGTTCGACGACGCATAATCTGGAACGCGAAAACCAGGTCAACTTCAGCAATACCTTCTTCGTCATCGGCACGCGCCTGCTGGTGCCCGCCTCGTCGTCGATCAAGGATTTCGCCGACCTGCAGGGCAAAAGCATCGTGACCGTGGCGGGTAGCACCTCGGAACGGCTGCTGCGCGGCATGAACGAAAGCAAGAGCATGCATATGAACGTCGTCAGTTCCGCCGATGCGGCCTCGTCGTTCATCATGCTGGAGACCGGTCGGGTAGCGGCCTATATGATGGACGACGCGGTCCTGGCCGGCGCACGCGCCACCGCACGGAAGCCGGACAATTGGAAGATCGTCGGTACCCCCGCGTCGCGCGAAGCGTACGGCTGCATGTTGCCGAAGGGCGATGCCGCCTTCAAGAAGCTCGTCGACGGTGTCATCGCCGAGCGTCAGCGCTCGGGCGCGCAAACGGCGAGCTACAAGACGTGGTTCATGACGCCGACGCCGCCGAAGCAGGTCAATCTCGATTTCCCGATGAACGACGACGTCAAGGCGTTGAACACCGAACCGAACGATAAGGCGCTGCAATAACCGCGTGGCGGGACCTATCCGAGAAACACTTTCGCCACTTCGGCAAAGCGTGCCGCGTCCGCTTCCTGGCTGAAGGACAGCAGCAGCGACACGCTCGTGGTCGCCTCGCCGAGCATGACGATCGAGACCCGGCGGGCGTCGGAGACATCGATGCCACAGGCCTCACCGAGCGCCCGCACCAGTTCCTCTTTTCCCCGAGCCGCGCCCTTCTTCCGCTCGCGCGCGCTCCAATGATCCGGCATCGACAACATGATGCAATAAGCCAGCCAGCCATCGTGTTGGTCGTCGACCACTTTCAGCACGGGGAAATCCGAAAGCTGCAGAGGCGTCTGGCGCCACACATCTTCCCAAAAATTCATATCACGACATCGTCAAACAAGGGGTGGAGAGGGAACGACACGCATCGTATACCGGTTCGCAGTCATCGTTGTCCGCTCATTATTATGCCCTTCGATCGGACGGGTGGGCGCCGCACTTCCTCGATTGGCGCGGATAAGGAAAATCGGCTATCGGCCGATCGCCGAAAAGGACGAGAAGACGCCCTTGATCCAACCCGCACGACTGCGCGATAAGAAGCCGCCTTGCTGACTGACACCGCCATTTTCCGGTTTCATATTACGTTCGTTCTATGCCTCTTGTAGCACACCGGCATCTCCAGTACGGTGGGTATCTGTACCGTGAGTACTGGATTGTTGCTGCTGCCTTCACGACTTTCCCAGGTGCACCAGAAAATCTCATGGCTTATATTTTCCTGAGATTCGCGGCGCACACGCTGAGGATTCTTAAATTTATCCGATTCTTCAGCGATTAGGGGCCTTCATGCGCGACGCGACGGCAAAAGATAAGAACCCTCTCCCATCACATCCGGAAACGAAAACGTGAGACCTTTCCCTAGCAAACGCGATATCCACGTCGTGCCTGACGCAGACGTCTCGTCGAGGCCTCCGTCAACTAGCAGATCGCGCCATGGCAAGTGCGTTGACGGCGAAGGCCTGGGAGGCGAGTATGGCGCAACGCAAACGCGCGTAACAAAATTGGAAAGTACCGTGGAATACGTTCAACGCGATATCAAGGACTTGAGAGGTGACATGCGCACAATCAAATTGCAAATCGACGCGATCCGAACGACCGACTTCCGGATTCTGTTCGGGGCCACAATCGCCGTGGCAGTCGGCTTGGCGGGCTTGATGGCAAAAGGCTTTCATTGGGTCTGACATCCTGCCCGTCCGACTGGTGAAGTCCACTTGCCTGGGTTTGGCCGTTTCAAACCGATGCGGGCCGTTTCAACAGTCGCGCCGCATAGAACAACAAGGTATTTCGAAAACAGCAATAGTCCGCCGCGCGCGACGGTATTGCGGACAAAAAAGGCAATAGTGTGTTCTCTCGCTCGATGTAGGCGTTTGGAAAGGTGAGGCGTACAGTTCGCCCCATGCCGTCACAGACGACAGGACGTCCAGGAAACCTGGCGCCTAACCCGCATCGAGGAGTTGCATCATGAGAAGCCCTTTTGCCGAGAATCTGCTATTCGCATCCCGGATCGTCGTATGCCTGGCAGCGGCCGGCACGGCCTTCGCCGCTTTCTCGTCGAATGCGATGGCGGACGCCGAGCCGAATTATCCTGCGCGGGCATCGATGCATCGCGTCGTCGTGCCGGCACATTCGCAATCGTTTGGTTTTGACACCGATCGCGACGGCACCGCGCCTTTCGAAGCGCGCTATATCAAGGCCGCAATGCAAATGCATACCGATGCCGACGGCGGCTTCGTGCCGAGCGCCGTGGCCCCGGCCATGAACCGGCCGGCCTCCGCGCCGTTCGCGCAGAATGACGACGCGCAGCAAGTCGCGGGCTTGTCGCAATACCTGCATGAGCATCGTGACGTCGAAAACGCACCCATCCGTCACGAGCAATCGTGAACGCTTAGACCGGATAGGCCGTCAGGATCCGCAGCGCCTCGCCGATGAACACCAGCGTCAGATGCCGCTGCCGACGCGTGCCGATTTCGCGCCCCATATCGACGACAAAAACCGAGCGGACACCCTGACCTTCCGTTCCCTCGCCGTCGGTTTTCGTCAGCGTGATCGGCGAATTGCGATAGGTCGCCGGATCGAAGATCGCGCCTTCGACAGTTGCAGCCCTCGCCTGGATCATTCCGACGGCCTCGTCGACCCACTGCAGCGATTCGCCGATATACGATACCGAAAACGTGGAATGCGGCATCGCCGCGTCGGCTTTTTCGGCATCGAAGAATGTCTCGTGGCGCAGCACATGCATGATGGCGTGTTGGCGCGCACCGGCCCATCGTTGCGGCGCATACGTCACGCCCTGCGCGCTGACCGCCGTGGCGCGATCGAATTTGGTACGCCCACCCGCGGCCCCGGTGAAATTGGCGAACGGACGCTCCAGGTCGCCAGATGTCACGGCGGTTTGCAAAAACTGCGCTTGCCGTAGATAGTCATTATGTCGGCCGGCATCGCCCAGCGTCGGCGCGGTCGCGGCGCCGCCAGCAGTGGCAGTGGCGGCATCGTCCGGCAGGCCGTCGCCGTTTGCCGCCTGCTCCAGCAGCAGATTGACCCGATCCGCATCGCGCTCGACGGTTTCCGCCGACACGCCCGTTTCACCGGCGAGATTATCCAGCGCACGACTGATGCTTCTGGCCCAGCGAGCGTGCTGGGTTTGCTGCACCTGGCGCTTTAGTAGCGCATCCCCTTCCAGATCGTCCATCAGCGTACGAACCGCATCGCTCGGCGCCGAAAGCGACCGACGCAATCGTGCCATCAGATCGCTCGCCGCATAGCGATAAAATTGCGATAAACGCGCATTCCGATAAACGCCGAACGCGTCGCTCAGCGCCCCGGCCTGCAGGTCGGGATTTTCCCCGCCGTGCCTGGACGTCCAGGTGGCGTAGCCCTCCATCGCCTCCGCGCGCTGCGCAAGCGCTGCCGCCATACGTGTGTAGCGCCAGGCGCGAAGATCGACGTCGCCGCTTATCCCGCCAAAAACCAACGCTGCGCGTGCCTCCAACGCCTCGCGCTGCGCCTGCCCGAAGACGCGCGTCGGCGGCACGACGTCCACTGCACGCTCGAGGGTCGATGGCCGATCCGCGTTGTCGCTGCCCTCGGCCAGAAGCGGCCTGGCTGGCGCGCGCCTTGTCGACGCCGCGGCATCGCGTTTCGCCCTGGCTCCCGCGTCCTCCTGGAGCAGACGTTCGAGCAAGGGGGCGACGCTAAGATCGTGTTCTTGCAACGCTCTTGCCTTGCTTTCTGCGCGGGTATCGCGCAAGGCCGCCGCAATCTTACCGGGCGTCGTGTCGAACACATCGCTTTCGACGAACCGGTCGAACATGCTTCTTGAAAACAAGGAGCGGTACATCAAGGGATTCGACGTGCCGCGACTGCCCGAGCCACCGGCGTTCGCGTCCTCCTCGCCTGCAAAGACAATACGCCCAGGCGGCGCGGTACCGGTCGCCGCCGCTGCGATGACGCGGTCCATGTTCGATTCCATATACGCTCTACGCGCATCGAGGCGCGAGGCTTCGCGCCGGTTGAGCGTCCGTGCGCCCCCCTCTTCCGTTTGGCCGGATTGACACATCTTGCTTAGAACCGAAGGCATACGCTTATCCTGTTAATTGAGAATAGACATATAAATCAGTGCCTATTTATAGAGAGGACTTCTAATCTCTCATAAAAAAAGGACAGCGTCACAGCATCGATCCAGAAATGAGACGAAGGCTAAACGACGACGGCGTGCGCCACGCGGATCGATTGAATCGCGCGGCGACATATCGGATTCGATCGACAGCGGCAACGGCATTGGGCACATACCGCGATGCCCGATGCCGACTGCCCATTCGGCCTAAGCGGCGTGACGCCGGCGCCGATCCCTACACGCCGTCGGCGACCCGCGCGCGCCCCGCCAATGCGTCATAGGCCCATGCCAGCGCCCATACCGTCAGCGCGGGCAGTAACCAGCCAAGCCCCGATTGTGCAAAGGGCAGCGATGTCGCCCACCGGCTCAACAGCGGCACCGACAGGTGCGCGCTATGCAAGCCGTCCAGGCAGCCCATCACCGCGGTCACGAACATGACCGGCCACAGCACACGGCTGGGCGACTTGGTCCAATCGAAGGTAAAGCTCATCACGACCAGCACGATGCAGGGGGGATAGATCGCCGTCAGCGCGGGCACCGAGAAGGCAATCAACTGATCGAGGCCGAGATTGGACACCAGCAGGGCAAACAGCGACAACCCGATGGCCATCGGACGATAGCCGATCGGCAGCCACTCGCTGAAATAGGCGGCGCAGGCACAGGTCAAACCGACCGCCGTCACCAGACAGGCAAGCGTGATCAGAACCGTCAGTAATACGATGCCACCGCTACCGAAGGCGTGTGACACATAGGCATCCAAAATCTGCGCCCCGTTGGTCGCCGACGGCACCAGCGTACGGCTTTCCGCGCCCAGCTTGAAGAGGCCCAGATAGAGCAGCGCCAGTCCGACCCCGGCGATCACGCCGGCAATGGTGGCATACCGCGTCTGCGCGCGCGGTGCGGTGACGCCGCGCGAGCGCATTGCATTGACGATCACGATGCCGAATACCATCGCGCCCAGCGTATCCATCGTCAGATAGCCGTTTGTAAAGCCGTTCGTCAACGCATTCGACACATACTCCGGTGTCGGCATACCCGGGCGACCCGCGACGACGAATAGCGCCGACGCGGCCAGAATCCCGAGCACGACGATCTTTACCGGCGCCAGAACGCGGCCCACGATATCGAGCAATTTCCCGGGGTAAAGCGATAAGCCGAGGACCGCCGCAAAATAGACGACGCTATACACGAACAACGAGGTCGTCCCGTTGCCGGTCCAGGGCACGATGCCCAACGCAAAAGAGACCGTCGCGGTGCGAGGCGTGGCGAACAAAGGGCCGACGGCCAAATAGCAGATGACCGCAAGCCCGCGCGCCGCCACGCGGCCTAAAGGACTGCTCAGCTTATCCAGCGTCCCGCCGGCTCGCGCCATCGCCACGATGGTCAGGATCGGCAGTCCGACGCCCGTCAACAGGAAGCCGACCGCAGCGGTGCCGTATTCCGTGCCCGCCTGCAAGCCGATCAATGGCGGGAAAATGATATTTCCGGCGCCGACGAATAAAGCAAACGTCATGAAACCCAGCGCGACAATGTCCCGCCGGCGTAAAACCCGATTCGATTCCAACATAACCCGCAATCACCATCCCTGACTTGTCCCGATTCCGACCCGCACACACTACGCGCACCGCTTTCACACTGTCGGCACAGTCGCAAGGTCAAAAATCAAGGCAAAAACGGCATATTTTAGCGCTTCTTGAAGAAATCGCCGGGGATGATGTGGATTTGGCGGGGATTACGCCGTTTCCAGCGCCCCCATTGCGTATCCCGCACCGATTGTGCGATCAGTCCATCACGCGCCGCGGACAGCCTGATTGATGTCCGATTCTCGATTGTGGAGGATCGCTTGCGCGGGCAAAATATCCGACGCCACCGCCATAATGCGTTTTTTCATTGCCGTGCCGATCGCAAGAAACTCGATTACCCCATTGGACATGTCATTGATATGCAGATCCGTGCCCATGACGATGTCAGCACCGGCCTCCCGTGCCTCCGCCTCCATCAATGACAGGGCGTGTTCGCGGGCATCGTAGACCAGCGACGTGAGATTACCCAGCTCGCCGCGCGCCATCGAGCGAACCGCCGATAACACATTGCCGGCCACGCCGACGCTATAGACCGCACAGCCCATGACGATTTTCAGCGGTACGTAACCGACCTTCGCGAGGCTCCACATCTCGTCGCATGGCAGATCGGAGCTGACCGGCGCGCCGTCGGTGAGATCGGGATGCCAGGCGGCGGTACCGGTCATCAACATTTCGTGGGTATTGGCAAAGGGTCGCAGCGTGATGCGCACACCGAGCGCGGCATTGCCACCGGCAGCGCGCGTCTCCTCCATCATCCGCGCCAGCGCCTTGTGACGCGTTGCGTTGACAATGCCGCTCAGCTCCCGAATCTCGCCCCGCGCAAGCCGTTTGAGGCGGGCCATGATGCCGCCGCCAATCCCGATGCCATAGGCAATATTGCCAAAGACGAATCGGCGCGCTTCATAGCCGGCATCCAGCAAACTGTATAGCTCTTTGCCGTCGAAGGAGGAGGTAAAGAAGGCCCCATCGGGCCGGTGCACTGCGGAACCGATGGAAAGAAACTCGGTATGCCCCTCGAATGTCGTCAACGCCGACGAGACGCCGGTGACGCCAGAGGCACCCACCGCCTGTGCCTCGGCGTCGAGGCGCACCAGTGCGGCTTGGCGACCATCGTGAATGGCGCGCGTAACTTCGACGATCTCGCCACCCGCCAGATTACGAACGGCCGCGCCAAGATTAGCAAAGGCCCCCATCGACTGGACGCTGTTTCCCACCACGATCTGGCCCGGCGTAAACCCTTTCAAATTCAGGCAATACGCTTCGTTCCCCCCAAGTCCGCTCAGGGGCAAGGTGCGGTTCAACAGCGGTCGTTCAAGGGGCATCGACGAGGCCTCGTGGCGGAAAGTCAGCGCTGTAACAAGGAAGGCATTGCCGCCCTGAGCAAGGTCGCGGCGGGCGAACGTTTCCGGCTCGCCTCTGCGTCGCTCGCCGCCGTTGCTTCCTCGGCAGAGGCGTTAAGGCATTGAGCCGGATCCGGACCGCCGATCGTCGCAGGCTGCCACTTTTCGGCCTCCACCGATACCGAGCGCTCCATTGCGGCACATACCGCATCGACACACCGTGGATCCGTCAGACATTCAGCGAGCACCAAGTTCCCGCCGATATCGATGCTGACCTGGCCCTGATGGGGCACGCGCTCGACGGCGATTCGCGGATCTGCCAATAACTCGAGATCATGTTCGATCGGCATCGACAACGTGAACTGGATGCGCCCCGGATTTTCCTCCGACGCAATCACGGCGTCGTCACCGGTCACGCCGTTCCGATCCAATACGTGGATCGCCCCATCCGGTGCGCCGAGCCGCGATTCCACCGCTCGCGCGAGGGCGTCCACCTCCTGGCGGCAGCGGTCCTTAAACGCGTGCCGCGCGTCCCGGCCTGCATGCAGCGAAGCGATCATTCGGTCGAAAGGGGTGCGGAAGGCGGTGTCGGGGCTGGCCATGGTGTCTCTCGGTTCAGTGCACATTGCACGCTGGAATCGAAACATCTGCCGCGCGATAACGCGCATTTGCTACGGCGTCATCGCAGAAAAGAGCAGAAATTTGTCGAAAACAAGCGTTTTTCGTAAGCAAGATGTCGCAAACGCCGTGCCTATCCCCCCGTTTTCCTCGGGATGCGCGCCGCTATCGCTAGAGCCAGCCCGCGCGGCGGAAGCGCCAATACATTACCGCGCAACCGATAACGGTGCCGAAGAGCGTGACCGGATAGCCCCAGGCCCAGTCCAACTCCGGCATCGATTTGAAATTCATGCCATATAGACTGAACACGATGGTTGGCACGGCCAGCACCGCGCCCCACCCCGCCAGACGTTTGACGATTTCATTTTGAGACACCTGCACCAGGGCCAAGTTGACCTGGATCGCCGTGGTCAGCATTTCACGAACCACATCGACGGTGTCCACCACCCGTGCGATATGATCCTGTACGTCTCGAAAATAGGCGCGCAACTCTTTCGAGACGAGGTCCTCGTGTAGACGGATCAGTTCACTACAGATGCCTTCCACCGGCATCGCCGCGCCGCGCAGATCGACCATCCGCGATTTGATGTCGTACAGTCTTTCGATGGCGCGACCGTCGAATTGATCGGTAAAAATCTGGCCTTCCAGCGCATCGAACCGTGCCTCGAGTTCCGTGGCGACTTCGCTGTACTGGTCGACGACAAAATCGAGGATGGCATACAACACATAGGCGGCACCTTTATCGAGCAGATGTTTCGCCGATTCGGCACGTTCGCGTACTGGGGCGAACGAACGAACCTTGCCATGACGGATCGTGATCACGCACTGCGGACTGGCAAACAAATGCACTTCGCCTTGCTCGATTTCGCCATTGACCAATTGCACGGTGCGCAGCGCGATAAACAAGGAGTTGCCATACGACTCGATTTTCGGGCGCTGGTTTGCCGTCTGCGCGTCTTCTATCGCCAACTCGTGCAGCCCGAACTCCTCTTGAACCTTGCGCAATTCCTCATCGCTCGGATCGGCCAGACCGAGCCATACAAACGTGTCCTTGTCGCACAACGCATCGCTGATGCCATCCATCGTCACCGGGCGCGGGGGACGATGTGGCGCATAGGCAAGACAATTTACGATCATGGCGAGATACCGTTAAATCTATATAAACGCTTGTTTTACGTGAATCTTCTAATCAACGCAATCGCGCTTTAAGTCATTATAGAAATTGGCGAAAAAGGTTCGTTTTTTTCGCCCTCCGTTATCTCTTATTTTTGCACGGCCACCGGATACGCACGCATCATGGTTGGAACCTTTAGTCCGACGCTGGTTGTATTGTCTCTGATTATCGCCTCGCTGGCGTCGTACACCGTCCTCGACTTGACGGCGTTCATCTCGTTTCTCGAACGCCCACGGGTAAAGCATGCCTGGCTCGCGGCAGGCGCCACGGCGATGGGTATCGGCATCTGGTCGATGCATTTCGTCGGCATGTTGGCCTTCTCGTTACCGATACCGCTCGGTTATGACCTGACCATCACCGCGGCGTCGCTCGTTCTGGCGATCATCGTGTCGTATTTCGCCCTCCACGTCGTGATTCGCCCGGACCTCTCGCCGGTGCACATCGGCGTGGGTGGCGTGCTAATGGGCTGCGGTATCGCGGGCATGCACTACGCCGGCATGGCCGCCATGCGCATGCAGCCCGGCATCGAATACGATCCGCTGCGTGTCGCGGAGTCGCTCGTGATCGCCATCGCCGCGTCCACCGCCGCCCTCTGGATCGCCAATGCGCTGACCAGTGCAACGCGTCGGCACCTGGTCGCCAAGCGCCTGGGAGCTGCCGTCATCATGGGCCTGGCCATCACCGGCATGCACTACGTCGGCATGAGCGCCGCGCACTTCTTGCCGGGCGCGGTCTGCGGCGCGGCGCGTGGCACGAATATGCAGTGGCTGGCGACCACCGTCATCGTGCTTACACTGATGATCCTGGCGGTGACGTTGCTGGTCTCGCGTTTCGATGCGCGGACCGCTTTTCTGCGGCGCATGACCCATACGCTCGAAGGACAGCTGCACAGCCGGACCGGCGAGTTGGAACGCGCCGTGCACCAGCACGCGGTCGCGACCCAGGCGCTCGACCATGCCCGACTGAAAATCGAACAGGAACTGCTCGCCCAACGCGAAACGGCGACGGCGCTAACCGAAGACATCGAACGCCAACGACGTGAGAACGATACGCTCAAACGCACGCTGGAGTCCTTGCTGAACTCGGCGGCGTCCTCGGTCGAAGGCGCGCCGATCTGCGCCCTGCCAGGCATGCTCGACGCCACCCCAGCCTACGCCGGCGCGACGGCGAGCGTCGCGGCGCCGGCGAGTCGCGTCGCGGCGGCTTACGAACCGGTAACAGACGTCGCACCGACCCACGCCGCAGACACCGACGCGGAAGACGGCCTGGCCCGTGTGGAAGCGACCCATGAATCGATGCAGCGCCTCAGCGCCAATCTGATCGCTTTGAAAGCGCGCCTGCAGCGACTGTTCCATGACCCGAGCGGGCTCGCGACGGCACCGTCGCAGCACGACACGGCGGCCTCCGCATCGAGCGCGGCCCGTGCCACGGACCCCCATGCCGATCCGACGCACGAACAGATCCTGACATTGGTCGATGAAACCATCGATCTGGCGCTCCACCGCTAATCGCACGCCGGGCGACCACCGCCGGTCCCGCCTCGCTGCAAAAAACGCCGATATCCCGCCCGATGTCGCGCGCCCCGCCTCAAGGCAAGGCCGCTGAAGTCTGCCGAATGAACGACACCACGTCCCGACGCACCGGCGCCAGGAAACGCAACGGCGCCCCCACGACGCCGATCGTCAGCGCGTGGTTCAACTTCGGATAATGACGCACGGTCACGCGGTCACCCGCCTGTTCCAGGCGTGCCGCGAAGCGCTCGGTGTTTCCTGGGTCCACGGTCTTGTCCGCATTGCCGACGCCTAGAAAAACCGGCGGCTCCCGACCATCGACAAAGTGGATCGGCTGACTCGCCTCGCGGCGATCGAGCGGGAAAACTTTCTTTAGCGTGTCGTCTTGCAAAGGCAGGAAATCGTAAGGTCCGGCCAGGCCGACCAAACCGGCGATCATCGATTTATCCAGCCCCTGTGCGTGAAGGTAGCGATTATCGGTCGCAAGCAGGGCGACGATCTGGGCGCCCGCCGAATGTCCGACCAGAAACAGGCGTCGCGGATCCGCGCCGTAATCGGCGGCATGCGCGCGCGCCCATGCGACCGCCGCCGCCGCATCCTCGACGAATCCCGGGAAAATCGTTTCAGGATAGACACGATAATCGGGGATGACCGTCACAAAGCCGGCCGATGCCAGCGCTTCGCCAGCAAAGCGATAATCGGCACGATCCCCATTCTGCCAACTGCCGCCATAAACAAATACGACGATCGGCATCGATGACGATGTCAGCCGGGAGACCCCGCGCGCAGGGTCGTCACCTGTCGGTGACGACCCGGCCACGGCCGTCGATGCGGTGTTTGCCGTTCCGGCTGCCTGCCTTGGAACGTAGACGTCGAGCCGTTGCCGCGCCACGCTCCCATACGCAATATCGCTTTGCAAGACATAAGTGTGGCGAGGCGTCAACGCATTCAGCGCGCCCACCGGCGAACACGCAGCCAAGCCCAACGTCCCCACGGAAAGGACCATCCCGAGCAAACACCTCATACGCCGAGTCCACCCAAGGCACTGGCGACTTGAACCGCCAGAGCGTCCGTTTGCGCCGGGCCGTCTGCCCGTCCCGCGGCACGGAGGGTGCGCAACCAATCGAGGCCACGCGAGGTGTCGCCTACCGGGCGATATTCACAGCCGATCCAGCCGCCATAGCCGAGCGCCTCGATCACGGAGAACAAGTAGTCGTAATCGACCTCGCCGCGATCCGGCTCGTGGCGATCGGGCACCCCGGCAATCTGAATATGGCCGATCGCGTCGGCCATGCCGCGCAGACGCATGGCGAGGTCGCCCTCCATGATCTGCGCGTGATACAGGTCCATTTGCACCTTCAAATGGGGACTGCCGACGTCGCGACAGACCGCCAGCGCATCGGCCTGGTAATTCAGAAAGTAGCCGGGAACGTCACGGGTATTGATCGGTTCGATCAGGATCACGCGGCCCTCGACACCCGCCAAGGCGGCCGCATAGGCCAGATTTTCGAGATAAATATCGCGCGCCGCCGCCGACGCGCCCGGCGCCGCGTCCGGCACGATGCCGGCCATGACATGAATGACCCGATTACCCAATGCCTCGGCATACCGCAGCGCTAGATCGATACCGGCCTTGAACGCATCCTCCCGGCCCGCCAGCGCCGCGATACCCCGCTCGCCTGCGGCCCAATCCCCTGGAGGCGCATTGAATAGCGCCTGCTGCAGATGACAGCGCTGCAACCGATCGGTCAGGACCGATGCCTCGTAGGCATACGGAAACAGATATTCGACGGCCGCGAAGCCGTCTCGCTCGGCTGCGGCAAAGCGATCGAGAAAATCCAGATCGGGGTAGAGGAAGCTGAGATTGGCGGCAAACCGCAGCATGGGTGGCGTCTCCTTCGTCTTATCGTTCGACCTCCATCCTGCCATGGAATCCGCTCGGCAGCTTCCATGCGCGATTGACGCCATGGACTAGGCGGCCCACGAAATCGGCACAATTTGTCTCGAAAATACCGCGCGCGGCGCCTTCGGGCCGTGCTTCGGCAAAAGATCAAGTTTGCGCGCGTGCCCGGACAACTTCCGCCGAATATGGTCGGGTACGTTCTGTTCTGCGCCACGCGAACGCTCATAAGCGTGTTTCAGCGCGATGTCCAAGGTTGATGAACTCTCCCCATTTTGCCCCCACGGCACAGCGACAGGAAACACCATGAATAAGGCAAGCCCGGCTCGCAACGCGCACACCCTTGTGCGATTCAGCGATGCCCGTCCGCAGGTCCAAGACGCATACACGACGCCTCGCCAATGGGCGTCAATCAGGGCGCAACGCCCGATGCGCGGCACGCTGACCCGCGCGATCTTCGCGGCCATGATGGCCTTGGGCGGCGCAGGCGTGGCGCATGCGCAAAGCAACGTTACGCTGTACGGCATCATCGATGCAGGCATCACCTATGTCAGCAATCAGAGCGGCAACCATCAGTTCAAATTCGAAGACGGTGCGAACTTCGGCAATCGCTGGGGCTTGAAAGGCAGCGAAGACCTGGGCGGCGGCTTGAGAGCGATCTTCGATCTGCAGAACGGCTTCGCACTCGGCACCGGCGCGCTGCGCCAGAACGGCGCCGAATTCGGCCGCGAGGCGTTCGTCGGCCTGTCATCGGATAAGTACGGCACGTTGACCTTCGGCAATCAATACGATTTCATCTTCGATACGATCACGCCGTTCAACGTCAATGGCTATGCCAGCGTGTACTCGGGGCATATGGGCAACTTCGACCGCATCTCCGGTGTTCAAGTGCCCAACTCGGTGAAGTATATGAGCAAGTCTTACAGCGGCCTGACGTTCGGCGCGATGTACGGCTTCGGCAATACCGCCGGGAATTTCCATCGAAACAGCTCGTACAGCGGCTCGATCGCCTACACGCACGGCGGCTTCAGTACCGGGGCCGTCTATACGCGCCTGTACAACGTCGGTATTTATCCCTACGCGCAGATCGGCGTCACGCAATTCCTCGGCCAGACCGTCGCGACCCGAAATGCAGACGGCAGCGTGAACGATCTCTATTACACGACCCCCTTCACCGTCGACCGCGATTCGACAGCGGCCGTGGGCGCCAGCTATCAGATAGGCAAGGTCACCGTCGTCGGCAACTTCACCTCGACGAACCTCCGCTACGGCAGCAATAGCGCCACGATGAATGTGTATGAAGCGGGTGCCATGTACGCGCCGGCGCCCGATGTGCTGCTGATCGGCGGCTGGGAATACACGACGTTCGCCGGTGCGCATTGGCATCAACCGACACTCGGCGCGCAATACTACCTGTCCAAGCGGACGTCGTTCTACGCCAACGTCACCTATCTGCGTGCGTCTTCGGGCGTCGATGCCAACCAAGGCGCCGGCTTCTACTCGCTGCCGTCCAATACGCAGACGCAGATCGTCTCGCGGATCGCCATGATCCACCGCTTCTGATGCCGCATGCCTCCCGCCTACCGGGAGGCATGCCGTGCACGTGACGACAAGACGTCGGAAATTTAGCTGCTTATTCTAGGTTCGCGCACATGGCCCACACCGCGCATGCCCGTCGTGGCATAGCGGGCCGGCCATCGATCGACAAAGCCAGACACAAGGCCCTCCATGACAAGCCGTAGACATTTTCTTCAGATGCTGGGCAGCAGTGCTGCCGTTGGCACGCCGCTGTTCGATACCCTGTTCACGGGCCAGCGCCTGCTGGGCGGCATGGCCGGCACTGCGGCACTGGCCGCGGGACTGGGCGCCAGCACGAACGCACAGGCGGCCGACGCGCCGCTGACGATTGCCTTCCCGGTCGACGTGCCCTCGTGGGATCCGCTGGTCCGCGTCGCGCCGAATCCGATCTCGATCTATCGCTGCGTCTTCGATGCCGCGCTCGACATCGATGAGAAAGGCGCGCTGTCGCCGGCCTTCGTCACGGCATGGCGCTGGCAAGACGCAGCCGGTACCGTGCTCGAATTGGACCTGCGCGACGATGTGTATTTCCACAACGGCGACAAGGCAAGCAGCGACGATTTCAAGTTCACCTACTTCGACCGCCTGCATGCCGATAAGACCTTGCAGGTCGGCGGCGTGTGGTGGGCACTGGAGAAGATCGAGACGCCGACGCCGACGAAGGCCGTCATGCACTTCAAGGCGCCGATGGTCTCGGCGCCGGCCTACCTCGCCTATCTGGGCGGCTATCTGATGCCGCGCAGGTATTTCGAGAAAGTCGGCAAAGACGGTTTCATCGCCAAGCCGGTCGGCTCGGGCCCCTATCGCCTGACCGACTATCAGCCCGACTCGCGCATCACCTTGACCGCCTTCGACAAGCATTGGCGCGGCGCGCCGAAGATTCGCGAT
This sequence comes from Robbsia sp. KACC 23696, assembly GCF_039852015.1. NCBI lineage: Bacteria > Pseudomonadati > Pseudomonadota > Betaproteobacteria > Burkholderiales > Burkholderiaceae > Robbsia > Robbsia sp. KACC 23696. The sequence continues at coordinate 1,202,169 of NZ_CP156627.1, read as the reverse complement.
GTCGTATTTCAGGTGGTCAAGGACTCGACCGCCCGGATCTCCGCGGTACAGGCCGGCCAAAGCGGCTTCGCGGCAGGTCTGCCGCTGAAGCAGACCGTGCGCTTGGGTACGTCGCCCGGTCTGGCCAGCAAGGTGACGCCGACCAGCGACACCTATCTGATTCACATGATCAACGCCGGCCCGACGGCAGAAAAAAACGTTCGCCTCGCGATGCATCATGCGATCGACAAAGCCGCCCTTGCCCGCGCCTTCTTCAGCGACGTGCCCAAGCCGCAATCGACGCCCGCCGCACCGGGCACGCCGGCCTATGATCCGTCATACACCTTCGCACACGATCCGGCCCTTGCAACAAGCTTGCTGGCGGCCTCCGGCTTCAGTCCGGCCAAACCGGTCAAGCTGCCCTTCCTGGCCACGAACGGCGCCTATCCCGGCGACCTCGACATGGCTCGCGCGATTGTCCAGATGTGGAAACAGGTCGGCATCGACGCGCAATTGACCGTCATCGAGCCGGTCCAGTTCTTCACGCAAGCCGCCGCCGGCACGCTGGCCGGCCCGGTGCTCTGGATGTGGCAGAACGGCAGCGGCGATCCGGAATTGTCAGCCGGCAGCTATTTGAACCCGAAAGGACCGTTCGCCGTCTGGCGTAGCGCGGACATTTCGGCCTACCTCGACCCGCTCACGACGCAGACCGACGAAGCGAAGCGCATCGCCGGTTACAAAGTCTTCCATCGCTGGGCGGTGGAGCAAGGTTATGCATTGCCGTTGCTGCAGGGCATCGCCACGGCGGCGTACAAGCATTCCGTGAATTACACGCCGTTCCTCAGCGGCTGGATGCTCCCGGATTATTGGTCGGCCTGATTGCCGCGCAACACGATCACCCTACGCAATACGAGACATTGTCATGAAGCCGAATTCCGTTCTCCCCCTGGTGCCGCTCGCATTCGATGACGCGTTTTTCGCGGGTTTGGACTCAAGCGCCTTGCCGGTCGGCCAGGCCGAGACCTTGCCGCCCCAGTGCTATACCGATCCCGCTTTCTATGAATTCGAGAAAGAAGCGGTCTTCAATCACGAATGGCTCTGTGTCGGGCGCGCGGACTGGGTGGCCAAACCCGGCGATTACTTCACCACGACGATCATCAACGAGCCGTTGTTGATCGCGCGCAATGCCCGTAACGAAGTCAAGGCGATGTCGGCCGTCTGCCAGCATCGCGCCATGCTCGTCGCCGAAGGCAGCGGCAATGCCCGCGCCTTCCTCTGTCCGTATCACCACTGGGCCTACTCGCTCGACGGCGATCTGATCGCCGCGCCGGCGATGGATGCCACCGAAGGCTTCGACAAGAAGGCGTTCTGTCTGCCCACGCTGTTGGTCGAAATCTGGCAAGGCTTTATCTTCGTCAACTTCGACAAGGCCGCCGCGCCGCTGGCACCGCGCCTGACCGCCCTCGATCCGGTGCTGGCCAACTTCGAACTCGATCGCGCCGAAGGGCCGCGTCCCCCGGAAGCCGCACATTTTCCGTGGAACTGGAAGGTCATGTTCGAGAACAACAACGACGGCTATCATGCCAACCGGCTGCATCACGGCCCCTTGCACGATTTCGTGCCGAGCGCGCTGGCGTCGTTCCCCGACAGTCTGCCGGACGATACGGCCGGCTACTACCGCTTCAACGGCACGATTCACCCCGATGCCGCGTTCAATCCGACGCAGAAAGCGCTGTTCCCGGTGTTTCCGAAACTGACGAGCGAAGAACGCAATCGGATGCTGTTCGCCAATGTGCCGCCCACGCTGTCCCTGGTCGTCACCGTCGATAGCGTGATCTACATGATCCTGCGTGCCGATGCGGCAGGCACCCATCACATGGATCAAGGCGTGCTGTACGCGCCGGGCGCGATGAAGGATCCGCTGTTTCAAAAGCGTGTCGAGATGTCTTTCAGCGCGGTCTCCGACATCGTCGCGCAGGATCTGCATGTCGACGAACTCGTGCAAAAGGGACTGCAGTCGCGCTTTGCGATCCGCGGACGCTACTCCTGGCAGGAACGCGCGCAACAGGAGTTGAATGCCTGGCTCGTGCCGCGCTATCACGCGGCGCGTGAGCGCGTGAAAGAAGCGGGCGTGGCGCGTGGCAAGCTCGAAGGCGCGCAAGCCAAGCTCGCTTCCATCGACGTCGTCAC